>JALRFI010000103.1 GCA_023253775.1 Crocinitomicaceae bacterium
CAATCTTTTGCTGAGAATAGCCAGGACGACAAAATCAACCAGAAGGATAATCAAGGGCGCAAGCAAGGGCGTTGGATATATTTTGGTAAGGATCGTCCGGAAAAAGGTTATCCGGCAGATGGAAAGATTGAAGAAGGTCCTTATGTAGACGATCGGAAAGAGGGTACTTGGGTCATCTATCATACAGACGGAGTAACCCCAAAGCTAAGAGGGGAATATCACAATAATCGGCCTGAAGGTGCTTATGTCAAGATTTACCCGAATGGTAAGGTAAAAGAAAAAGGTACCTTTGAAAGAAACTTATATCGCGATTCTTTGCAGCGATATCATGAAAACGGAAAGTTGGAATACCAAGCTGTTTACAATGCTTCTGGTAATGAGAATGGCAAGGTAACTTATTTTTATCCTAACGGGCAAGTTGAATTTGAGTATGAGGCAAATGATGGAAAGGCAACGGGGAAAGCGACTAGATATTACGAAAATGGTGATATTAAGGAATTGGTTTATTATGGAGAAGACGGTACTGTTGTAAAAAGTGATCCACGTGAAATGGTAAGTCCGGCTGTTAAAGTGAATGACCCAGGAATTTCCAAAGAAACTGCACCAAAGGTAGCCTCTCCAAACACGAAGGGAGTTAAGTTCCAACCCAATGGATATAATAAAATCTACAATAAAAACGAGGAAATCTCTCAAGACGGAATATTTAAGAACGGAGTGCTTTGGGATGGAAAAGTTTATGAGTACGATCGTGATGGTATCCTTTTGAAAGTGAAAGTATTTAAGAACGGCGTCTATCATTCTGATGGGCAACTATAAATCAAACTAGAAGAGATAGTTAAGCGGCTTAGGGCCGCTTTTTTTATTAAGATTCAGTTATGTATTTTTATCTTTGATTTTATTGAACAATCCAATGAATAAACCAAAACCCTATAGTTCTGTCTTTGATCCTTTAAGACATGACAGTCCTTCTGTCGATAAAGTCGGAGTTGAGGAAAGAGTCGCTAGAATTCAAACCAGAAGTATTAAAAATGAATCAAAGATTCAGGGCTTAAAAATGGTTTTGAATATGATTGACCTAACTACCTTGGAGGGAAAAGACACTCCCAGCAAGGTAAAGCAAATGTGTTATAAAGCAATTCATCTTCATGACGCTCACCCTGGATTACCTGCGACAGCTGCTGTTTGTGTTTATCCTTCAATGGTAGGCGTGGCAAAGGCAGCAGTAAAGGGATCAGACGTAAAAATAGCTTCTGTTTCAACAGCTTTCCCAAGTGGGCAAGCCCCATTATGTGTAAAGCTTGATGATACGAGATTTGCGGTTGAAAGTGGTGCTGACGAAATTGATATGGTGATATCGAGGGGGAAATTCCTTTCAGGCGAATACCAATTTGTTTTTGATGAGATTTCTGCCATAAAGGAGGCTTGCGGTAAAGCGAGGCTTAAAGTAATTTTGGAAACTGGAGAACTGGTCACATTGGATAATGTAAGAAAGGCTAGCGATATCGCTATTCATGCAGGTGCAGATTTCATTAAAACTTCAACTGGAAAAATTCAGCCAGCCGCCACGATGCAAGTGACTTACACTATGTTGATGGCAATTAAAGATCATTATGACAGTACAGGAGTCATGATTGGAATGAAACCGGCTGGTGGGATCTCTACAGCGAAAGCTGCTCTTCATTACCTGGTTATGGTGAAAGAAACGTTAGGTGACGCTTGGCTATCAAACGAATGGTTCAGATTCGGCGCTAGTAGCTTAGCAAACGATGTATTAATGCAGATCATTAAGATGGAAACAGGTGTTTACCAATCTTCAGATTATTTCTCGATAGATTAAAGAATGGCAAAGAAAACTGATAAAAAATTGAGTGGTTGGGATTTTTCACCTTCTCCTGAGGGCACTTCGCATATTGCCTTAAAAGACAAATACGATTTGTTTATTGATGGGAAATGGGTTAAACCTTCAAGTGGGAAATACTTTGATAGTATAAATCCTTCGAATGAGGAAAAGATCTCATCAGTGGCTCACGCTAATCAAACAGACGTTGATAAAGCGGTGAAAGCAGCACGTAAAGCTTACGAGGGAGCGTGGGGCAAAATGAGTAGCAAGGAAAGAGGTAAATATATTTACCGAATCGCCCGTATGATGCAGGAAAAAGCCAGAGAACTTGCTGTCATAGAAACTCTTGATGGGGGAAAACCGATTAGAGAATCGAGAGATATAGATATTCCACTCGCATGTAATCATTTCTTTTATTATGCTGGATGGGCTGATAAATTGGATTATGCTTTTCCGAATAGAAAAGTTGAATCCTTGGGAGTCGCAGGACAAATTATTCCTTGGAATTTTCCATTGCTTATGGCAGCATGGAAGATTGCTCCCGCTTTGGCAGCGGGAAATACAGTTGTCTTAAAGCCTGCCGAATCAACATCATTGACAGCATTAAAACTTGCTGAGATCATTGAAGAGTCTGGTTTGCCTGCCGGTGTGGTAAATATTGTGACAGGTTTTGGAGATACAGGAGCTGCGATTGTGAATCATCCTGATGTAGACAAAGTCGCCTTCACTGGATCAACTGATGTAGGAAAGATCATTCAGAAAGCAATTTCAGCAACCAATAAAAAAGCGACGTTGGAATTGGGCGGGAAATCTGCGAATATTATTCTTGAGGATGCTCCTATCGATCAAGCTGTGGAGGGGATTGTAAATGGAATTTTCTTTAATCAGGGACATGTTTGTTGTGCAGGATCACGACTATTTGTTCATGAATCTGTTGCAGATACAGTGGTTAAAAAACTAAAGCAACGTTTGGATAGTCTCTATGTAGGAAATCCATTGGATAAGAACACAGATATTGGTGCAATAAACTCGAAAGAACAACTTCAGACTAT
>JALRFI010000050.1 GCA_023253775.1 Crocinitomicaceae bacterium
TCCAGCACAAACTGCCTGATCTGCTCCTGCATTCAATGTTGGAAGTGGATTTACAGTTACCACTACCTGATCGGTTGATATACAACCCGCAGCACTTGTTCCTGTTACTGTATAGGTTGCAGTTGCAGCTGGAACAAAAGCAACACCTTGTGTCACTCCGTTATTCCATGAATATGTTGAAGCGCCTGATACTGTTAAAGTCACAGAAGCACCTGCACAAACCGCCACATCCGGACCAGCATTCACTATTGGAAGTGGATTTACGGTTACCACCACCTGATCTGTACCGATACATCCACTGGCATTTGTACCGGTTAAGGTATACGTCGTTGTCACAGAAGGTGTAACTGTAATTATAGAAGTGATTTGTCCGCCTGGAGCCCAAGAATATGTCACCCCCCCTGTACCTGTCAAGGTAGTAGAAGCACCAAGACAAATAGCCACATCAGGACCAGCATTGATTGGTGCGTTAGCAAGAACCGAGACAGTAACCGCATCAGTAGAAGTACAACCTAAACTAGTTCCTGTGACGGTGTAAGTTGTATTTGAAACAGGCGAAACTGTAATAGACGCAGTCGTTTGACCACCAGGAGACCAAGAATATGCTGCAGCTCCTGAAGCCGTTAAGGTCGTCGAAGCTCCAATACAAATTGATACATCAGGACCAGCATTAACCACTGGAATAGGATTAACTGTCACTAAAACCTGATCTGTTGAAGTACATCCAGCTGCAGTAGTACCAGTAACCGTATACGTAGTTGTCGCAGCAGGTGTAAAGGCTACCCCCTGTGTTACACCATTATTCCATGAATAAGTTGTTGCACCCGTTGCAGATAATGTAACAGCCGTACCTGCACAAACAGTTTGATCAACTCCCCCATTAACTGTTGGTAATGGATTTACAGTAATAATCATCTGATCGGTAACAGCCGGACAAGGTCCTGCCGGGTCATTGGTAGTTAAAGTTAAAGTAACCGTACCACTTGTAATCGTTGGTGTATATACCGCCGACATATTGGTAGCATTTGAAAAAGAACCAGAAGGCGCAGTCCAGGTTGCAGATGTTGCCCCACCGCCAAATGAACCCGCTAAAGTCACAGTTTGACCTTGACAAATCGTTTGATCTATATTTGCATTTGCGGTTGCCACTGGATTCACCACGACAGTGGTAGTCGCTGTTGCAATACAACCGCTAACATTAATCGTCAAAGTGTAGGTGCCCGCAGCAGCAGCTGTTGCAGGTAGAGTTGGATTTTGAGAAGTCGAAGTGAAACCATTTGGACCAGTCCAAGAATAGGTACCTCCACCTCCACCATTCAACTGAATAGTTCCACCAGCGCAATAAGGGCCCGTATTTGAAGCTGTAGCTGTACATGTCGTAACACAAGAAGGATCATTAGCAGGAAGTACAGTAACCGTCGATGTTGCAGTACCCGTTCCACAGTTCCCAACTCCTGTCACAGTGTAAGTTGTTGTTGCTGCTGGCGAAGCTGTAACAGTCGCACCGGTTGTAGCACTTAATCCAGTAGAAGGAGACCAAGTGTATGTATTTCCTCCAGACGCAGTTAATGTTGCCGATGCTCCTGGACAAATTGTTGCATTGTTTACAGTGATCGGTGTGAATGTTGAACAACTCACACTTGCTGTTCCAAAGAAATTAAGCGGTAAACTTGTCGTTTGCGAACTATAATTAGACAAACAAATCAAATAACGTTGACCACAAGTCACATTGAGCTCCGGTTCAAAATCTCCCGCTAATCCTCCTGCGGGTAAAGGCGCAGCTATACCCGTGAAATTTTGACAATTAGCATTCCAATTACAACGTATTGGCGCTAATGTATTGTTAATGATTTGATTACAACTAACTGGTCCGGAGTATGGCCACATTATCCAATCCAGGCAGCCACTTCCTCCGGCAGTTCCAAAAGAAAATTCAAGTGTCCCAGTTGTAGCTATGTTCACGATCATCCAAGTACTATTAAGTTCACCAGATAACAAACATCCTGAGTTGGCCGATGCGGGATTAATCGAAGGATTCGAAATAGATCCAGTTGTGAATTCTACCACAGAACCAGATCCATTTGGATCAATTTGAAAAGAGGAATTGGTACAAATATTTACAGCTTGAGCACAATCACTTGCCACAGTAGGACCAGGTGGTGGGGGTGGTGGAGAACCACATGGGGTACAAATAATGTTTGCCAACCAACCTGTAGATGAAACACTTCCATCTGAAGTAAAACGCAATGTTAGACATCCCGTTGTAGCCGTAATCTGCGAAGGTACGGTTGTACCAGTGTATGTTGCAACTAAAGGGGCAGCAGTTGAATTTCCATTGTATATGTAGAGAAAATCCCAGTTGTTCTCGAGATTAAAAGAAGTAAACTGTATTGTAACACATTGACCGGCTGTCCCTGGACAAATTGTTTGAACACAATCTGAATTATCTGGGTAATTCCCCGTACCACCCGGATCCATGTATTGTCCACCACATTGAGTTAATGTGTTAGAACCACCTCCTACAGCACAAGTCATAGTTGACTGTGATAGATAATAATTATAAACTCCTGAAAAACAAAGGATTAATAAGGATGCAATTAGTTTTTTCATCAAGTAGTAATTAGCGAACTTTCAGTTGACGCTAATTTACTAAAAAGAGTTGCCAAATTGAACTTAAATGATACCAGAATTGAGTAAAATTCATATACATTAGATCGATTGTTATTTATTTAACAATTCACCCAATCAATATTTTTCTTTAAGTAATTTAAAGTGTAATCCTCTGCTGAATCCTTTCTCGGTTGATGGCAATAAGTCCATTCGGCTTGAGGAGGCATACTAAGCAGGATCGATTCCGTCCTGCCACCGCTAAGGAGACCAAACTTGGTACCCTTATCATGCACTAAATTGAACTCAACATATCTTCCTCTTCGATGATTTCTCCATGAAATGTTGTCATCATTGAACGACTTGTTAAGATTCATATTTATTTGCTCACCATAAACTTTAGGAAATAGTCTGCCCAAATCGAGAGCAAGTTCAATAAGTTGATCTTTTGAAAGACCACATTCTTCGGTTAAATGATCATAGAATATCCCTCCAACCCCTCTTGTTTCATCACGATGAGGTAAGAAAAAATAATCATCTGCCCAATTTTTAAATTTAGGATAAAATGAAACATTATACTTATCACAAACTTCTTTGAGTGATCTGTGAAACACACCGGCTTGCTCGGGAACAATATAATGAGGAGTCAGATCAATACCACCACCGAACCAAAATGCACCAGTATCCATTTCAAAATACCTTACATTCATATGAATGATAGGATAAAAGGGATTTTCTGGGTGCAATACAATTGAAACCCCGGTTGCATAAAAAGATGAACCAGACAGATTCAATTGTTTGGCCATCAATTCAGAAATTGGACCAAAAACTTCTGAAAAAGCTACTCCACCTTTTTCAATGACATTGCCTTTTGCAAGGGTTCTAGTTCTACCTCCTCCTCCTTCTAACCGAACCCAAGTATCCTCGTTAAACTTAGATTTTCCGTCTAGTTTTTCCAGCTCTGAACAAATGAATTCCTGTAATGACCTGAATTTCTCAGCGATTCTTTGATCCATTTTAATCGTTCATCTTTATGAATTCACCATTTTCAATCACAAGGATACAAGCATTAGTGTTTTCGTATCCATTACCTGCACCTATTTGATCCATTGAATATTCATTCATTACTTGCTTCTCTATGTCAATTCCTAAAATCATCAATCCTAAGAAGTAATTGATGACATCAAACCCCTGAACTGCCATTTTTGACATATCCGCTCTAAATTCACTTCTGAATTTCCTGTGCAAAGAAATTACTTCTGGATATGAATATTGAAAGTCATTTGGAGACGAATAACCAAATGAATACCTGCAATTATAAATAGAGACTTCGTCATAATTCAACCATTCTTTGGTACCATATACCCAAAAAGATGTAGCGCTATACTTTGCAATCTCAACATTAAAATCATTATGAAAACTCATAATGGAAGCTTTATCTGTAGCAGGGTATACGACAACTGTATTTAATCCTCTTTTCACATATGTATTTACATCCTGTGGGTTAAGATCAACCAATTTAGGTCTGGAACCACCTGTAGTCAAAGCCATGTATGCTGACCTAAAGGCATCGTATAACAGTCTGTCCTTTTCATTTTTAGGTTTCACCAATAAAATTTGCTCTTTCGAATGGTTTTTCAGAATATATTCAGCCAAACCTTTCATTAAGGTAACCTCAGAAGGAACAGCATGATAGATGTAAGGGTTATCTTTGAGCATGGTAGGACTAGCCGCCACCGGACAAATCATCCTAACCCCTCTTTCCTTACACCATTTCCCTACATACTCAGAATTCTCAGAGAACAATGGCCCAATAACAATGTCCATGTCATTAAACTCAGGCTTTGAGAGGGTTAACTTTAATGAAATCGTATCATTCTTTGTGTCATGAACAAACACCTCTGCCTTGAGACCTTTTTTCTCAAGAGAATCTAAGGCTAATTGCGCCCCCATGTAAAAATCAGTTGAAAGAGATCCTACAAAGTCGTTAGGACCTTTTTCTAAGTTGAGAGGTAATAATAATGCAACCTTATATCTCGATTTTACAGGGAACAACAAGGTAGAATCAATCTTTCGACTTAATACTTGTGGCACTTCACGCACCTCGATTTTTTCAATTGACTCTTTTTTAACTGGTATCTTGAGAATGTCACCAGGCTTAATCTTCGATGACTTCAAAAAATTTAATTTTTGCAATTCTTCAACCGAAACCATGAATCGTTTTGAAATGCTATACAATGTCTCATCATCTAATACTTTATGCTCAATGATCGAATCTTCAAACGAAATCACCACGGGTTGTACTTCGGCATTTTCAATCGATCTCTCCTCAACCATATCGGTCACGCCCGTACCATTAGCCATTGATCTGTCAACCCCGGGAATTCTAATCATCTGACCAACCTGAATATTCTCTTCTAAACCAGAATTCGCAGTTAATATATCATTCACGGAAACACCATATTTTCTGGATATAGCATAGATTGTCTCTTTCTTTTGAACCACATGTTCAACTGTTACCAAGGCAACTCGAACATAAACCTTTTGCCCAACAACCATACCCTTCTCCACTCCTTGATTATCCGTAACGATCTGTTCAACCGTTGTTCCATAGATTCTCTGAAGGCCAAAAAGCGTGTTCCCGGCTTCAATTGTATGAACGTAGAATTTAACACCTTCCTTTAACTCAACAGGAGCCTGTCCTGGCTGAGAAAATCCAAATAATGGAACAAGGATCAAGAAAAATACGATATATCTCATTTGCTTTTAGTTTGGTTGGCAATTTGCAATGATAATGCCATTATTCCCATTCTATTGTAGCGGGTGGCTTCGAGCTAATGTCATAGGTCACTCGATTAATACCCTTTACCTGATTAATGATCCTGTTCGAGATTTTAGCCAGAAAATCATATGGTAAATGACACCAATCTGCAGTCATTCCATCCGTTGATGTAACAGCTCTCAATGCAACAGCATTTTCATAGGTCCTTTCGTCGCCCATAACGCCAACGGATTGAATAGGCAAAAAGATAGCCCCAGCCTGCCAAACATCATTGTATAATCCGTCTTCTTTCAATCCTTCAATGAAGATTGCATCGACATCTTGAAGAATCCTTACTTTTTCAGCCGTCACATCTCCAAGGATACGAATACCAAGACCAGGACCTGGGAATGGATGCCGTCCTAAAATCTTTTCATCAATATCAATTGAGCGTCCAATCCTTCTTACTTCATCTTTAAATAATAAACGAAGCGGCTCAACTACTTTCAAATTCATATAATCAGGAAGGCCACCAACATTGTGATGCGACTTTATTGTTTGAGAAGGACCACCATTTGCTGAAACAGATTCTATAACGTCAGGATAGATCGTCCCCTGCCCAAGCCATTTCGCATCTTCCACCAATTTTGACTCCTCGTCAAATACATCAATAAAGACTTTTCCGATTGCTTTTCTCTTCAATTCAGGATCAGTTAATCCTTCTAAAGCCGAATAAAACTTTTGAGATGCATCAACTCCTTTTACATTGAGCCCCATCCCCTGATATGATTCAAGTACAGAACTAAATTCATTCTTGCGAAGAAGTCCATTATCAACGAAAATGCAATATAGATTATTACCAATGGCCTTGTGTAAAAGCACTGCAGCTACAGATGAGTCTACACCACCACTTAATCCTAAAATAACTTTATCTTGTCCAAGTTGAGCTCTTAAATTCATTACTGTTTCATCAACGAAACTTTCAGGCGTCCAATCCTGACTGCAATTACATACCCCAACTATGAAATTTTCAAGTAAAATTTTTCCTTCAAGTGAATGATAAACCTCAGGATGGAACTGAATTCCAAAGGTATCTTCACCTTCTATTTCATATCCTGCCACATTGACATCATGAGTGCTGGCAATGATCGTATAATTAGACGGAACAACTTTGATCGTATCCCCATGAGACATCCATACTTGTGAACCAGAAGTCATTCCTTTGGTTAGTCTGTTTTCATGATCCACATATGTCAAATTTGCACGACCATATTCCCTAATGGTACTTGGTAAAACTTCACCTCCATAATTGTGCGCTAGATATTGAGCACCGAAACAAACTCCTAACAATGGCATTTTACCTTTAATTTGATCAAGATTCGGTTTTGGGGAAGCTCCATCTCTAACGGAAAAGGGACTCCCAGATAAAATTACTCCCTTTACATTTTCTTTAATCTCCGGGCAATTATTCCAAGGATGTATCTCACAATACACGTTCATTTCCCTAACGCGTCTGGCAATTAGCTGCGTGTACTGGGATCCAAAATCTAAGATCAATATCATTTCATGCATGGCGCAAAGATACCAAAGAATACAACTTTAAGAACATATGAAACTGACGTTTTTCAACATAATGATTGACAATAAATGCGTCTGAAAGTTGTCATTCTGTCAGTTAGAACGCTTTGGAATAATTTATGTCAAAGTACAACTACAATATTCGTAATTAAAGGTCAGATTTAATGGGATAAATCATTACTTTTGGCTCTTCTCAAATTGAGCATTACTATGGTAGCTGGATTATTAAAAAAACTGTTTGGAGACAAATCAACCAAAGACCGAAAAGAATATCAACCAATCATTGATAAATCGAATGAATTCTTCAATTCTTTCCAATCCCTTAGTGACGATGATCTGAGAGGTAAGACCATTTTTTTTCAAGAAAAAATCAAGGCAGCTACAAGTGATCTAGAAAAGGAGCTGGAGGATCTGAATAAAAAAGCTTCAGATGTCAATACCGATATTAACGAGAAAGAGGAACTTTTCGATCAGATCGACAAAATGGTAAAGACAATCGATCAGAAAATCGAAGAGGTTTTAGAAGAGATCATTAACGAAGCTTTTGCTGTCATTAAGGAAACTGCAAGGAGATGGTCAGAGAACGGCCACCTTACCGTAGCAGCTAAAGAATTTGACCGCGAATTGTCCATGAAAAAAGATGGAATCACTATCGAAGGGGATAAAGCGATCTGGCATAACAAATGGACAGCAGCCGGTGCCGATGTTCAATGGAATATGGTGCATTACGATGTTCAGCTTATGGGTGGTGCCGTATTGCATCGTGGGAATATTGCCGAAATGCAAACAGGTGAAGGAAAGACACTTGTTGCAACATTACCTGTTTATTTAAATGCGCTTTCAGGAAAAGGTGTTCACGTAGTAACTGTGAACGACTACCTGGCGAAACGAGACTCTGAATGGATGGGTCCTCTTTACCAGTTCCATGGACTTTCCGTTGATTGCATTGACAAGCACCAACCAAATTCAGATTCAAGAAGAAAAGCATATCTTGCTGATATCACGTTTGGAACGAACAATGAATTCGGTTTTGATTACCTGAGAGATAATATGGCAAGTTCTGTTGAAGATCTTGTTCAGCGCAAGCATCATTTTGCGATCGTCGATGAGGTCGATTCAGTTTTGATTGATGACGCGAGAACTCCTTTAATTATTTCCGGCCCTACTCCTCGAGGAGAAGAACATGAGTTCCATCAATTGAAACCAAGAGTAGAGAACATTGTTGCAGCTCAAAGACAATATGTGAATCAATGCCTTGCCGACGCCAAACGTCTTTTGACTGTGATCAGCGGTAATGCCGAAGGTGGAGCCGATCCAAAACAAATGCTTGAAGATGGTGGAATCGCATTGTTAAGAGCATACCGAGGTTTACCTAAGAATAAAGCACTTATTAAATTCCTTTCTGAGCCGGGCGTTCGTGCTCACCTGCAGAAGACTGAAAACTTCTACATGCAAGAGCAAGGAAAACAAATGAAGAAGATCGATAAAGAACTATTTTTTGTAATCGACGAAAAACATAATACGATCGAATTAACCGACAAAGGAATTGACTTGATCTCTGGCAAGGAGGATAGAGATTTCTTCGTTATGCCGGATATTGGTTCTGAGATTGCAAAGCTCCAAAAGGAGAACCTTGAAAAAGAAGAATTCCTCTCAAGAAAGGATGTCCTTGTGCGTGAGTACAGTATTAAGTCTGAAAGAATCCATAGTGTTACACAATTATTAAAGGCCTATACCCTATTCGAGAAAGAGGTAGAATATGTGATCATGGACGGTAAGGTTAAGATCGTCGATGAGCAAACGGGTCGTATCATGGAAGGAAGAAGATATTCTGACGGACTTCACCAGGCGATCGAGGCAAAAGAAAACGTAACAGTTGAAGCTGCTACTCAGACTTATGCAACAATTACGCTGCAAAATTACTTCCGTATGTACCACAAGCTTGCCGGTATGACCGGTACTGCTGAGACAGAAGCTAAAGAATTCTGGGACATTTATAAACTGGAAGTAATCGTGATCCCTACGAACAAACAGGTAATCAGAAAGGATCAAAATGACCTTGTGTTCAAAACAGCAAGAGAAAAATATACAGCTGTTATTCAAGAAATCGAAAAGCTTGTTACAGATGGAAGACCTGTACTTGTTGGTACAACAACAGTTGAGATCTCTGAACTTTTAAGTCGAATGCTTAAAATGAAAGGTATTGATCATCAGGTCCTGAATGCAAAATACCACCAAAAAGAAGCAGAGATAGTCGCAACAGCAGGTAAAGCAGGCGCAGTAACAATTGCAACCAACATGGCCGGTCGTGGTACCGATATCAAATTAGGTGAGGGAGTTAAAGAATCAGGAGGTCTCGCCATTATTGGTACTGAAAGACACGATTCTCGAAGAGTCGACAGGCAGTTAAGAGGTCGTTCGGGAAGACAAGGAGATCCAGGTTCATCTCAGTTCTTTGTATCTCTTGAGGATGATCTGATGAGAAAATTCGGATCCGAGCGCATCGCCAAGCTTATGGACCGAATGGGCCTTAAGGAGGGAGAAGTCATTACGCATAGTATGGTTTCAAAATCGATTGAGCGCGCTCAGAAAAAAGTTGAAGAAAACAACTTTGGTATTCGTAAACGCCTTCTTGAACCGTCAAAAATGCGGCGGGGGCACGTTTTGCCTTTGGGCGATTTTTTAGTTTTTCAAATTTGTCCTCTTCTGGAAAATCTGTATCGATTGCCTTTTCCCGCTTGCGGCTTTTGCTTCCAACTCAGGCAGGCGGTTGTAACTTTGCGGGCCGACAACCAGATCGACCATTGGC
>JALRFI010000171.1 GCA_023253775.1 Crocinitomicaceae bacterium
TTAACAGTCACTGTTACCTGATCCGTATTTGTACAACCAGCAGCACTTGTTCCAGTTACTGTATACGTTGTCGTAACTGCAGGTGTAAAGGCTACTCCATTTTGAATACCTCCAGACCATGAATAGGTTGCTGCACCAGATCCTGTAAGTGTCACAGATTGTCCAACACAAACAGCTACATCCGGACCAGCATTCACTGTTGGAAGTGGATTCACAGTTACCAGTACCTGGTCTGTGTTCACACATCCGTTGGCATTTGTTCCTGTAACGGTATACGTTGTTGTTGAAGCAGGAGCAAAAGCTACTCCGTTCGTTACACCGTTGTTCCATGTATAGTTCACAGCACCAGCTCCTGAAAGCGTCACTGAAGCACCGACACAGATCGTTTGATCAGTACCTGCGTTCACTGTAGGAAGTGGATTTACAGTTACCACCACCTGATCGGTGTTGATACATCCGTTGGCATCTGTTCCTGTTACTGTGTATGTCGTTGTTGCTGCAGGTGAGAAAGCAACTCCGTTGCTCACACCATTGTTCCATGTATACATTGTCGCTCCCGATCCCGTAAGTGTCGCTGAAGCACCGATACACAATGCCTGATCCGGTCCAGCATTCACTACAGGAAGAGCATTCACAGTTACAATAACCTGGTCGGTATTGATACAACCTCCTCCATCTGTACCTGTTACAGTGTAAGTATTGGTTCCAACCGCTGGAGTGAATGCTACTGCATTGGTTACTCCATTATTCCACGTATAAGTAGAGGCACCAGTACCTGATAATGTAATTGAACTTCCCTGACATACTGTGATATCAGCTCCAGCACTTACGTTTGGTAATCCCGCAACGGTCACCACTACCTGGTCTGTATTAATACATCCGTTTGCGTCTGTTCCTGTTGCAGTATAAGTTGCTGTTGAAGCCGGTGAGAATGCTACTCCATTGGTGACTCCATTATTCCACGAATAGTTCACCGCACCAGAAGCTGTTAAAGTAACACTTCCTCCAACGCAAGTTGTTAGATCAATTCCAGCATTCACATTCGGAAGCGGGTTCACCGTTACTACAACCTGATCGGTATTTGTACAACCATTGGCATTAGTTCCTGTAACTGTGTAGGTTGTAGTAGCTGCAGGTGTAAATGCAACTCCGTTGCTTACTCCATTGTTCCAAGTATATGTGGAAGCTCCAGACCCTGAAAGCGTTGCTGATGCTCCGATACAAAGTGCTTGGTCAACACCCGCATTTACTGTCGGTAAAGGGTTAACTGTTACCACAACCTGATCTGTGTTAATACACCCGTTCACATCAGTTCCTGTCACAGTATATGTTGTTGATCCAACTGGCTGAGTGAAAGGTGTTCCCTGAGTGATGCCATTGTTCCAAGCATATGTTGAAGCTCCAGATGCAGTAAGTGTAACTGATGTTGGTGTACACACAGTCTGATCTATTCCAGCGTTCACAGCGGGAAGTGGATTCACAACCAAGGTTACGTTGGCAATACTATCACACCCTGACACAGAAGTAAAGCTCTGTGAGTATGTCCCCGAAACCGATTGAGATACTCCATGAATTACAACCGACTGACCCTGACAAATAGTTTCTGTAAAGTTGGCCGTGATCACACTGTTCTCTGTAACAATAAATGTTGAAGATGTAGCCTGACATCCAAATGCATTAGTAACCGTTACAGAAATTGGGTTATTTGCAGTGGTTACGTTCACAGTTGCACTTGTCGCTCCAGTAGACCAGCTGTATCCAGCATAGGCAACTGATGTTGACAACGTTGCTGTATTTCCAGAACAATATTCTGTAGGTCCTTGAATAACCGGAACTGGATTAGGGTTCACAGTAACGATCACCTGATCTGTAGCTGTACATCCTGCCGCAGTGGTTCCAGTTACGTTATAAGTGATAGACCCTACAGAAGGTGTAAATGGAACTCCATTTGTTACACCGTTATCCCATGTATAAGTTGTCGCACCCGTTGCCGTCAAAGTCACCGATGTACCATTACATACGGTTTGATCTGCTCCTGCATTAACCACTGGAAGTGGATTCACAGTAATAGTTACCTGATCCGTCGTCGTACAACCCGATGTTGTACCAGTCACAGTATAGGTTGTAGTAGAGGCAGGGGTAAATGCCACACCTTGATTCACTCCGTTATTCCATGAATAAGTTGTTGCTCCAGTTGCCGTCAATGTTACTGATGTCCCGGCACAAATCGTTTGATCTGCTCCTGCATTTGTTGTAGGCATTGGGTTCACGGTAACTGTTACTTGGTCAGTACCTGTACACCCCGCAGCAGTTGTTCCTGTAACCGTATAAACTACAGATCCTACTGATGGATTGAAAGCGACTCCTTGAGTTACGCCATTATCCCAAGTATATGTTGATGCCCCGGTTCCTGTCAAAGTAACTGACGTTCCAAAACAAACTGTCTGATCCGCTCCTGCGTTGACCGTTGGAAGTGGATTTACCGTAACCGTAATTGCATCTGTTCCTGTACATCCGTTTCCATCTGTTCCGGTAACTGTATAAGTAGTTGTTCCTGTTGGAGACACTGTAAAGTTATTACCTGTTCCAAGACCATTATCCCAGTTATATGTTACTCCTCCAGTGGCTGTTAAAGTAGTTGATTGTCCATTACAGATCGAAACATCTGACCCAGCGTTGATCGGTGCGTTTGTTAATACAGACACTGTGATCTGATCAGTGTTGATACAACCATTAGCGTCTGTACCCGTCACTGTATACGTCGTTGTTGAGGCAGGAACAAAAGGTACTCCGTTATTCACACCATTATTCCATGCATAAGCAACTCCTCCTGTTCCAGTCAATGTAGCAGATCCACCTGTACATACTGAAACATCAGGGCCTGCACTTATCGCTGGTAATGGGTTTACAGTTACAACAACTTGATCTGTGCTTGTACATCCCGCCACACTCGTACCTGTAACTGTATAAGTAGTCGTTGCGGCAGGAGTAAACAATACTCCCTGTGTAACTCCATTATTCCAAGAATACGTTGATGCTCCGGATGCGGTTAACGTTGCTGAAGCTCCTGTACAAATTGCTTGGTCAGCTCCTGCATTCACCGTTGGAAGCGGATTCACAGTTACCACAACTTGATCTGTATTAGTGCATCCATTACCATCCGTTCCTGTAACTGTATACGTAGTCGTTGCAGCTGGAGTGAATGCCACTCCTTGAGTTACACCATTATTCCATGAATACGTTGCTGCACCTGTTGCAGTCAAAGTAACTGCGGTGCCAGCACAAACTGTTTGATCTGTACCTGCATTCACTGTAGGAAGAGGGTTCACTGTTACCGTAACCTGATCTGTGTTGGTACATCCTGCAGCACTAGTTCCCGTAACTGTATATGTCGCTGTCGCAGCAGGAGCAAATGCCACTCCCTGATTGACTCCATTGTTCCATGAATACGTCGATGCTCCTGACGCTGTCAACGTTACTGAAGCTCCTATACATATCGTTTGATCTACACCAGCATTTACCGTCGGAAGTGGATTTGTTGTTACAACCACTTGATCCGTGGATGTACAACCTGCGGCAGTGGTTCCTGTAACAGTATATGTTGTTGTAGCTGCTGGGGTGAAGGCTACCCCTTGTGTAACCCCGTTGTTCCATGAATACGACGATGCTCCAGATGCTGTCAAAGTTACCGAAGTACCTGTACAAACAGTTTGGTCCAAACCAGCGTTCACGGTTGGCAGTGGATTCACTGTTACTACAACCTGGTCTGATCCAATACATCCGTTTGCATCAGTTCCAGTAATTGTATATGTTGTTGTAGCCGCAGGAGTAACAGTAATAGCAGCTGTCGTCTGACCTCCAGGCACCCAAGAATAGGTGTTTCCTCCTGTTCCTGTCAATGTTGTTGAAGCACCGGCACAAATAGACACATCCGGACCAGCATTGATCGGCGCGTTACCTAATACTGTCACTGTAACAGCATCTGATGCTGTACACCCAAGACTTGTTCCGGTCACAGTATATGTAGTATTTGATGCTGGAGATACCGTAATTGAAGCAGTCGTTTGACCACCTGGAGACCAGGAATAAGTTGTAGCTCCCGAAGCAGTTAATGTGGTTGATCCTCCCGAACAAATTGAAACATCTGGTCCTGCAGTAACAACTGGAATTGGATTAACAGTAACTAATACCTGGTCGGTATTCGTACAACCAGCCGCACTCGTTCCTGTAACAGTATAGGTTGCTGTCGCACTTGGGGCGAATGCAACTCCTTGAGATACACCATTGCTCCACGTGTAGGTTGACCCTCCACTTGCTGTAAGTGTTACGTTTGTCCCCTGACAAACCGTCTGGTCGACACCCGCGTTTATGGTCGGTAGTGGATTAACTGTCACAGTAACTGTTGCAGAATTTGTACAACCTGCGGTTGTTCCCGTTACTGTATAAGTGGTTGTAGATGTTGGTGAAGCTGTAACCGCAGCACCAGTCGTTGGTGATAGCCCTGTAGTCGGTGACCAAGAATAAGTCGTTGCACCTGAGGCGGTCAGGTTTGTTGAAGCACCACTACAGATAGCTGTATTCGGACTGACTGTGACTGTTGGAGGTGGAACAACTGTTACGGTTACCTGATCGGTAGTTACACATCCGGAAGCACTCGTCCCTGTTACGGTATAAGTAGTTGTTGATGCTGGTGACACAATTTTAGGGTTTCCAGCGCCAAGACCATTACTCCATGAGTATGTCGAAGCACCAGAAGCAGTCAATGTAGTTGATTGACCAACACAAATAGTTACATCCGGACCAGCATTCACAGGTGTATTTGGGTTAACCGTTATACATTGTACTTGTGAATATGTACATCCAAAGTTATCTGTCACTGAATATGTATAACATTGTGATCCAGTGGAAGTTGGAGTAACTGTTGCAGTGGTTGCCCCAGTTGAGGTCAATCCTGGTGTGGCAGTCCAACCTTGACTCGCGATTGTTGGCGTAAAGCTTCCAGTCGCAGGTGGCACATTAAAGTTGATATCCCAATTAAATATATAACCGTTATCAGATGCCAAATTATCAGTTACTTGTATAGTCCATGCCCCATTTAAAGGACAACCAATTAGGTTAGTAAAAGGTTGTGTAGGCATATAGTTTCCCGGAACAATTGAATTGCCAATTGTTGGTCCTGGGGCTGGTTGAGTAGCCCCTGCCGTTAATAACGTGCCTGCCGAAGGTGTAAAACAATAAGTGGACCCCACCCCAGGTCCCCATGTGGCATCATTAATGCCATCATAAGGCCCTCCTAGAAATGTTCCATTCCCTCCATTTGCGTAGGATTTTAAAATCATCGACTGCCCGTTCGGACAAATAATCGTAATTTGTAAATCTCCCAAATAGGAGTGCTCCATATTTAAACAAATATTTTGAATATTCGCCGCAGAGGTCACTGTTTGTGTGGCATTATAACAATTTACATTGATGGCAGTTGTATAAGAAACTCCAGACCCATCAGGAAGGAATGTGGTACCCGAAACCGGTGGAGTACAGTTTGGTACAAAAGGAGTCATCGCAACAGTTGAGGACAAATTGGCCGATTGTCCCAAACAAATAGATGTCGGTGAAGCGGAAGGAGTTATTGTAGGAGTAGTAGAGACCTGAACAGTTGTTGTAGCTGAATTAGTGTTAGGACAACCTCCTTCAGTTCCATTCAAAGAAACTTGGTAACTCCCCGCATTAGGGAAGGTCGCTGTTGGGTTTTGCTGAGTAGAAGTGGCACCGTTACCAAAATTCCAGGCATATGTATCTGCTCCACCAGGACCACCCGTAATTGATCCACTGAAATTAACAGTTCCTCCCTGACAAATTCTAATAATACCACCTGAAGCAGCAGGGGTAGTACTCGTAATTGCTGCAGTTGGAGCCACACAAGGTGTTGAGCATGAAATAGTCGCAGCCCAACCTGAATTATTAATGCTTAAATCTGAATCAAATAAAAAAGTAATGCAGCCTGTTGGGTTCGTTGGTGTCGCAGTTACAAGACCAGGGCTTATTGTCCCAGTATATGTCCCCAAAGTAGGTGCCGCAGTCGAATTTCCGTCATAAACTGTCAAGAAGTCAAATGCATTTTCAAGATTGAAAGAAGTAAAGTTTATAACCATATCCGCCCCCGGAGTAGATGGACAAAATGTAACAGTGTAAAGCTGATTTGTTGCATAAGTTCCCCCATTTCCTCCGGAATCATAAAACGTTCCAGAACAGGTGTTAATGGTTGTAGATGTACTTGGAGAGTAATTCTGCGCCAGACCTGTCAAGGCACACAATATTGTTGCGATCGCAACTTTATAAATATTTTGAAAAATAGTTCGCATCGTAGTTCGGGTCATTTATTAAGAATTGACTCTTGAGGTATGATGTAAATGATCTTGTTCACACCTTTTAACTTGTATACCTGGGCTTCTTTCGTAGAGAAATAACGATATCTAAGTGGGTTGAAAGTTGGAGAATCAAACTCTTGCAAAAACTGTTCTACTGTAACATAGCTTTCAACTTTACTGGTCAGTGGAATTAATTCTATCGGCTCCTGCTCTTGTTCATATTTCCCCTCACTGACCGTTCGAACATAAAATCCATGATCAACATACTTATCCATAAGTATTAACAAGTCGGGATTATCCGATTTCCTTAGGTCATACCATTCCTGACCATATACTTGAATAATTTTATCGGAATTAGCCAATTCCTGAGTGAAACTGTTATTGGACAAACCAAAAACTAAGAATAGTGCAAGTATAGTAGTTTTCATTTTCAAAAATGATTTTAGGGTACATTACGAAAATATGACGCGGTAATCGCACTTTCGTTGCCTCAAATTTATCTAAAAATCAGCTTAATTCAAATAAATTTTCCTCCGTCCCGATAGTATTTGTTCGAAAAAAAATCCCCGTTCAAAATTGAACGGGGAAGACATTATTGCTTTTCTAAAACTAAACTTTCATTCCTCGAACTATTCGGTCTTTACGTTTTGTTTTTTGGAGTTTCTTCAATACTATCATCAAATATGTGTTTCCTGAAGCAGATGAAACAGTATACTCGTCATTCCCATAATCGATTTTACCATTATTCTGACTTGACCAGTCGGCAACAAGATAAAACTTGCTCCCTTGCTGATTTGGACGAGCTGCAAAAGTCAATGTTTTATTTACCCCTGTTTCAAATCGTATGATCAATTCACCATTCTCACCCAAGCCATCATAAATACATTTGGTGTTTATCGGAATAATTATCCTGTTTTGTTCTTTACTGGAATTGGCAACTAATGCCCCTGACTCTGATGTCCCTTGATTACCACTAGCTTTACTTTTTTCCATTATTACTGTGGCTGAGGTATAAAACTGTACCTTCTTCAATTTCGAAGGATCATCCAAACCAAACTCTTCTTGAATATCTGCCGTGTATGGAACTTTGACGCCACATGAGATCAAAATGGTTGTCAATAATACAAGTGGTAATAACCTTTTCATGACTTATTTTTTTTACAAAGATATTATTTGACGCAAAACAAAAATGATACCACACCATAAGTTCACTGATATATCTAACTTTGCATCATGATCAATGTTAGCATCCATACTTTTAATGCTTTCCAACAGAACACAAGTGTTGTGTCTGATGAATCAGGCAATTGTGTGATTATCGATCCGGGTTGCTTTTCTATATATGAAGAGAATGAACTGACTCAATTCATTGAATCAGCGGGTTTCAAACCCAAAGCAATTTTAAATACACACGCTCATATTGATCATGTCCTTGGAAATCATTTTGTTTCATCAAAATATGATATCCCTCTATATCTTCATGGAGATGATCTTACGACCTTACGGTCTGTATCGAATTATGCACATCTATATGGATTCGAGGGGTACAAAATTTCTCCTGAACCTACTTTCATTTTAGAAGATGGGCAAACGCTAACCTTCGGAAATATTTGTTTTAAAGTTATGCATACGCCCGGTCATGCACCGGGACATGTGGTTTTTATTGATTCTGTGAATAATTTTGTAATCAACGGTGACGTTCTGTTCAGAGGAAGTTTTGGAAGAACTGATTTGCCGGGAGGAGATTTTGAAACATTAAAATCCACTATTCTAAATAAAATGTTCTCTCTTCCTGAGGATATGACTGTATACTGTGGACATGGGCCTTCAACTACCATTGGTGCAGAAAAGGTAAGCAATTACATCTTGAATTTTTAATGAAAAGTAGACCAAGAATAGCGATCAATACCCGATTTCTCATCAATGGAAAAATGGAAGGATTTGGTTGGTATACTTACGAAGTCACAAAACGAATAGTTGAATCACATCCAGAGATCGACTTTTATTTCTTTTTTGACAGACAATTCGATAACCGTTTTATTATTTCGAATAATGTTACACCAATCATTATCAATCCACCGGCAAGGCATCCTGTGTTGTTCTATTTATGGTTTGAAATCGGAGTAAAGCGAGCATTAAAAAAACACAACATCGATCTGTTCTTCTCTCCTGATGGATACCTTTCACTTTCTTCGAATGTAAAACAGATCTGCACCATACACGATATTAATTTTGAGCATTATCCTAAAGATATTCCGTTCGCAGCAAGAAAATATCTTAGACATTTTTTCCCAAGATTCGCAAGAAAGGCTGATCATATTCTTACAGTTTCAAACTATTCCAAAACAGACATTTCTACTAAATATCGAATAGATGAAAAAAAGATTTCTGTGGTCTGGAATGGTGCTTCTGAGATTTTTAGACCATTGTCAGAAGACCTAATAATTGAAATAAGGGGTAAATATTCCGAAGGAGCTCCCTATTTCATTTATGTTGGATCTATTCACCCACGCAAAAATGTCCGTCGATTGGTTGACGCATTTATTCGATTTAAAACCGAAACAAACTCTTCCTGGAAATTATTGATCGTTGGTGAAGCAATGTGGAATGAACATGATCTTGGCACAATCAAATCAAATAATGACATCGTTTTTACGGGACGGATGGAACTTTCAGAGCTCGCAAAATTAGTGGCTGCTGCCGGTGCCTTAAGTTATGTTCCATACTTCGAGGGGTTTGGTATCCCTTTGGTTGAGGCTATGAAATGTGGAATTCCTATCTTGAGTGGCGACAAGACATCATTGCCTGAAATTGTGGGCGATGCCGCCATCTTTTGTGATCCCTTTGATGTTCAATCCATTGCAAATGGCATGAAAAAATTGTCATCTGATGATTCGTTTAGAGAACAACTTTCTAAATTAGGACTTAAACGATCCAGGATCTTCAGCTGGGATATATCCGCGGATAAAACCTGGGAAATAATTTCTGATCACTTATCCAACTAAAAAAGCCACCCTTTCGGATGGCTTCTATCTTGTATGTTTTGATTTTATTTTGTCTTTAGTTCGATGAACTGATATGGACGATACTTATCCTGGTTGTCGAAGTCTCCTTCGTACTTAGGACCCTGTACCACTGCAGCGATGATTTGTACTTTTACCTTCGCATCCATTCCTTTTGATTTGAAGTACTGATTCAATTCCTTCTCGATCTGCTGAGCACGAGACTTTGCAAGCTTGTCGTTGGTCTTGAATGTTGTTGTTGGTACGTATGACGCTGATGAGTTGATCGTGATCGTTACCATTGGTCTTCCCTGTGCTACGATCTTCTCTACTCCATTTACAAACTCTTTCAGCTTCCCTTCCTCTATTGTTAACTTGTCTGCGTTGTAATCAAAGAAGTGTTTTAGGCTGATATCCATCGGCGCAGGTGGTTCTGTAACCGAACATGTACTGCTCGCTGTTTGTCCAACTGCATCTGTAACTGTTACTGTGTACTCGCCAGCTCCGACTCCCATGATGTCTCCTGTTGTTGCTCCATTGGTCCATGAGAAGGTATATGGCTCAACACCTCCTTTCACTGTGGCATTTACTCGTCCATCCTTAACTCCGTATGTGCTCATGTTTGTTGATGAACATGTAATCGACACCGGTGGTGGTGTAAGAATGTATGCCATATAGATATCACTTCTTTCTGACTCCTTGTTGCTTGACCAGTAGATCATGTTTCCGCTATAGCTGAAATAAGCATCAAACTTCGATGAGTTCACCTTTGGCCCAAGATTCACCGGATTTGACCAGCTTGTCCATGAACCCTGCTTCACTGAATAGAAGATATCTGCATCCCCCTGACCTCCATGACCATTACTCGAGAAGAATAGTGTATCCTGCGTCTTATTCAAAAATGGCGAGATCTCAAATCCAGTTGTGTTCAACGTTGATCCCATGTGGATCGGTGCACTCCATGCTCCTCCACTCTTTGTACTTACGTAAAGGTCTTCTTCTCCAACAGATCCTGGTCCTTTGTAGGAGATGATCATTACATTCTCATCTTCATTCACATGGAAACCATAGTAATCTCCTTCGATATCCAACGTAGGGATCTCGATCTGTGTCGGTGACTCCCATCCATTACCTTTCTGCATGGAAATCGCACACCCTTTTTCCATATCCTTCTTCCCTTCATAGGCATTCAACAAGTAGATCGATTTCCCGTCTCTGGAAACTCCAAATACAGCATTATTGAACTTGTTGTTGATGTTCTTTACCTTCTCGCACTCTGTGTATTCTCCATTGGGCTGACGACGGCTGTACCAGATATCCTGATCATATTCCCCGCCCGTGTTTGTCGCATCAAAAGTTCTTGTAAAGTAGAGTATTGAGCTATCCTTTGAGAAAACCGGCATACTCTCTTCTGCCCCTGTATTTACCGTGCCCGGTAATACCATCGGTTCTGAGATCTTCCAAAATTGTGCATTTGCTCCAAATGCGCCTAATACTACAACACCTAATAGAAGTTGCTTCTTCATACAATTTGTAATAATGGTTTTATTTTCCTTTTTCCTTGATTTTCATTAATCTCTTCTGCCAAGCATCAAGCCCAATACGATCTCATGACCTCCTGAGCTCACCTGGTTGAATCTCGATAATGAGAAATCATATGAGTAACCAAACTTGAACTTGTTATTCACATTCAGTCCCACCATTCCGATCATCGCATCTTTGTGACGATAAGATACTCCCATCCACAACCATTCCTTGTACTCCAGCTGTAATGATCCATCGATCGATACTGGAGCAGGTGCCATGTACTTCACCAATACTGCAGGCATCAACGTCAGGTTATCACTAATCGGAAACTTGTATCCTCCTGTGATGTTGAAGTGCATCTGTGTATTGAAGTTCGCTGTTCCTGAACCAAACTCTACAAAGTCCTTTGACAGGTTGTCTCCATTGATCCCAAAGAATGCATTCTTTGAATACAAGTACATTCCAACTCCCAAGTCTAAAATGTTCATACTTGAATTCCCTGAATAGAAATTTGCATATACATTATCTGTAGCATTGTTATAGTTCGCAGCATCCATGATGTTACCCACAACTGCCTTATCCTGCAAAAACGCATTGTTCGATAGCCCGATCCTTGTCCCCAAAGACAAATTAAGCTTCTGTGACATCGGTACATGTACAGCATAGGTCAAGCTAGCATTCATTCTTCTGAAGGCTCCGTACTGATCTGCCAACAACTGGCCTCCCAATGCATGCTTCAGCTTCCCTGTCTTGATCTCAGGATTCCTCACAGGACCAGAGCTCACACGAAGTGCAGGATTGTAGGGTGTCCTTTTCTTAAAGTTCAGCAGTGATGCCACCGATACATAGGCTGTCTTAGGAGCATCCGTCAAACCCATCCATTGCCAACGTCCACTCATCGTTACATCAACGAAGTCATAAACCCCTGCAGCACCAGGGTTGATCATGAACTGATTTCGCAAGTATTGACTATACTGAGGATTCTGCTGTGACATCACAAATCCCGATGTAAGTCCCAAAGCCAGTATTAAAGCTATCTTACGCATTTTCTATCTTATTTGTAGTTAGTAGTTCTTATTTTTCTAACAGGATACTTACAGCTCCTGATTCAACATTCTTGTCATCATCATTCAATTCAATGATGTAGTAGTATGAGCCAACCGGTAATGCCTCTCCATTATAATCTCCCTTCCATCTGTTCGTGTCGTACGCACCATCCACTGATGAATCATGCTCGTACAATAATCCTCCCCAACGGTTGTAGATCCTTACCACGTTATTCGGGTATGCGGCATCAAGTCCATACAGCTCCCAATCGTCATGAACACCGTCAGCATTTGGCGTAATAGCGGTCGGGATCGTGAAATCACAAGGAACAATTGTTATCGATTCTGTCCCCGAAGCAATATTGCTACAATTTGCATCCGAGATGCCCGTAATAATATACATTCCAGCACCATTACCTAAATAAATTGGACTCGAATTTCCCGTGGCCGTCATTGGCATACCATCAAGTGTATAATCAATCGTCCATGTTGGCGAACCAGTAACATTTACCTGAATTTGCTGAGTCGGGTCACCAATACAGTATTCAAAAGTACCTGACGTAGAAGTAACTGACGGTATTTGATTTATAGTAACAATAAATGATACTTCATCAGTACAAGAACCATCAGCATCATATATAAAGACTGTCTGTGTTGATGAAACTATTCCTCCCACATTCAATTGACTTCCAGTTCCACCAATAGAGGTCCAATACGATTCAGATCCCGAAAGTGAAGAGCCATTGATTGCAGGTAAAGCATAACTTGCACATTCCGTTTGATCACCAGGATTATTCAATATAGGGGTGTAATTAACAGTTACATTGAAACTTTCTTCATCTGAACACAATCCGTTAATATCATAGATATAAATAGTTTGAGAGGATATAATAGGATCTCCTGCAAGTAATTGAGAACCAGTCCCTCCCATTTGAGTCCAATATGATACTGATGGGGATAAATTAGTCCCTAAAATTGATGGAAGAGTATACGAATCACAAACAATTGATGGTCCAGGATTCAAGATTAAAGGAGTGTTGTTTATTGTTATCTCAAAACTTTCTTCATCTGAACATGAACCCTCAGAATCAAAGATCCAAACTGTCTGTGTCGATGTAATTGGACCCGAAATAACAGATCCCCCAATTGATTGAGAATTATTATAATAAGCCTGACTTCCTGAAAGATTTGTTCCGCTAATTGCTCCCAGCGAATAAGAATCACATGCTGTTTGTACTCCTGGGTTGTTAATTGATGGTGTATTATTCACGGTAATTGAAAATGATTCTTCATCTGAACAAGCACCATTGATATCGTACAAGTAGATTGTCTGTGTGTTAGTAATTGAATTGCCAGCACTTAGCTGTGTGCCAGTTCCGTTAGGCCCAGTCCAGTAGCTAGCCGATAGAGTTAAGTTTGTCCCTGAAATTGCTGGTAATGTATAAGTATCACATACAATAGATGGACCAGGGTTGTTAAGGATCGGTGCATTTGGGTTATTTAATGATGTATTGGAAGTTGTACTTTGGCAACCCGTTGTACCATCCACAAAATAAACACTGTATGCACCTGCAGACAGATTTGGTATTGTGTAATTCAACGTCCCAACAACATTTGACGATGCCGCACCTAACCAAAAAAGAGTCCCTGAACCTGAACCGCTAACTAAAATTGATCCATCCGTTCCATTACAAGCTGAAGGGTCTGATGGAGTAAGTGAAATCATTGGAAGCGGATTTACTGTTATTGTTTGAGATCCGGATGCTAAATTAGAGCAAAATGCATCTGTGATCCCTGTAACTACGTATGTACCCGCAGCATTTCCTAAAGATGAAGGAGAAGAGGCAAAATTAACCGATTGAGGTGTACCATTTATTGTATAGTTTAAAGTCCAGGGCCCAGTTCCCGTCGTTGAAACTGAAATATTCCCTGGAGAAACACCTGAGCAATATGTACCCCCTCCTGAAACAGAAGGTACTGTAGGAAGTGGATTAGTGGCTAACACAGTTGTATTAAGTAGGATACTAGATCCACAAGCTGAATTGCTAATTGTGACAGAATAATTACCTGGAGCCAAACCAGTAATTGTTGGGGTGGTTGCACCTGTATTCCACAAATAGGTGTAGTTTCCATCTCCACCAGTGACTGAATTTACTGAAGCGGTTCCGTTTGTTGAATTTGGACATGAAGCTGGAGTATTTTCAATTGTTCCTGCAAGAGGTCCAAATAGTTGAACATACTGAGCAGATGTAGCTGGACATTGTCCGAGAATTGTTGCAGTTATAGCGTAGGTGCCGGGTGAGGTATAGGTCTGAGAGGGCGGTGTTGTACCGGTATATGAATTTCCATTTCCAAATTCCCATGTTGGAATTCCTACAGAGGTATTATTTATTGTAACATTTACAGACGATCCACATGTGAAAGTATTTGGATTAATAGAAAAACTTGTTGTAGGGGTGATCTGAGCAGTACCCGAATAAGTGAAGGTAAAGCCGCAATCATTGAAAGTAGAATAGTTATCTATCTGGAGCACATAAACCTGACCTGCGGTGACATTTATCGGGTCACAATTTTCACCTGTGCAGGCCGGCCCACCGATCGCACCTGTCATTCCAAAAGTTCCGGAATTTTGACCTGCATAATTGTAATTACATCTGGCTATAGTACCTGGGCATCCGGATGTAATATTCCAGAGAGCCCAATCAAATTCGGCAGCGCAAAGTTGTGAGGCTGTCCATTCGAAAGTGCCATTAGTCAAAATCGTAAACTGTAAGAACACATCTTGCTGAGGAGCACTGAGAAAACAACTCGGATACTGACCTGAAGCAGTAAAAGAAGCCATACTGTTGAATGTTACAGGTGCAGTGCTGCAAATTGGGATAGCTCCAACGCAAGCGTTGCCCCCACCAGTTGATGCAGTGTAAGAATTAATGCAAAGTTGAAAATTACCTTGAACTCCTTGATTGCTGGCAATACCTATCCATACTTGCTGACCTGGAGCAATACCCCATGATGCATTAAGCGTTGTACCTCCAGAAACAGTCGTACAAGTCTCAAATGTTCCATTACCACAACCGTCAACATCAATAATAATTTCTGCATTTGTCAAGCCTAGAGAGGTTATAGTAAAGTCATTTTGTGAACCAGACGCCACATAAGTATACCAAACCTCATTCACACTAGCGGTATTGCATGTCCCGTAAAGAATATTATCGGAAGTTGCTCCTGTTGTTGTGCCATTGACACATGCAGTTCCTCCTGATAAAGTGACTGCAGTTGCGGTTGCACAATTGTCACTTTGCGAAAACAAGACATTCACAGCCGTCAAGAAGAATATTAGTGTAATTAATCTATTCATAGTTAGTAAGATTAATTTTTATATAAAATTTGTGGGATTGCTACCAATCCTTGATCGATCTTATTTTGCGAAAAGATGATCAATCTTACATTCGGATAGAGCTGAATATATGTGTCTTCAGATACATCTCTGTTCTGAGATAAATAATCACAAAAATCAGCTTGAACTTGAATTTGACTTCTAGAATTATACACTTCAAGCTGATAGGTATATTTCTGTTCTTCACAATACCACTGATCTTTCGATGAAGAAAAAGAAGGAATAATTTGATATGAGGAAAGTAAGATTAAGGATAGAAATAATTTCATATGCAGTCAGTTAGGCCTAATCAAATATACAATGAAAACCGAATTGACAATAGACAATATTAAATTTCTAACATATTTGATTTTTTCTTGACCAAAACCTGTATGCTGACGAAAATTTAATAGAAAGGAGAAATGAACAGAAAGACAATTACCCCACTTATAGCTACATATAGCCAAATTGGATAACTAAAATTCACCCATTTTTTATGCCTTTCAAAATCCCCTTTCCATGCGAAGAAAAAAGAGAAAAGAACCAAAGGAATCACCATTACACTTAATAGTATGTGACTGATTAAAAGAAAGTAATAGATCATGGCAGTGCTCTCTACAGATTGTGCTTCCAAGAAATCAAGTTTACCATCTCCATCGACATCTCCATATATGGTAGGATCAGAGGTCATATGATATGCTACATAACCTAAGAGGAATAAAACGGAAAGGAAGATAGATGTTGTCATCAACTTTCTATGAATTTCCACTTTCCCTTTCTTAATAGCAATTAAAGCAGAAATCAACGTTAGGGCAGTAAGTCCATTTATTGTTGCATATACTGGAGGTAAAAAAGAGAGATCTACTCCTTCGACCTTAATTCTAAATAACGCTGCGACAGCCAGTGGAATAGCAATTGAGAGTAAATTGATTGTCCGCTTGATCTTTTTATCATTATTTGATGCCATACTCTATCTTTAACAATTTTCTAATATCCTTGTTCATCTGATCTACCTGCTTAGGATCCTGAATGTTATAAACTCCTCGCACAAAGCCCTCTTTATCTACAAGTGTGAATGCTTCAGAATGTGCATAACCATCCTCAGCGAGATCATCCTGAGCTGCGAAGATTCTGAATTCTTCAATTCCTATTCGATGCGTTTCTTCTTCTTCTCCAGTGAGAAAGATCCAGTTTTTTGCATTTATTCCATGATGTAATTTGTACTTCTTGAGCTGAGAGGGCCCGTCATAATTCGGATTGATCGAAAATGAAATGAATTGAAGATGTTCTGAAATATCTTCTGTCATTGAATTCAAACGTTTCATTTGAGCCGTCATTCGAGGACATATGGTAGAACAGGTTGTAAAAAAGAAATCTGCGATCCATACTTTCCCTTTTAAATCTTTGGAGGTGACTCTAATAGAATCTTCGTTGTAAAATGAGAAATATGAGATTGTTGGATAAACTGTATCTACTACCTCCTTGCCATCCACAAGTTTGTATTCAAGGTCGTAATTTCCGATATAAGGAAGTGCTTTTGTCTCTTTATCTGCTCCACAAGAAAGCAGAACAATGCCTGTTAAGATGACAAAAAAGTACTTCATTTTTCAGCTTGCTTTCTTTTCTCGAAAGTCTCTTTGTCGTATTGTTTCAATAGGAGTGCTATATGCCCGTAGGTTTCTCTCACGTATGCTTCGATCTTCCCAGATCTTACCATTCTTAAATGATTTTCTTTGTCTAATAGAAGCATTCGTTCTGTAAATGATTCACCCCCGACTAACAGCTCACCATTATCAAGAAGATCCGCACCATTTTTATACTCATGAGCAAACATTGGTTTGGCATCTCCACGAACAACCATCCATATCTCTGGATCATATTTCTCGACCTTATCCTTTAAATAATCAGCCACAGATGAAATATTATCTACTGCATTTCCCTCCCAATCCGTAACCACAGAAATGATGCGAATTTTACCTTTCTCTTTTTTGTTTTTCCTCAGTTTTTGATAGATCATCTGATCAATGTGCCAAAGCGAAACTGAACAAGTGTCCGGACAAGAAGCCTGAACCATATTCAACAGAACCACTTTATCTTTAAGGTCATCACTTGTGACTTTTCTACCTTCGGAAGTAATAAATGAATATTCGGGAGCCGAACCATAATCATCAAGCTGTTTGAACTTATGCTCGCACCCTCGGGTAGAAATGAAGATCAATAAAAAAGCCGGTCCGAATAAAAGAATAAATGCAAATATTACCTTTAATCGTCCGGCATTAGCACGTTTTGCCATTGGATTATCCTCCGTATGTCATCCAGGTATTTCCAATTTTCAATGCTTCCATCAAGCAGATAAAGATCAGATACACCATAAACAATATATATGGTACAAGAATTACATATTTCAAACTCTTTCTCTCATCTCCCAAGTGCATAAAGACCAGAACAATATATGCAGCCTTTAATAACGTCAAAATAATAAATGACCATTTTACAAAAGGCCAAGCACCTGATCCTTGTTTAATATAAACCCCAAGCATTACTTCAAGAATCGTAATTGCCGTAAGGATAGCAGTTACTTTCCAGATGGTTGATCGAATCTTTTTCCCATGCTCCTCATCATGATGGGCATCTAATGAGTATTCAATAATATCGTCTCTTTCCATGATCGATAATTTTTCTGATAATTAAACTAAGTAGAAGAAGGTAAATACGAACACCCAAACTAGATCGACAAAGTGCCAATAAAGACCTGTCTTCTCAACCATTTCGTAATGTCCTCTTTTGTGGTAAATCCCCATTACTACACCAATCATGATGATGATGTTTATGATTACACCAGAGAATACGTGGAATCCGTGGAATCCTGTGATAAAGAAAAAGAACTGACCGTATTGCTGCGGACCATATTCGTTCTGTTCTAAATTTGCACCATAGATTACTCTATTCTCCGTGCCACCATATATAGCATCATAGTACATCTTTTCTGCATCTTTACCTTCGATTCTATCTCCAACGCTATACTTTTTCCCATCTTTCTTAATAATCAGTGCCATGTGCTCGTCCGCCTTCTTATTAATCATGGCTTTAGTACCATCGTGCAGAGTTATAATACCTCCATTAATATGCCCACTTGATGCTGCATGCTGAAATTCATGCATAAGATCTTCAGTGATCTTCTCACCTTTTTTATGATGAAGACCTGCCTCAATTACTTCAAAGTTCTCAATCTCTCCAAAATGACCTTTGACTATTGCTTGAGAACCATCTGCAAGTTCAACCTTTCCAAACTCTGAGCCGTGAATGAAGTGATACCATTCCCAAGCCTGAGAACCTACGAAGAAGAAGCCACCTATGATCGTCGCAATCATCCATTTAACAACGCCTCTTTTGTCCATTCGATGACCGGCTTCAACAGCAAGAACCATTGTCACAGAAGAAACTATCAGAATGAAGGTCATTAAAGCTACATACATCAACGGATAACCATGACCTAAGAAAGGAAGTGAATTAAATGTTTCTTCACCAATCGGCCAAGCATCCTGCGCATCGTGACGTGTAAACCCATAAGCCACCAACAACCCTCCAAAAGTAAGGGCATCGGATACCAAGAAGAACCACATCATTAACTTTCCGTAGCTCGTGCTGAAAGGAGAGACCTTACCTCCCCACAGTGTAGCAGCATCGATTTCTTTAGTAGCGTGTCCTGCCATTATGCAAATTTTTTATGCAAGTTTAATGAATAAAAAGTAAAAAAAGCAACAAATAAACCCACAATAGTCCTAAAAAGTGCCAGAAGATCGCTCCAAGACGAAGACTAAGGTTTTCTTCTCTTGTGTATTGACCTGTAAATGAATATATTGTAATTTTAGACATGTAGATCATGGTTACAAGAATATGCAATAAATGAAGGAATGTTATGATGTAAAGATAGGAGGTCGCACTATCTGCAGTATCCATTGCTTTTATCTGTAAATATTTCGATAATCGTCTTCCTTCCAACTTCAATTCTCTGTTCACATATTCAAGTTCCCTTCCCTTGTAATACAGCGTGAAATCCTTACCATATTCTCCCTTTACAAAAAAATCCCCCCTCTTATCCCTAATGTTTACAGAGAGTTGACTCAACCTTAAAAGATCTGTATACTGGAAAGCTTTTCCATCGGGCGTCGTCAATTTCCCATCGATCAATCCAACGGGTTGTTGTTTGTAATATAGTTTATACTTCGTTCCATAGGAAGAAATCTTTGGGTTAACACCTGGCTTCACTACTTCAAATTGTTTCATGAAGTTTTGAAGTTCCTTCATTTCTCCATCTGAAAGTTCCTTTCCACCGATCATGAACTTATTTCCATCTACCTCTAGAAAATCATTGTTCACTTTGATATCGTAGTAATCGCCATATCGACCATCAGTTACAATTATGTGATTATTGACTGCATGGGCGCCAAATTCAACCAGCTGACCGTATCCTTTAAATTGAAAATATATGAACCCAATTCCAGAAAGGAAGGTGATCAACATGAAGATCTTTAATCCTTTCAGACTGCCTTTTTTAATCTGTTTGATACCAACTTCAAATGCAATACTACTGAAAACAATGATCGCCGTGCTGATCCAAAATGCTCTTGGCATGGGGTACTTTAACCAGAAAGAATCTCCCATTGAAACAATGTAAGCTGACGTAAAACCAGCGAACATCATCACAATGCTAAATATTCCAACATAAAGAAGATTCTTCTTCATTTTCTCTCTTACTTCCGGACTTAAATCGTCGCTAAAATCTTTTCTCATAATCTTTATTTTGGGATGATCCCTTAAACTTTATCAAACACATATACGAATTGAATGATCGGCAAATAAATGAAAGAGGCAAACATTAAGGTCTTTGCATCTTTTAATTCCAGGGAGTAATATAGCTTAAATGAAAGATAGAAAAATCCTGCCCCGCAAATGGTTGCGAGAAGAAGAGTCGCATCTCCAGTCCAACCCAAAAGCCAAGGCAACAAGCTGAAAGGAATCATTGCCAAGGAATACGCCATGATCTGAAAAGCCGATTCTTTTGACTTCCCTTTTTTGGAAGGTAATAATGAAAACCCTCCAGCTTTATAGTCATCGAATACCACCCACGCGATCGCCCAAAAATGAGGAAATTGCCACATAAACTGAACAAAGAACAACACGCCAGGCAGTAAACCAAATTTATTCGTCGCAGCTATTGCACCAAGCATTGGTGGTATTGCTCCTGGAAAGGCTCCTACAAAAACAGCCCAAGGTGTAACTCTCTTCAAAGGAGTGTAAAGCAAAACATACGTTGCAAAAGCAGAAAAGCCCAATACAACTGAAAAGAAATTTAAAAAAGACAATAGAATCAATCCGCTAATGAGACAAAAAGTGACGATGATCAACGCTTCGGTAATCGACATAACACCCTGTGGTATAGGCCTGCTGGAAGTTCTTTTCATCAGTTTATCTAGTTCTCTCTCCCATATTTGATTTGATCCATTTGAAGCTGCAGTAACTAGAAGCCCTCCGGCCATGAGATATAGAATTTCTAACGGATCGTTCCCGTCTGCAAACAAATAGCCTGACAAAGCTGAAATTATAACCAGAAATGAAAGTCTGAACTTGGTGAACGATATATAAGCTCTAATCTTATTCATTGCTACATTTGGCCATCTAAATCGGGGTAGATTTGAAGCATTGCAAAAGTAACTAATATTCCTTGTTCTAATGTCACATATATGCCCATTTATTAGTTCAGGTACTTTTCCTACATTTGTTCACTCATGATTGAAAAATTATCCATACTTATTCCTGCATTCAACGAAGCTAGAACCATCGAACTTTTACTCGACAAAGTTAGAAACGTAGAACTGAGCAATAATATCATGAAAGAGATCATTGTGGTTAATGATTGCTCCAAAGACAATACCGTTGAGGTCGTTAAGAATTATATCTCAAAATATCCACACCTTGACATGAGACTTTTCTCACAACCTGTAAACATGGGCAAGGGAGCTGCCATCAATAGAGCCATCAAAGAATGCTCGGGTGACTACCTTATCATTCAGGACGCTGATCTGGAATACGACCCAGAGGAATACAACTTATTGCTTATCCCGGTATTCAAAGCAGAAGCAGATGTTGTTTATGGATCAAGATTTATTGGGCATCATCCACATCGAATTTTATTCTTCTGGCACTCTATCGGGAATAAATTTCTGACGCGTTTATCTAACATGATGACGAATTTGAATCTTACTGACATGGAAACATGTTATAAGTTGATCCGAACATCATATGCCAAGAAAATCAGCATCAAAGAAAAGAGATTTGGAATAGAACCTGAGATCACGGCAAAACTGGCAAGGTTTAAAGGAATCCGCATATACGAAGTAGGAATCTCCTATT
>JALRFI010000179.1 GCA_023253775.1 Crocinitomicaceae bacterium
TGTTCTTGGGCTTTACGGGTCCAATCGAATCTTTGGTTGCAGAAATGGGCCCAGCGGCTGAATTGGCAATTAAAGAAGCTAACGAAGAAGGAGATTCAGATCAATATCTTCGAAGTAAAGCGTCCTGAATTGGATGCGCGCTTGGTAGCAGACGGTATAGCTCGTCAGCTTGAGGCACGTATTTCTTTCAGACGTGCAATTAAAATGGCTATTGCGAGCACAATGCGCATGGGAGCAGAAGGAATCAAAGTTAAGATCTCCGGACGTTTGAATGGTGCAGAAATGGCTCGCTCTGAGATGTACAAAGATGGACGTACTCCGTTACATACGTTCAGAGCTGACATCGATTACGCTATTTCAGAAGCGCATACTACGTATGGTCGTCTAGGCATCAAGGTGTGGATTTGCAAAGGCGAAGTTTATGGAAAGCGTGATCTTTCTCCTAATGTAGGAATGTCTGCTGCAGGTGCTAAATCAGGTGCAGGTGCAGGAGTAAGAAAGCCTATGGGGGCAAAGAGAAAAAAGAAGTAATACTTAAAGAAAAAATTACAAAGAGATGTTACAGCCAAAAAGAACCAAATTTAGGAGAGTACAGAAAGGACGAAACAGAGGTCTTGCCCACAGAGGTAGCAATGTCGCTTTCGGATCTTTCGGTCTAAAGACTTTGGAGGCAGGATGGATCACTTCTCGTCAGATCGAAGCTTCTCGTATCGCCGTAACCCGATACATGAAACGTGAAGGAAAAGTGTGGATCCGTATCTTCCCAGACAAGCCAGTTACCTCTAAGCCGGCTGAAGTTCGTATGGGTAAGGGTAAAGGAGCTCCAAGTCACTGGGTAGCAGTGGTAAAGCCAGGTCGTATTATGTTTGAGGCAGACGGAGTACCGTATGAAATTGCTAAGGAAGCGATGCGATTGGCAGCACAGAAGTTACCTGTAAAATGTAAGTTCGTTGTGCGCAACGACTATGTTATTCCAGAGAAATAGTAAAAATTATGAAGCAGCAAGAAATCGTAAAACTTTCAGCGAATGACCTGAAAGATAAGATTGAGAACTTCACTGAGCAGTTGACTAAAATGAAACTGACACACAGCGTCGCTCCGATCGAGAATCCAATTCAGATCCGTAAGATCAGAAGAACGATAGCAAAGTTGAATACAGAGTTAACAAAACGTGAAGCACAGGCTTAGTTGCTTGTTTATCTAATGAATTAGCTAAATGGAAAAGCGTAATTTAAGAAAAGAACGTATCGGAGTCGTAACAAGCAATAAGATGCAGAAGTCGATTGTAGTTTCCGTAGAACGTAAGGTGAAGCACCCGAAGTACGGAAAATTCGTGAAAAAGACTACTAAATTCGTTGCTCACGATGAGAACGGTGACTGTAACATTGGTGATACAGTCAAAATCATGGAAACCCGTCCTTTGAGTAAAACAAAGAACTGGAGACTAGTGGAAATTGTTGAAAGAGCTAAATAATTGTAGTAATGATACAAGCAGAATCAAGACTTGCAGTGGCAGACAACTCAGGAGCAAAAGAAGTTTTGTGCATCCGTGTATTGGGTGGAACAAAGCGTCGTTATGCTTCAGTTGGTGACAAAATCGTTGTCGCTGTCAAGAGCGCAATGCCCTCTGGTGCCGTTAAAAAAGGTTCGGTAGCCAAGGCAGTAGTAGTAAGAACCAAGAAGGAGGTTCGTCGTCCGGATGGTTCGTACATCCGCTTTGATGATAACGCATGTGTTATCCTAAATCAAGCGGGAGAAATGAGAGGTACTCGTATTTTCGGACCTGTGGCTCGTGAGCTTCGTGAGAACAACTACATGAAAGTTGTTTCATTGGCTCCTGAGGTACTTTAAAATGTAAATATCATGCAACAGAAATTACACATTAAAGTAGGAGATACCGTGAAGGTTATTAGCGGTGACTCTAAAGGTCAGGAAGGTGCAATCCTTTCGATCGACAGAAAGAAAATGCGTGCAACTGTGGAAGGTGTTAACGTTGTAAAACGTCACTCTAAGCCAAGTGCAGCTGATCCTCAGGGAGGAATTGTGGAGAAAGAAGGGAGTATCCATATTTCTAACCTTATGGTCGTTTCTAAAGGTCAGGCATCGCGCACTGGTCGTAAGGAAAACGCAAAAGGAAAAATAGTACGTTATTCAAAAAAGTCTGGGGAGGAGATTAAGTAATGAGTTATACACCAAGACTAAAGGAAAAGTACAACGCAGAGATTAAGAACGCGTTGACTGAGAAGTTCGGATACAAGACGTCAATGAGAGTACCGAAACTTCAGAAAATTGTATTGAGCCAGGGGATGGGTGATGCAGTTGCAGACAAAAAGTTGATCGAAAGTGCTGCGGCTGATCTTTCCAGAATTGCTGGACAAAAAGCTGTAACGACTATTTCAAAGAAGGATATCTCAAACTTCAAACTTCGTAAAGGAATGCCAATTGGTACGAAAGTAACTTTACGTGGAGATAGAATGTATGAGTTCCTTGATCGCCTTTTAGCGGTTGCTTTACCAAGAACTCGTGACTTTAGAGGAATCAGTCCAAAAGGATTTGATGGTCGTGGAAATTATAACTTAGGTGTTAAGGAACACATCATTTTCCCTGAGATCGATATCGATAAAGTAAATCGTATTCTAGGAATGGACATCACTTTCGTTACTTCAACTGATAGTGACGAAGAAGCGAAAGCATTGTTAGACGCATTTGGTTTCCCATTCACAAAAAAATAAAAGGAAATGGCAAAAGAATCAATGAAAGCGCGTGAGCGCAAAAGAGAAAGAATGGTAGCAAGGTATGCCAAGAAGCGAGAAGAACTTACGAAGGTGATCAAATCAACAGATTCATCTGACGAAGTTGTAGCTGCAAAATGGGATGCAATGATGGCAATTCAAAAATTGCCCGCTAACTCTTCAAAAATCCGAGTTCACAATCGTTGTGGATTGACTGGTAGACCAAGAGGATATATGCGTCAGTTCGGAATTTCAAGGGTAACATTCCGTGAAATGGCTCTTGCTGGGAAGATCCCGGGAGTTAAAAAGTCAAGTTGGTAATTTGTAGTTAAAAGAAAATAGGTTATTATGAATACAGATCCTATCGCAGATTTTTTAACCCGCATCCGTAATGCAAGTGCTGCAGGGTTGAAAATGGTAGAAATTCCCGGATCAAATGTGAAAAGAGCTATGGCTCAGATTCTTTTTGATCAAGGGTACATCGCTAATTACAAGTTTGAAGAAGACGATAAGCAAGGAGTGATCAAGATCGCGTTGAAGTACAATCCTTCAACAAAGGTTCCTGCGATCACTAAATTGCAGAGAGCGTCAAGACCAGGACTAAGAAAATACAGTGGTTCATCTGAGATGCCTCGTGTATTGAATGGTCTAGGGATTGCGATCGTTTCAACTTCAAAAGGTGTAATTACTGATAAAGAAGCTAGAAAACTAAACGTAGGAGGAGAAGTCCTTTGTTACGTATATTAAAATTTAACTGAAGAAAAATGTCAAGGATAGGAAAATCCCCAGTTAACATCCCGAGTGGAGTAGAAGTGAAGTTAGACGGAAACATGATTTCTGTTAAGGGTCCTAAGGGTGAGCTATCACAGGAAATTGATTCTTGTGTGAAGATCATTATTGATGGAAACGTTCTGACTTTAAGCCGCGAATCAGATGCACCGGACCACAGATCAAAGCATGGTCTTTACAGATCATTGATCAACAATATGGTTACTGGCGTTTCGGAAGGGTATAAGAAGGAGTTAGAAGTGATTGGTGTAGGTTACCGTGCTAATGCTGCTGGTCAGCAGTTGGAATTAGCTTTAGGTTATTCTCACCCGATCATTATCGAGCTTCCGAAAGAAATTAAGGTATCTGCAGACACCCAAAAAGGAAAGGCACCGGTGGTAACACTTGAGTCTTACGACAAACAACTTTTGGGCCAGGTCGCTGCCAAGATTCGTTCCCTACGTAAACCAGAACCGTACAAAGGAAAAGGAATTCGTTTTGTAGGAGAGGACATCAGAAGAAAAGCTGGTAAGTCTGCAGGTAAAAAATAATTTTTAAAGTTATGGCATTTAGTAAATTAAACAGAAGAGCAAAAATTAAGAGAAGAATCAGAAAGAAAATTTCTGGAAACTCAAAGGTGCCTCGTTTGTCGGTATTCCGCAGTAACAAGCAGATCTACGCACAGTTGATCGATGATATCAGCGGAAAAACTCTTGTATCAGCGTCATCTTACAAGAACAAAACAGCTGAAAAGAAAAACAAAACTGATCAAGCTGCGGTGGTAGGTAAAGAAGTAGCTGAGAAGGCATTAAAAGCTGGAATCGAGACTGTGGTATTCGATCGTAATGGATACTTGTATCATGGTAGAGTTAAACAATTGGCTGACTCAGCTCGAGAAGGCGGATTAAAATTTTAAAAAATGGCAGCACAAGTAGTAAATAGAGTAAAATCTGCGGATATAGAATTAAAGGATAAACTCGTTGCTGTAAACCGAGTTACCAAGGTTACTAAGGGAGGTAGAACCTTCTCTTTCTCAGCTATCGTTGTGGTAGGTGATGAAAATGGAATCGTTGGACACGGTTTGGGTAAGGCGAAAGAAGTAACTGAAGCGATCACTAAAGGGATCGATGATGCGAAAAAGAACTTGATAAAAGTTCCTATCCTTAAAGGCACTGTTCCACATCCTCAAAAAGGAAAATTCGGTGGAGCAGAAGTATTATTGAAGCCGGCAGCAGACGGTACTGGAGTAATTGCAGGTGGTGCGATGCGTGCAGTACTCGAGAGCGTTGGTGTACACAATGTACTTGCTAAATCTCAAGGGTCATCAAACCCTCACAACGTTGTTAAAGCTACGATTGATGCACTTTCTAAAATGAGAGATGCTGTATCGGTTGCTAGACAGAGAGGAATTTCATTAGACAAAGTGTTTAACGGTTAATAGACAAAGACATGGCTACAATTAAAATTAAGCAAGTAAGAAGCGCTATTAAACGTCCTGCTGTACAGAAGGCAACTATCCAAGCGCTAGGATTTAGAAAGTTGAATCAGGTGATCGAAAAAGAGGTAACTCCTCAGATTATGGGTATGATCAAGAAAGTTCATCACCTGATTGAAGTAGTTGAGTAAAACTTTTAATGACGTAAAAAAATGAATTTAAATAATTTAACTCCAGCGAAAGGTTCGGTGAACCGTGAGAAAAGAATCGCTCGTGGTCAGGGGTCTGGTCATGGTGGAACCTCTACGCGTGGACACAAAGGAGCAAAGTCTCGCTCTGGATACTCTAAGAAGATCGGATTCGAAGGAGGTCAGATGCCTTTACAGCGTCGTGTACCGAAGTTCGGATTTAAGAACATAAATAGAGTTGAGTACAAAGCGATCAATCTAGATATCATCCAATCTTTGATCGACCGTAAGAATGTAACTGAGATCACTCCAGAAGTACTTCGTGAGAATGGTCTAGTTTCTAGAAACGAGTTGGTTAAGATCCTTGGTAGAGGTGAATTGAAAACAAAGATTAATGTTTCAGCACACAAGTTCTCTACATCAGCGAAGGCTGTAATTGAAGGACAAGGTGGTGTATGTTCAGAAATCTAATTAACTTTGCCAACATTTTTTCGGAATGAAACGCTTTATACAGAACATTAAGAATATTTGGAAGGTGGAAGAGTTAAGGAAAAGAATCATCCTTACCTTAACTCTGATCCTGGTATACAGAATCGGATCCTTTATCATTCTTCCGGGGGTGAACTATACTGCCCTGACGAATGCACAGGCTTCTGGGGAACAGAATACACTGGAAACACTTCTTTCATTATTCTCAGGTGGAGGATTTACTAACGCATCGGTAATGGCATTAGGTATTATGCCATACATTAGTGCATCGATTATCATGCAGCTTTTGGGAATTGCTGTTCCAGCAGTTCAGAAAATGCAGAATGAAGGAGAATCCGGAAGAAAACAGATCAATAACTACACACGCATGTTAACGATCATCATTTGTGCGCTTCAAGCTCCGAGCTACCTTAAATTGTACGTAGAATCCAAAGGTGCATTGCCAATGGATGCTTCTACATTCTGGTGGACACAGACAATCCTTGTGTTAATTGCAGGATCTATGTTTGCTGTTTGGTTAGGAGAGAGAATTACGGATAAAGGAGTTGGAAACGGTATCTCATTGTTGATTACGGTGGGTATCCTTGCAAGACTACCCGAAGCATTTCTTGCTGAATTCGGAATTAACTCTGGTAATCTGATCAAGATCGTATTGGAAATTGTTGCTTTCATGGTAGTGGTTCTTGGTACAGTATTGATTGTTCAAGGGGTTCGTAAAGTTCCTCTGAATACAGCAAAAAGAGTTGTAGGAAATCGCAGCGTTGATGAACAAGGTGCTCGTAATTATTTACCGATTAAGGTGAATGCAAGTGGAGTAATGCCAATCATCTTTGCTCAGGCAATCATGACCATTCCGGTAATGATCTTTGCAGGTAATGATGGAAGTGGAAACTTCATACAACGTACTTTGGGTGATATTTATGGTGTAAGTTATAATGTTATGCTTGCTGTCTTGATCATTGTGTTTACATATTTTTACACGGCGATCATGATCAACCCTCGTAAGATCGCAGACGATCTTAAAAGAAGTGGTGGTTTTATCCCTGGCGTCAGACCGGGGGAAGAAACTGCTGAATATATCGATTCACTTGTTTCCAGAATTACATTCCCTGGATCGTTATTCCTTGCTATGGTTGCCATTATTCCGGCAATCGCTAAACTGGCAGGAGTGAACGATGCTTTCGCAATGTTCTTTGGAGGTACATCTCTACTAATTATGGTTGGTGTTGTACTTGATACACTTCAGCAAATTGAGTCTTATTTATTGAACCGTCACATGGATGGTTTGATGGAAGGAACTCGTATTCGCGGAAGAAGAACTCAGGGAGAACTATCAGGATTTTAATTATGGCGAAGCAAGCATCGATAGAACAAGACGGAGTAATCATTGAAGCACTTTCCAATGCTATGTTCAGAGTAGAATTGGAGAATGGACACGTGATCACTGCGCACATTTCAGGTAAGATGAGGATGTTTTACATTAAGATTCTTCCTGGTGACAGAGTAAAAGTGGAAATGTCTCCTTATGATTTGACAAAAGGGAGAATTACTTTCCGATATAAATAACATTCCTTAATTAAAAAAGAGATGAAAGTTAGAGCATCAGTAAAAAAGCGTTCTGCAGATTGCAAGATCGTGAAAAGAAAAGGAAGAGTTTATGTGATTAACAAGAAGAATCCTAAACTTAAACAAAGACAAGGGTAAAATAGAATAGTATGGCACGTATTGCAGGAATTGATTTACCAAAGAATAAAAGAGGAGTTATTGGCTTGACCTATATCTTCGGAATTGGTAGAAGTACTTCAAAGATGATTTTGAAGAATTGTAATGTTGATGAAAACATTAAAGTACAGGATTGGGATGATGATCAGTTGTCAGCTATCCGTAACGCGATCAATGAGATCAAGACCGAAGGTCAGCTTCGTTCAGAGATCCAGTTGAACATTAAGCGTTTGATGGATATCGGTTGTAACCGTGGAATCCGTCACCGTGCTGCTGGACGAGCTGGAAATACCGCCCCGGTCGACGGATCGCCGTGGCCGAAACATGTTGCACTTTGCCGTCGGAGCGTCGGCTGCGGATGTCATAAACATGCACCGCAATATGCACACCCCGCGACTAT
>JALRFI010000212.1 GCA_023253775.1 Crocinitomicaceae bacterium
CAAATAGCTCAATAACAGGGATCATTGGAGTAACAGTCTCAAAATCCAATCCTGATCGTGTCTACGCAATAGTGGAAAATGAAGATGGTGGTCTATACATGAGCGAGGATGCCGGTAAAACCTGGACCAAACAAAATAGTGAAAACAAAATCAGACAGCGGGCATGGTATTACTCGAAAGTATTTGTAGATCCTCAAAATGAACACATTGTTTATGTTTTGAATGTCCAGTTTCATAAAAGTACGGATGGTGGTAAAACATTTCGGGAAATCAATACCCCTCACGGCGACCATCATGATCTATGGATAGATCCTGTGGATCCTTCCAGAATGATCATTGCTGATGATGGTGGAGCACAGATCAGCTTTGACGGTGGATCGAACTGGAGCACCTATCACAATCAGCCAACGGCGCAGATCTATAGAGTGAGTACTGACAATCACGTGCCATATCGAATTCTTGGAGCGCAGCAAGATAACAGTACAATCCGAATGCTTTCAAGATCGGAGCATGGTGAAATAAGTACTAGAGATTGGTCCTCAACAGCCGGTTTTGAAAGTGGATATGTCGTGGCAGACCCCTTAAATCCAGATATCGTGTATGGTGGCAATTATGCCGGTTTCCTCTCCAGATTTGACCATCGGACCGGAGAAAACAGACAGATCAGCGTTTGGCCGGATATTCCCATTGGCAATGGTGCCGACATGCAGAAATATAGGTTTCAGTGGAATTTCCCCCTCTTTTTTTCACCCCATGACCCAAAGAAATTATATGCAGCAGGAAATGTTCTTTTTGTTAGTGAAAACGAAGGCGCTTCCTGGACTGCTATCAGTCCTGACTTAACCACGAATGACAAAACAAAACAAGGGCCTAGCGGGGGCCCGATCACAAAAGACAATACAACAGTAGAATATTATTGTACGATTTTCGCTGCTGCGGAATGTACAATTGAGCAAGGTGTGATCTGGACGGGTAGCGATGATGGTTTGATCCATGTAACCAAAGATGGAGGTAAAAACTGGACCAATGTTACCCCTCCTGCCGCTGGAAAGTGGATGATGTGGAACTCGATCGAAACGGATCCATTTAAAAAAGGTACAGCTTATCTTGTTGGATCAAAGTATAAACTTGACGATTTTAAGCCCTATTTGTTCGTAACAGAAGATTATGGGAAAACATGGAAATTAAAAGTCAAAGGTATTGACGAAAACCATTTTATCCGTGTACTCAGAGCTGACCATAAAAAACAAGGTCTGCTCTACTGCGGAACTGAATATGGATTGTATGCCAGCTATGACAATGGAAATAGCTGGAAAAAATTACAGCTGAATCTCCCTCTTACCCCAATCACTGATATGTGCATTAAAGACAACGCACTGATCATTGCTACTCAAGGCCGATCGTTCTGGGTTTTGGACGATCTAACTGCAATTCAGCGCTTCGATCCGGTATACAGAAACGAAGACCTTCATCTCTTCGACATTGCTGACGCCTGGAGAGTAGACGGTTGGCAAAATAAAAAAGCTCAAAACGCCGGATCGAATCCTCCAAATGGAGTGATCATACCTTTCTGGATCGATTCAGAGAATGATACGTCAACTGTATTTTTGCTAATAAGGGATAGTAATGGTAAAACTATTGCTGAATTCAACTCAAAAGCAGCAAATAAGAATAACTCACTCGACATAAAGAATGGAATGAACGAGTTTGTCTGGAATGCATATCTCCCTGAAATAGAACCGGTAGAAGGGATGATCCTCTGGAACGGAAGTATTTCTGGTCCCAGAATTCCTCCCGGTAATTATACTGTTGAGCTGAAGAAAAATGATCGGATCCTTTCAAAACCTTTTGTATTGAAGGCCAATCCTGTTTATAATTGTACCCAGGAAGAATATGTGGAACAATATGAATTTCTTTTGAATGTTAAAGAGAAATTTTCAGCTGTTCAACAATGCATCAAAGATATTCGAACCTTAAGAGGACAAATTGAACAGTTCCGATCAATTGCTGGCAAGGAGGTACCGAAAGAAATCTCATCATTGTGCGATTCTATACTTAAAAAAACAGCTGCCATCGAAGCTGAATTGTACCAGGTAAAATTGAAGAGCAATCAGGATATACTTAATTATCCAATGAAGATCAACGACAGGATCTCAGGCTTATTTAACTACGCCTCTAGTGGTAATACAGCTCCGAACGCTCAAGTTAAGCAAGCTTTTGTTGAATTAACGGTATTGGCTGATGATTATTTAACGAAGTACAGCGACATTATTGACAAAGATGTTAGCCAACTCAATCAGCTAATCAAATCCAGCTCTCTGCCGGTCATCGGAATTCCTGAAAGAAAATAATCTTTTGAATTTTAAGTATAGAAAAAATAAAAGCCCCGGTTCGGGGCTTTTTAATTTCTATTTCATAATTGTTATTGTTCCAGATAACACCGTCTTCTCATCATCATTCAATTCGATGATGTAATAGTACGATGCTACAGGTAATGGCTCTCCATTGTACTCTCCTTTCCATCTGTTCTGATCGTATGGATCACTCAGTGATGAATTGTGCTCATACAACAATCCTCCCCATCGGTTGTAGATCCGCACCACATTGTTAGGGTAAGCAGCATCCAATCCGTAGATCTCCCAGTCGTCATGCACTCCATCTGCGTTTGGTGTGAAGGCTGTTGGAATTACATAATTACAGTTCTCAATGGTGATCGTTACCATACTTGCAGGTCCCTCACAGCCATTCTCTGTTTCTGTGACGTAATAAACCATTGTACCTATTGTATTGTCTGGCAATAACGATCCTCCTGTGGTGATCACGCCTGTAAGAGCTGCATCATCATACCAGGTCATCGTTCCTGTTCCAGTAGCAGTCATAGGTACCAATGTCCAGCTCGAACAGTATGTACTGTCATTTCCTGCCGTTGGTGCTCCAGGGATTGGGTTCACGATAATGGTCTGTGTTCCTGATGCTGTATTCGTACAGTTGGCATCCGTAACATTCGTTACTACATATGTACCCGCCGTATTTCCAAGAACTACTGGTGATGTTGCACCATTTGCTGACATGGCAGCTCCATCCAAAGTATAGTCCATTGTCCAAGGTCCTGTTCCAGTAACATCCACAGTAATATCTGCTACGACATCTCCTGCACAATATGTTCCTGAGCCGTTTACTCCTGTTACGGTTGGTAGTGGGTTGATCGTTACCACAAATGATGTTTCATCTGAACAGCCGTTTGCTCCATCATACGCATACAGTGTTGTTGATCCTTGTGTGGTGAATGATGCTCCGACAACAAACTGGGTTCCTGTTTGATTTGGTCCTGTCCAGTAACTTGGAGCATTCAAGTCTGTTCCTGTGATATTCGGTAGCGTTGTTGAACCACAAGCCGTAATATCAACTATAGGATCAAGCGTTGGTGTTACATACACATTAATAGTTCCAGTCGCATCAACCAAACCACATCCTCCCGTCAATGGGATCGTATAGTTAAAGGATCCTGATGCTGTTGGTGTTCCACTCACG
>JALRFI010000037.1 GCA_023253775.1 Crocinitomicaceae bacterium
AATGCCTTACGAAGATACTGCTGGCGTCGCGGTCAAGATCCTACAGGAATATAGTTTTATAGAAGGTAAAAAGTGGTTCCCTGAAAAACTCAGCTCAGAGGTGAGATTTAAGGGGATTGTACTTACTCCAAAGATCAAGGATGGATATCTGATCGGGAAAGGAGTTGCCTATATCGAAAACGTAGAGTTGGATCCAAAAGATCTGAAGATGAAAGGCTTCGACAACATAACTGTCTCGACAGCTTCAGACGCAAATTTGAAAGATGATAAAGAGTGGGAAAAACTGCGGAAATATGAGCTGAACAAGAGGGAGGACAGAACTTATACGATGATCGATTCCCTATCCAAAGCAAATGATCTAGACAGGAAGTTCCAGCTATTGAAGGTATTGGGTACCGGAAAAGTTCCAATAGGTAAAATGAACCTTGACCTTGCCAGATTATTGGATTATAACCAATATGAAGGATTTAGACTGGGAGCAGGGTTGGAAACGTCTAATCGACTTTCAAAACACTTCATGATCGGAGGATATTTTGCTTATGGATTTAAAGATCAGGCATGGAAATATGGAGGTTATTCCTCTATCAATCTTTACGAACCCAGAGGGTTAAAGCTTCAATTCAGATATCAGGAAGATGTTCGAGAAAGGGGAGGGACCGGATTTCAACCATCCGTGTTTTCATTTGGAAGTGATCTTTACCGAGATTTCTACATTACTTCAATGGACAAAGAGAGGCTCGCTGAAGTAGCCCTTAAAGGAAGGTTAAAGGCCAATTTTAATTATTCCATCTTTGGTGCTTACACAAGAATGACATTTACAGATAGTTATCTTTTCGAGGTTGCTGGGGGAGATGAGGGAAGCTACTTCATTGACGGAACTGAAAATGCAGAAGCTGGTATTGAGATCAACTGGCATATTCGGGAAAAAATGATGAAACTCGGAGATCAGCTCGTATCCAAGGGAGGTAAAGGACCAAAACTTAAATTGAGGTTATCAAAGAGTCTTCCTGGAATGTTCAACACTCAACTGGATTATGTAAAAATGAATTTTCAGCTGGATCAAACACTCTCGATCAGGGCTTTTGGGAAATTCTCTTACAATGTTCAGGCGGGTAAAACATGGGGAAATGTGCCGCTATTTTTGATGCATAACGCCAATCCAACAGGGAAGCCTTGGAATTTGTCGGTTTCTGGAACCTTTGAAACAATGCCGCCAGCTACGTTCTATAATGATCAATTCGTTTCATTGTTTACTCGACTTGATATCAAAGCTTTTAAAACAAAAGCCCTTTGGAATGAACCACAGATCTCTCTTCATCATGGTATTGGGTATGGCGAAATGAATAATAAGTTTATCCACGGAGCACAATTCAGATCCATTGACAAGGGTTATTTTGAAGGAGGATTGATCATCAATAATATCCTTGTTTCAGGATTCAGCGGTATCGGTATTGGGGTGTTTTATAACTATGGGTACTATTCTTCTGCGGACTGGAAGTCGAACATAATTCCAAAAATATCATTGAGTGTAGCGCTCTGATCAGAAGAACGCTCTTAATTCCATTCCTCCTGAGTGAATGGTGCGTGAGGCTTCCGAGCTTCTTCCGAGGTATTGGATGGATAACTGTAAATTTCTTGAAACAGAACGTTGATAGGACAAATTCCAGGTTATGTTATTTCCCGGGCGAAGTGCTTCGAGCATTTCAAATCCGATCGCAGTATTAAAGTTTCCGTTAAAGTTGATTTTCACATATTTCAATCCCCCCTGGAAACTTCCCTTTTCGGATTGATTGTACTTGAATGTACTTCCTAGCTCACTTAAATATGCAGATTCATTACCCAGTGTTTCCTCGTTTCGTTTCTCTGAATACTTGGCATCAAGTGTGATTCTGAAAACAGTATTGGGCTGATAGATGAAACTGTTTTGTATGGAAACGAACTGGATTTCATAATTTCGGCCTGAAGTGTAATCAGCATTGCTGATCTTCACTCCGCTTAATCCTTTTGTCTCGATCGAATATTTTCGCTTGATGTTGAATCGAAAGAACAATTCATGTGAGGTTGTTGCTCTTGAGTCAAATCCTGTAGCTAAGAGCGTCTTGCTTTTGGAATCCTGATAGTTGTATTCCGCATTGAAGATGGATGAGGTTCTATTGAAAAAGATACTGTTTCTGATATTTGATGAAGTTGAGATCAAGCTGGTATCCCTAATGTTCGAGGAAAATGGATTGAACGAATCTCCCTGATTGGATTCGCTTGTTTTACGCTGTATCCTGAATCTGGCTTGATCTGAAAAGCGAGATGCAAATTTCAAAATTCCTTTTTTATTTGACCAGATGCGTTCAGGTCGCCAGTAAATGGAATAGTTTAACTCATTTGAATACGTTTTTGTGTATTCACTACTTGGTGTAAACACCCGGATATAGCTTGCCTGGTCAACAAACTGAGCAATCTCGAATTCATTCAGATCTTTTACTCCGTCACCGTTGTAATCGATCCAGGTATAGATACCTTGTCCGTCATTTACCTGGATATAGAGGAATTCCCTTTTCTGTTCAAGTCCTGAGCCTGCTTCGTAAAAGGTATTCATGCTCAGCGCACCTTTCCAAACTTTCAGATCATGTTCAACTCGACCCAACAACGTATTTTCCGGTGCAATTTTCATCAAAGTGGTATCCAGAACTTTTAACTGTCGATAGCTGGTAAGAATGGTTAGGTTTTGATTTCTTAGTTCTTTGAATTGGATCTCTCCACCTGCGGTCGTTCCTTTTGCTGATCGGGAAAGTGCTTGTCCGTTTGAAAGATCATCATATCGTTCTCGGTAGAAAAGTTTAAACCCATTCTTTAAACTATCCCCATTCTGAAGGTAAAACTGATAATCAAAGAACTGATAGCTGGTCGTTGATAAGCTGCCGGATGTATCTCTGAAACTGTTTAGTTCATGATCATCCTTGTATCCTATTCTGAACCATTTCAGATCTTTTGAAATGTCGGCACGGTGACGCACATATTCATTGGCTCCGTTGCTCTCCGATCGCAAATAGGATCCATCCCAAATTGCTTTTACTCCTTTGTGATTCCAACTTCCATCCGTTGCGCCCCTGTAGCCTTCGTAATCATTCCCGATGGCATATTGTTGTCCCTGCAGATTGAAATTACCATATTCTCGATGCTTGAAATTGGCTCCCAGAATGGTGCTCAGCTGATCTCCGGTATAACCTTTGTTTCTGGTATTCCAGTCTCGATCAAACTCGACAGCTCTGTATTGCTCAATTGTACTAAAATTCCTGCTCAGGAACTCTGATTCCAGGCTGGTTTCAAGGTGCCATGAAGAAATACTGTCTCTTGATAACGGGATATTACCAATAAGCTTGAATCTGTTCGAAACACCCTGATCATCACTGTTGTCTACATTGGAAAATGTATTAAGATCATTGTTTGTAATGGCAACTTCATTTTCGATCCGTAGGTTTTTATTGAAGCGGTAGGCGACTCCTGTTGAAACCATTTGTTTTTGTTTAGGAGCAATGATGAGCCTTGATGGTTCGTAATCACCTTGAGGTATTCCTGCCACAGGTTCGATCCATTTGTAAACCTTTCCGAGAGCAGAGTATTGTTCCAGGATATAATCCCCTTTGTTCGCTCCTACGTAGGTGAAAACAGCACGGTAGTACGCGATATCCGGATTGACTGAAAAAACAAGAACTGAGTCGTATCCTAAGGTATCTACCATTCGGTACATGATCTGATTCTCAAACCATCCCACAGAATCAATACTGTTTGTTCGTGCAAGCTCAAGACTGTCACCGATGGATGACAGCAGTAATTTCTGATCTGAGGTCAATTCCTGCTGAATGGTTTGATTTTTAGCGTCCTGTTCTGAGTAAATATTGATCCAGGCATCAAGTTTTTTAGAGGTGTATACATTAGATGTCTGAATTAATGAACGGGCATAATTCAGGTCAGAATATTGAAATTCAACAACGATTCTGGAATCCTTCGTGATCATGTTCCTTGATGTAAAGACAAGTTCAGACGAATTGTAGTTGATCACGTAATCGTACTCCTGTCCTCTATCAAGCAAACGACCATCGATGTACACGCGCTCCGTTCCGGCAAGGATGGTGATGAATGGTTCATTTTCTGCGCCCTTCAAACGATAGGGCCCCTGATTACCTTCAATTCCCTGAATGATCTGTCGATTGAATTTTCCTTTAGAAATGGCCCCGCTAACCTGAGTTTTGAACGTTCGAACAGTATCGGATAACCATTGGTATTCGGTACTTAATCCTTGTGCTCTTTTCTTATAGCTCATGAAATAGCCTTTTGGCTTGTATAACCAGAAATCACCAGCCACCAGCTTTAAACGGTCGTTATAGATCTGAATGTAGATCTGATCGAATTCCTGAAGTTTCGCTGTGTTGCCATCGGGTTGAATCGGCAAATTATCATCTGACAATGAGGCAAGGATCTTTAAATTTGGAGTTATCTCTCCCGAAAGCTCCAGGTTCAGGGATGAGTTGATCCCCAGGTCCTGATTGTTTCCGAAGCTGATTCCTCTTGAGATACTTCCTGATTTATTCAAGGAGCTACCACCGAAGACATCATTGATCTCATAATTATTGGTGATCAGGAACTTTTCACGATCTCCTTTATAACTCTGATAAAGGATGGAAGTATCACGAACCGCATAAACTTTTGACAGGTCCATCGGCAAGACTTGATATTTCGCGATCAAAGAATCTGAGCAGTCAAAGTGAACGTGAATGGTGGATGAGGCATGATCGAGCTCGTAGTGCGATTTATCCAATATATCAGGTCCGCAATAAAGTTGAAAAGAGTTGGGATAAATACTGAGGGTATCGATCCGCACGGATTGGTTTGAGGGAATATGCTTTTCTCTGTTCACGGAATGCTGCCCATAACCGATCACCCCTAGGAAAAGGAATGGAATTAATAATACAGTCCGAAGAAAAAGCGGCATATTCACGAAGGTACAACGTAAGAGTGAGAAATTTCTTTTAAACGGTGTTCTTTTCGATCTCTTTCAATCTGGATCGATACATCTTTTTCCAGTTTTTCGCATTGGTTGAGATGGCCTTATAAACCAGCATTGATCGGTTGAACTTATTGTTCAACATTTTGTAGAGATACCCTTGTCTTAAATTACGAAGATCATTGAGTGATTTTGATTCCTTCGAAAGCATCTGAACATGAGCGTTTAACTCATAACGATAAAAGGATTGCAGTCCCTCCATTTTATTAGTTCGGTTTTCAATGACATCAAATTCATGATCAGCAGCGTCTCGAAGTATGGTTCCCGTAAATGCCTTCCATTGATCGATGTTCAGACAGCTGTCCTTTTTCTGCCAGTCAGCGAGCAACACTTGTTGCTTTTTAATTTCTTTATCAAGAATCACAAGGTATTTGTAGCTTTTTCTATTCCCAAGTATTGTATTCAGGCTATCACGGACGAAGTCATTCAGGATCTTAGTCGCTCTGCTCAATTCACGATCGTTGTGTTGCACTTCCCATTCGTTGAGGTATTCTCCCTGATACATGGCCTCAAATTGTTTTTGTTGTTTCAAAAGGACAGAGTCTGTCAATGCAGTGAATTTTTCTCTGTAAGCGACCCCGATCTTCAGCTCTTCGTCCTGAAGTTTCCGAACGGAATCAGAAAGAACTACAATCCTGTTGATCATTGAATCGATGTCGGTTCGAGTACTAATCGGAGGAGAATGATATTCGTAGACTCGAGAGGCTGAATTGCCTCTGTCTCTTACCCTCATGAGATAGGGAATCTCTTTCTGGGTGATTCTCTCCTTCGCTTTTCTTAATATTTCAGGGTTTCTCGAGATATGAGATTTCGTGAAGTTCAGTTGAGTCAATTGAATGGAATTCTCCTGTTTCTCCCGTTGAAATGAACTTCCGAAGTCAGCCTTCTTTTTTAGTAATTCTGATTTATTAATTCTTGTTGCTATGGCTGCATGAAGGATTACAGTGTCAGAGATCGAAATGAATTTTTCCAGCATAGCTGGTTGCTTTGTTCTGTCGGAATAATAGTAAGCGAGATAATTGTGTGCATTGATGGCTTTATCCCCGTGATTGAGTTGATGATAGTTTAAGCTTGAATCAGCGATCCAGAGATAGCGGTCGGGTTTTTCGAGCCCATAGTACAAATCGTTGAGTGTATTGAAATTCATTTTACGATGACCATCGTGGTATATGTATTCTCCAATCGAATGAACGGAATCACAGAATTGTTCAACAGAAACAGGAGTTCCTCGCATTTGAAAATGAGCAGTATTGGGTAAATGGGATTTTAAAAAAAGATCAGGATCCTGAAAGATGTAATCCAAACCTGGATTATGGATGAATCCATATCGATAGGTTACCTTGGTCTTTTTAACTGTTTTTGAATTCCTGTATTTTTTTCGAAGGTGTTTTAATCTGAAGCTCTTTATCCTTTTCCAGAAGGACTTTTTTTCTTCTGTAGAATTGAAATCAGCATAGATCCCCGTCACTCCAGCATCCCAGGTAGGGTCGGCAACATGCCAGTTTCCGTCAGCCTTAAAAGCTACCCAGGCATGGTCAGCCGAAAGTTTTGTACTATCGAGCCCTAATGTAAAATCGTGGGTAAATCCCTCGACTTCCATGGCGGGAATACCGACTATTTCAAGCATTGAAACCATCAGATTAGAGTATCCCGTACAAGTTGTTTTTCTTCTTGCATAAACCAGCTCAGGTGACTGATAACGGATAGGTTGACCACTCATGTAGGCGGAGTAATCATAACTAATGTTTTCTGTGATCCATTTATAAATAGAGAGTACTTTAAGTGAATCTGAGGTTGATCCGGTGCTTAGCTTAACAGCCATATCTTCCCAGGTCTTGGGCTCCTTATCACGGCTGAATAATCTGAAAGACTGAGTCCTACCTGCTTTTGGGAAGAGGGTGACCAATAAGATCAATATGACCAAAACAGACCGTCTCATTTCTCTATAACGCCTTATTGTAGAATTAAGTACGCATTGATAAGACGTACGTTGTCTGCAGAGGGTTTTCTGCTGTTAAAAAAAGTTAAGTACGATACCACCGAATCATGTGACAATTACATTCGTGACATATGTTGAAAATACGCGTTAGTTTAATCTGGGTAATGGTGGTTCTTGCAATGATCGCATTGCTTGTGATCCAGGCATTTCAAACTGCCCAGCTGTACGACCGTAAGTCCACACAATTCAAGACAAATCTGAATACTTCGCTGGAGCGTATCGCCATCCGTCACGAAAAAGCGGAAGATATCAGACGATACATGCACATCGTCGACAGGGATTTTAGTGGACAATACAAAGACATTCTCAAGGAAGAATTCAAGCAATTGTTATCTGCTCAGGAATCCATCTCGATACAGGATACGGCGATCTTTGAAAAAGGAGAATTACAGAATTACCTTGTGATCAAGGGGAAAGCCTATGATTCTATTTCAGGCGTGAGTACAGAGCAGAAGGTTTTGGCCAGAGATGTACGACAATTGAGGGAATTGTTTGATAAGCAACACAAAAAGATCCCAACAAACGATTCTGTTAAGCTGGCTATTCAATTGGACCAGCGAGTGATGCAGCAGATCTTCAAAAAGGCCAAGTTCGTCAACGACATGATGGTACAGGCCTTTAGAGACAACGTATATCAAAGTCCTTCGAAGAGAGTAGATGTTGTTTTTCTGGATTCAGTGATACAAACTGAAATAGCGAATGATGATCTTCCTTCAACCTATGAATTTGTAGTCATGGATCAATACGGTTTACCGATCGAATTTGCGAACAGCCCGGATAATTATAATATGAAACTGGATACACTTGACAGTGGTCGTTCGCTTTTATTCCCAAGTAACGTTTTGGATGATGACTTATTCCTATATATCCATTTCCCGGGTGAAAAAACCTTCTTGTTAAGTGAAATGTGGGCTTCGTTAACAATAAGTTTAGCCTTGATGATCCTGATCATTGGCGCCATGATCTACATGTTCAAAACGATTTTGACGCAGGAAAAGCTATCAGTCATGAAGAATGATTTCATTTCCAACATGACGCACGAGTTTAAAACGCCCATATCCACAATTTCCCTGGCTTGTGAAGCCATGAATGATGAAGAGCTTACGAAAAATGGTGTTGAAGATACCCGTCCGTACATCAAAATGATCGAAGACGAAAACAAACGATTGGGACTTTTGGTGGAAAGGATCCTTCAAAGTGCAGTTTTGGATAGAGGAGAAGTGAATCTGAATGAAGAAACGCTGGTCTTAAATGAACTTATCCATGAGGTAACCCATAATGCTCAATTGAGGATCAGCTCCAGATCTGGGAAGATTTATCTTGATTTACCGAATGAGCTGATCGAGGTGAAAGGAGACAAAATGCACTTGACAAACATCATTACCAATTTGGTGGACAATGCCATCAAGTACAGTAATGAAGCTCCAGATATTACTATTTCTGTCAGGAAGGAAAATAAGAAAGTACTGTTGTCCGTTAAAGACAAGGGAATCGGGATCAAAAAGGAACATATCTCCAAGATCTTTGATAAATTATACCGTGTTCCGACAGGGAATGTGCATAATGTGAAAGGATTTGGCTTAGGTTTGAGCTACGTAAAGGCCATTGCCGAGTCCCACGGATGGAACATAATTGTGAAAAGTAAATATGGTGAAGGCTCAGAATTCACCGTTGAAATAAAGGAATAACCATGAGCAAACTGAACATTCTACTCGCTGAAGATGACGAGAACCTTGGAGATCTTCTGAATAAATTTCTTCAATCCAAGAATTTTAATGTCGACCTGGCAAGAAACGGTAAGATCGCTTTTGAAAAATTCATTGCAGGCCAATATGATTTTTGTATTCTGGATGTAATGATGCCTGAAATGGATGGTTTTACGCTGGCAAAGGAAATCAGAGAAACAGACAAACAAATTCCAATCTTGTTTTTGACGGCGAAGTCAATGAAGGATGATAAGCTGATGGGGTTTCAGGTGGGCGCCGATGATTATTTGACCAAACCATTTTCTATGGAAGAATTACTTGCTCGTATCACAGCGATCATGAGACGAGTAGGAGAGAATGTCGAAAAAGGGAAAAATGAGTTCAGCATCGGGACCATAAAGTATGAGCCTGAATTGAGAGTACTCCATCTTACTGATGGCGAACGAAAACTTACAACCAAAGAGAATCAGTTACTTCAGTTGCTCGTTAAAAATGAGAATGAGATCCTTGACAGACAAGCTACATTGAGAGCCATTTGGGGAGATGATAATTATTTCAACGGACGCAGCATGGATGTGTACATTGCCAAGCTGAGAAAGTTGTTGAAAGAAGACGAAAACATTGAGATCATGAATGTCCATGGAAAGGGCTTCAAGCTTGTTGTTAAGGTGTAAAATCAATTTCTTTTTTGGGAAGGATACAGAATTGTTTCCATAATTGAAGGTTCTCATCGATTTATAAGGAGGATATCCGTCAACTTTTCCTACTTTTGCCGCGTTTTACAAGTGATGAAAAGCCGGCTTAAATTCATTCTTCAAAAAATTCTGGGATTCCGGACTTACTTGTACGTGTTTGCAATTTTCAAGATCAGAACCTTGCGATCGGATGAAAAGGAAAAGGACTTTTTTCACTTTTTATCCCTCCTTAAAGATGGTAACGGTGATGTGTTGGATGTGGGTGCAAACCTTGGAATCATGACAGTACATTTATCGAAGAACCTTCCGAATACCCATATTCATGCGATTGAGCCTTTACCCGATAATATCTCAGTTTTGAAAAAAGTGATCTCTAGATATTCGCTATCAAAGATTTCTGTTTATGAGACGGCTGTTGGCGAGAACTCTGGGAAAGTAAACCTGATCTTACCAAAGGAATGTGGTGCAAGAATGCAAGGGCTGACCCATGTGAAGCATGATTCGATCAAAGAATGGAATGAAGGAGAAGAATTTGAAGTACCGCTTACTACAATCGATGAGCTCATCAATGGACAAGCGGTACAGGGAATTAAGATCGACGTTGAAAATTTTGAATACTTCGCTCTAAAAGGAGGGAAAAGAATCCTTGAAAAAAATCATCCCTTGATCTACGCCGAACTGTGGGAAAATGAAAACCGCTCGAATTGTTTCAATCTGCTTGAATCAATGGGGTACAAAGCGCATGTGGTGGTGAATAATGAGATCGTTCCCTATCAGAACGAAACCCATTGCAAGCAGAATTTTATTTTCATTCCCAATTAATCTTTAAGAATTGCGTTAATTTGACGCATGCAAAAGAAATTCCTGTCGAATCTTTTTTTGATCATCCTGTTGAATTTGTTGGTCAAGCCTGTGGCGATCTTTGGGATCGATGCTACCGTGCAGAACAGTGTTGGAGCTGAAGCCTATGGGCTTTATTTTTCTTTGCTGAATCTTTCTTTTTTATTCAATATTATTCTTGATCTTGGGATCAATAATTTCACAACCCGAAGCATTGCTCAGAATCCGGAAGTTGCTCATCACTATTGGGGTCGACTGATCGGTTTGAGATTTATTCTGTTTATCCTCTACGCTATTATTACGTTCACAGTAGCAGCATTTTCCGGATACGATTTGCAGGTATTTCTAATGCTTGGAATTCTTGTTTTCAACCAGCTATTAGTTACGTTTATTGCTTTTTTCAGAAGTCATTTCGGAGGACTACACTTGTTTCGCACCGATGCGCTGATCTCCGTTCTGGACAGGCTATTGCTCATTATGATATGCGGTTCGCTCTTATTCACTGAATTGGCAGGTAGAGATTTCAAAATCGAATGGTACATATGGATCCAAACCATTTGTTACGGATTCACCCTCGTTCTTGCCGTAATCTTATTGGTCTTGAGAACGGGTATCCCCAAGTTTACATTCAGCCCTTCATTTTCATATGCAATTCTGAAGAAAAGCTTTCCGTATGCACTTTTGGTTTTGTTGATGATGGTGTATACCAGAACAGATTCAGTGATGCTCGAACGCATTCATGAGAATGGAGCTTATGAGGCTGGGATCTACGCTCAGGGATTTAGACTTCTGGATGCGTTGTTCATGTTCGGGATGATCTTTGCCAACCTTTTGTTACCCATTTTTGCAAGGATGTTGAAGCAGAAGGAATCAGAGATCACTTCTCTGTTCTCTGCTTCCCGCGAAATGTTACTTGGTGGCGCATTATTTATTGGATTCTTCTGTTTTAGCCATGGAGAAAACATTCTCTCCATGATCTATCGAAATGATCTTGAGGCAACCGTCCCTTCATTTAAGATCCTGATGTGGGTTTTTTCCGGAATGACGATCAGCTTGATCTATGGGACATTTTTAACAGCGGCTGGTGAGCTGAGATCCTTGAATATAATATCTGGAATCGGTGTTGCCGTGAATATTGTGCTCAATGTGATCCTTATTCCAACCAAAGGAGCCTACGGTGCAGCCCTTGCTACTTTAGCTACCCAGGTTTCTGTAGCGATTGCACAGATCATAGTTGTACATCTCAAGTACAGCGTAACCCTGAGTTGGAAAACTATCGTTTCTTATCTGACTTTTGGAGCAGTAATGATCCTGATGATCGTTGTCTTTAAAGAAAACGACTGGTTTATGCTGATCCAGTTCTTTGGAGGATTGATCCTTCTCATGCTGTTAAGGATCATTGATGTTCGATCTTTAATTGGTCTGCTTAAAATGGAGAAGTGATCACTTCTTGTTAGGGACTCTTTCTTTTGCTTCTTTAAACACTAGTCCAAAAAATCCTGTGTGCGATCCCTTCGATATGCCGGACAAAGCACTTGCTGCGAAATCATACGCATATCCCACTCTGAATTTCTTTAGAATATCCCAATTCACTGAAAAACTTAAATTTTCTGTGGTTTTGTAAGTGATTCCTGCCCCTATCTTTTGCTTCCAAAGTAGTTGAGCATTGATATCAGCATTCACTTTCACTAAGTCCGAGATAACGAAAAATTGTGGTTTTAACTGCAGTCCATCTTCTTTACCAAAAATGTAATCGGTCATTAGAACAACATGCGGTGATTCCACAAAACTACCTAGTCGCGATGAGGTAAGTTGAGTTGTGCTCAAAGCGAAATTCATTTTTTTAGAGCTGTAAACGATTCCAAGATCACCTGTGAAACCAATACCATCTTCGATTTTTATTGCGGGATCTGTAGAAGTCGTTGGAGGAATTATTTCTCCATCGTATTGAAATGAGTTGAATCCGGCAGCAGCACCAAAGCTTAAAGTTCCACCATTCTTTAAAGCAATGTGATAGCTGTAGTTGAATTTAGTTTTGTTAAATACAGAATTACCGATGTAATCATGCATGTAGGTAAATCCCAGTCCACCATGTAATTTTTTAAGGTTAACAGCGTATCCCAACAACTGGGTAACCGGAGCGCCATCTACTCCTACATCTTGCCACCTTCCTATTGTCGTACTTAAATGTTTGTAGTACATACCAGTAGTCGCCGGATTATAGTAGGTCTTTGCATTCCAGAACTGAGAAAATAAAGGTTCCTGTTGTGAAAATCCAGTAAGTGAGATAACAGAGAAAATGGCTATTAGAAAGTGGTGCATATAAAAGACTTTGTTCTCAAAAATAAGTCTTTCCAAAGTATTGGTTTCAGGTATGCAATTGCAAACTGTTAACACTCTTCTTCACAGAAGTAAAATAAACGACTCAGTTTTCAGTTATTACAACGGGTTCCACCCAAAAAACGTAAATTCGCACTGCTTAAATTGAGAACAGAATGACTGAACAGAATAATCCTTTGGATGAGCAACGTCAAAACCTATTGGTTTTTATCTGGAAAAGAAGAAAGATCATTGGAATTGTTACCGGTGTTGCTGCTGTGATCTCAGTGATCGTATCATTTTTATTAACCCCGTTGTATCGTTCAACGGCGGTTGTATTCCCTGCAGCCACCAGTACCGTTTCCTTTTCTGAGCAAAGAAATGCAAAAGCAGCATCGATGGATTTTGGTGAAGAAGAGCAGGCAGAGCAGTTGGTACAGATCCTCTCGTCTTCACGGATCCGTGATAAGATCGTGGAGCAGTTTGACCTGTTTACACATTACGATATTGGCACTGACGATAAAAACAAACATTATAAGCTGGTTAAGGAAT
>JALRFI010000055.1 GCA_023253775.1 Crocinitomicaceae bacterium
GATCTCAAGGACAACAGAAGTCATTCATCATTGCATTGCGCCTGGCTCAATACGACTGGTTGAAAAACCATTTACAAACCAAGCCTACGCTTCTTCTCGATGATATTTTTGATAAACTGGACACTATAAGAGTTAAAAAACTACTCGAATTGGTTTCAGATCATTACTTTGGTCAAGTCCTAGTAACAGATACGGACAAGGAAAGACTCGACCAGGTTCTGGGAGAAGCAGTGCCGGACCGAAAGGTTTTTGAAGTGTCTGATGGGACGATCCGTGAAGTGGAAATGCAAAAAATGGGAGTTTAATGAACGAATTCAAGAGAAACGATAATCAAGCACCGTTGGGTTCGATCATTGAAAAGCTCATGAAAGTATACGGTTTCGAGAAAAAGCTCAAGGAGTTGGATGTCATTGATGCATGGCCAGATTTAATGGGGAAAGCTGTTGCACATCGAACAAAGAGTTTAAAGATCAGAAACAAGGTACTCTACATTTCAATGGATTCATCAGTTATGCGCGATGAGCTGCTGCATGGGAAAAGCATAATTATCCAACGCGTCAACGAATTTGCCGGTACTGAGTTAATTACGGATATCTGGTTTGGGTAGACCTTTTTGTGAATAACTCATTTTCAGTCTGTTGACATTTTTTAACAGGAGCATAGGTTGGTTGAGGCTATCTTTGCAATCATGAAATTTTCAATCTTATTTCTTTTTACGTTTATTACAATTGGCTATTTCGCTCAGGTTTCTGCAGTGAGAGACAAGGCTGATTATCCGTTTTGGTTATACTTACCATCAGACAGTATACTAGAGAATAAGCCTCCAGTTTTGATCTTTCTTCATGGAAAAAGTCTTTCCGGAACAGATCTTGAAAGAGTGAAAAGATATGGTGTGATTCATGAGATTGAAAAAGGAAGAGAAGTGCCTGGGATCGTTATTGCACCGCAAACTCCAGTTGGAAAAGGTTGGGATGCGGATAAGGTTCTTTCAGTTTTAAATTATATACAGTCTGAATACAATACAGATACAAATAGAGTGTATGTTGCTGGAATGTCAATGGGAGGGTACGGAACTTTACGTTTTGTTGGAGCTTATCCGGAAGTCGTAGCGGCTGGAGTTGCACTCTGTGGAGGTGGCAATACTTCAGATGGATGTGATCTTGCCAGTGTTCCTCTTTGGATCCAGCATGGTAATCTAGATCGAGCAGTACCAATCACGGAATCAGAGAAGATCGTAAGGGCGATCAAAGATTGCAACGGAGGGAAGAACCTTGTTTACACAGAGGTGAAAGGTGCTGACCATGGTGATCTTGAAAAAGTATTCCGTACCGACGAAATGTACGATTGGTTGTTCAGCTTTAGAAAAGATGCAGAAGCAGTTTTAGAATCTGTTATCGAAGATCCAGAAAAAAAATAGCCTATTTGTTGTGATGTGGAGGTAAGACGGTAGGAACTTTAGTAACCCTGTCATGAAGTACAATGCTTCCTGTTACGGCAACATTCAGAGAAGAATTTCCCGGTATTTTAATCACGTAATGACATTTTTCAAGCACCTCCTTGGGTAAACCGTCATCTTCAGCTCCGAGTAAATAGATGGCTCTCTTTGGATGATCGAATTCATCTAGGAATTGAGCATCGTCCGTAATTTCAACACCGACAAGTCTGCAATCATGCGGAATGTTGTTTGTTAGATCTTCGAAAGTTTTGTAGTGAAACAGTGGAATTCTTGACCAAGTCTTAACGACGTCAGAACTTTGTTTTTTGTATTTTTTTCCAACAGTGAAAATGTATGCAGCTCCTAGTACAAATGCCGAACGCCAAAGAGTCCCGATGTTATGCTCCGTCTTTCCTTTGTACACACCAATGGCACAATAACCCTCTGTATTCTTTGTCTTCACAAGCTAAATTTGGGAATAAACTTTCACTCCTCGTCAATAATGAGGAACTTTACAAAAAAAACAACATGGAATTTCTTGACCCGGCACTCGATGAATATGTAGTCTCCCACTGTGAGTTTGAGCCAGCTTGCTTGAATGAATTAAATAGAAAAACGCATTTGCAGGTTATGCAGCCAAGGATGTTAAGCGGTCATTTTCAAGGAAGGCTTTTGAGTATGTTGTCTCACATGATCAAGCCGAAGAGAGTATTGGAGATAGGTACATACACTGGGTATTCGGCGCTTTGTTTTGCAGAAGGATTGGTCGAGGGAGGAAAAGTCATTACAATTGATGTGAATGAAGAGCTGGAGGAAATGGTTAATGAATTCATTGTGAAGTGTGGAATGGAAGGACGGATTGAGAACATTATTGGTGATGCTGCGGAGATCATTCCAAAACTTGACGAAGAATTTGATATTGTTTTTATTGATGCAGACAAAAAGAGTTATTGCCTTTATTATGATCTTGTTTTCGATAAGGTTAATAAAGGAGGTTATATCATCGCAGACAATGTTCTTTGGTCGGGCAAGGTCTTGTTGGCAGATGATGATTTAGATCGGGAAACATTGGTGATCAAGGAATACAATAGGAAGATACATACGGATGAACGTGTTCAGGAAGTGCTATTGCCTGTTCGTGATGGATTGATGATCGCAAGAAAAAAATAATGCTCGAGATCATTTATGAAGATGAAGATTTGATTGCCATTAATAAACCGCATGGGTTATTGGTGCATCGATCCTCTATTGCTCGGGATGCGGACGAATTTGCCATTCAATTATTGAGAGATCAGATCGGTCAAAAGGTTTATCCAGTGCACCGAATCGATCGTAAAACTTCAGGTATTCTACTTTTTGCCAAGAACGAGGAAATGAATTCCAGAATTCAGGTAATGTTCATGAATAACGAGATTCGGAAAAAGTATATCGCTATTGTCAGAGGATTTACCCCAGAAGAAGGGGAGATTGTTTATCCGCTCAAGAATGAAAATGGCAAATCGCTGGAAGCAAAAACAAATTACAGGCTGATCGAAAAGTTTGAGATCGATTTACCAAATGGTAAACATGCTACTTCTAGATACTCTCTGATCGAAGTGACTCCCGAGTCAGGAAGAATGCATCAGATCAGAAGACACATGGCACACGTTTTTCATCCTATAATAGGTGATAGACCTCACGGTTGCAACAAGCAGAACAAATTGCTTCTTGAAGCATTTGGATTGAAAGAAATGATGTTGCATGCTTGTGAATTGAATTTTCTTCATCCTAGAACTCGATTGAATACGACAATAAAGGCAAACGTCAGTGAAGTATTTAGCCAAATTCTTTGTCATTTTGGTATACAACAATCTGATTGTAGTATGAAATAGACATTGACTAAAAATCTTAAATTCACATAAAAATTGTTGAGATGAGAATTGACCTGAGGAGTGATACGGTGACACGACCTACAGCAGAGATGATGGATGCGATGTTTTCTGCCAAAGTCGGGGACGATGTATTTGGAGAGGATCCAACGATTATTGAGCTTCAGGAATTTGCAGCAGAGATGTTTGGTAAAGAAGCGGCTCTTTTTTGTTCCTCCGGAACACAGACCAATCAAATAGCAATCAATGTGCATGTAACACCGGGTGGAGAAGTAATCTGTCACGAGGAAAGTCATGTCTATAAATATGAAGGTGGTGGAATTGCCAAAAACTCAGGTGCATCTGTTCGTTTGTTGCAAGGCGACAGAGGAAGATTATCTGTAGATCAGATCTCTAAATGGATCAATCCAAAACAAGATGTTCATTTCCCTTTAACTCAGCTTGTTAGTCTTGAAGACACGGCGAACAGAGGAGGCGGTGCGATTTATGACTTTGAGGAAATAAAAAGGATTGGTTCCTTTTGTAAAGTGAATGGATTACCCCTTCATCTCGATGGAGCGAGATTGATGAATGCGCTTGTAGAAAATAGCATTGACCCAAAAATATATGCAGCTGAATTTGATTCCATTTCCCTTTGTTTATCAAAAGGTCTTGGAGCTCCCGTTGGATCAGTCTTGATCGGGAATAAGGATTTCATCACCAGATCGCACAGGGTGAGAAAGGTTTTTGGCGGTGGAATGCGTCAGGCTGGTATCATTGCAGCTGGTGGACTTTTTGCACTTAAGAACAATGTAGATCGCTTGAAAGTGGATCATGACCACGCAAAACAGATCGGAAGTACCTTAAACGAACTTTCTTGGTTAAAAGAGGTCGTGCCGGTGGAAACCAATATTGTAGTCGCTCATTTGGTGGAACCAGAGAAAAGAGATCAGATCATTTCAGCGCTGAAGGAAATGGATATCCATATTATGGCTTTTGGGGAGGGAATGTTGAGGCTGGTAACACATTTGGATGTGTCTTCAGAAATGATCGATGCACTTTGTGATGCTTTAAGAAAATTGAAGGTGTAAATGCGTTGGTGCATTCCCATATGTTTGATTATACTTTTTTCTTGTAGAGAAGAAAAGAAGAATGCTGCCATTGACCTTAACGAGATCATGCCGGAAGCAACAATGGACAAAGACTCCGGAAAACCAAAAGACAGTGAACCTGATGACCAGGATCAACTTTTCAACTTCAGTCTGGCTGATTCATTAACGCTGGGGATACAAAAGGCTGAACTAAGAAACTACCGAATGATCCTGGATCGGTTTTCTCCGGTTGTTGTTAAGAACATAACTTTAATCGGAGAAAAGGATAGTGTGTTGTTAGGGGTCTGGAATTATGCGGATTCAATCAAGACGGCCAATGCTTTTTACAACTGGTTAGATTGTTTTGGTAATGATTGCAGGTCGATCAGGTTGCTGGAAAAAGCAAAGTTTCAAAAACATCACATGTTGACTATGGCGAATGATACAATGATCGTTTACATTAGCAGTGCAACACCTATTGACAAAAAAAAGTGGGTCAATTATTTTATTTCTGAGAAAGGGATCCATGAATGGGATTACGTTATCGACCAAAAAAAAGGACGAGTCTCGGAATGGTTAATGTATGGTATTCCGAATGGATTTAAAAAAGAACAGTTTTATTCATTAACTGATTAACTATGAAAATAATAAACAGAGGATATCTTTTGGTGAAACCAACACAGATCTTTATTGATTGGGCGAATCAGCACCTTGAGGACGATTTTAAATTGAATGGAACTGAGGAAGCAGAACCAAACGTTTATTTGATCGAAGAAGACTTTTTTGAGGTTGAACCGCTGCTTGAAAAGAATTTCAAAAAGATCTTTAAGACTGAACTTTTGATGATCAGTGATGAAGAAGATCTTTGGCCGGAGATTACAATGGATGCTTTTTTAAGCTGGTTTGAAATAGAACTTGGGAGTACAGTTTTTGATACGCTTAGTGCAACGATCCATTCCGAAGAGATATAATAATTGTGATTTTTTTGGGTTATATCTGAAACCTACTAATCGATCCAAAATGAAAGCTACGTGCCTATTTCCGTTGATCTTACTGGTTGTTTTGATGAGCTCTTGCAGTAAGGATACACTAAATTCAGTTCCACCTTGTATAAAGGACAAGATCGTTGAAATAAAGAACGATGAGGTTCAAAATCCTCCTGCAGAAGTCTGGGAATGGAAAAGCGGGAATCAAATCTTTTATTATTTCACCTCAGACTGTTGTGATCAGTACAATTATCTCTACAACTCGGAATGTGAGGTGGTGTGCGCCCCGGATGGCGGGTTCACCGGTGCTGGCTCAGGCGATTGCCCTTCATTTGTTAACAATGTCGAAAAGAAGTTGATTTGGAAGGATCCAAGATGATCAACATTTCATGATCAGGTTCGAGTTATAGTATTGCGGGTCATGACTTACTTCAATATCTACCCAATCCGGTTTTAGAAAAGGTTCATTTTCATCTTTTAATTCGATCTCAGCAACGATCAATCCGTCGAGATTTCCATCAAAAACATCAATTTCCCAGATATGATTTCCAAAAGGAACTTCATATCTCTGTTTTGAAATGACTTTTTCACTGAAATTCTCGATCAGATCATTGGCATCTGAATAGGGGATTTCATATTCAAATTCTTTACGTGTGATTCCAATGGTCTCTCCTTTGATCGTTAGAAATCCCTTATCACCTTTTGTGCGAACGCGAATTGTTCGTTTTTCGTTATTGCTGAGATATGCTTGTTTGATCGACTTTGGAACCGGTTTTTCAAACTTTTCCCAGATATCACCCTTGACCAAGAATTTGCGTTCGATTTCCATAGTTGCTTTTTACAAGTATACAAAATGTCCCTGATTGACGTTCTTTAAGTAACTTCGTCGTGAATGAATATTTATCTCACATTTGATTATGAGCTGTTTTTTGGCAGTAACACAGGTACGGTTCAAAAGTGTCTGATCGAGCCAACCAATCAGTTTCTGGAAATGGCAGATAAATATGGCGTTAAAGCAGTATTTTTTGTAGACATTGGATACCTTTCTCGATTACAGGAATTACAGAATGATCACCCCGCCTTGAAGAAGGATTATAATCTTGTTGCAGAACATTTGAATGAGATCAAAAGCAAAGGGCACGATCTGCAGTTGCATATTCATCCGCATTGGGAGGACGCTAAATTTGAAAATGGAAAGTGGCAATTGAAAGTAGAAGGGAGGTATAAGTTATCCGATTTCCCCAAGGATAAAGCTGCTGAGATCATTGAGAAATATGCTAATCTGTTGAATTCTGTTCGAGGATCGATAGCTGATACGTTTAGAGCTGGAGGGTGGTGCATTCAACCATTTGATCACATTCGGGAGGCATTATTCCAGGCAGGAGTCAGAAAGGACAGTAGTGTTTTCCCGGGAGCACATTTTGAAGCAGGGGAGTATTCTTTTGACTTTAGAAAGGCTCCAGACAAAGATGAATATCGTTTTAACTCAGATGTTTGTGTAGAAGAACCGGGAGATTTTAAGGAATTTCCAATCAGCTCGAAAAGGTATAGCCCTTGGTTTTACTGGAGGTTGTACATCCTTGGTAGATTGAATCCAACGGATCACAAGATGTTGGGAGATGGGAATTTTATTCCTCAACCGGGTAGGAAAAAGAGTGTCTTATCAGGTTTTACATGGAATCACCTGAGCTGTGATGGCTACTATGCTTCTGTTCTTGATTCAACATTAGTGCATATGGAACGCAGTGGAAGGAAGAACATGGTGATCATTGGCCATCCAAAAAGTTTTACGCGTTATTCATTAAAGAAGATGGATGAATTCTTGAGACTGAATCATGAAAAACATCAATTTGTTACCTTTTCTGAACAGAATGAAAATCATTGAGCGAAAAGATATCGATGTGGTAAAATGGGACCAGCTGGTAGATCGTGAAAACGGTATGATCTTCAGTTGTTCAATATATCTTGATTCAATCGCTGAGAATTGGTGCATTTACGTGAATGAAGAGTATACTTCAGGCATTTCTTTGCCTTATGTCGTGCGGTTAAATAAGAAGAAGTTATATACACCTATTTTTTCTCGAACAACAGAATGGTTGGGTTTCGATTGCCCAAAAAATCTGGAAAAAGTATTGTCCGAATGGTTTCCAATGGCGAGTATTGCTACAAGGCAAATGGGCGATATGATTTATCAGGAGTTTGATCCAAATTCTGAGTTGAAAACTCAGGCCAAAAGAATGATCAAGAAGGCTGAAAAGGCTGGGTATATTTTAAAAAATGGAAAGGACACTGAACTTATATTGAAAACGATTCAAGTGGAATTACCTAAGAAGGTGAAATCAATCCGTTCAGGTTCACTTCTTGCTTTAAGTGAATTGGTAAAAAGCCTTGACAAAAAAGGTGTGTTGCTTGTTAAATCAGTATATGACGCTCAAGATAGGTTCAAGGGAGGTCTTTTCTTTATCGAATACAAAGATAGGGTCATTTATCTTAAAGGTGGATTCGAGGAACAAGCGAAAAAGGACGGTGCAATGTACCTTGCGATGCACAATGAAATTCTGGAAACTGTGTCAAAAGGAAAAGTTTTTGATTTCGGAGGATCTCGAGTGCAGGGTGTAAGAAATTTTAATCAAAATCTTGGAGGGAGAGACGTTCATTACGCAATGTTGAATTGGAATAATTCCCCAGCTTGGTATAAAGTTGCTCATAAGATGGCGAAAATGATGAAAGGATAGCCTTTCACGGTTGAATTGTTTAAATTTGTCTATGTTTCAGTTGCGATCCAATACACCTCGATGGGTAATCATGATCATTGATCAGTTAATTGGATTCTTTGCATTGGGTTTCGCGTATTTGATCCGTTTTGACCTTGAGGCAAATAGAGAAGTCATAGAACTGGAATGGGAGCGATTATCGGGCTCCATCATCTTCTTTTTTGCTGTAAAAGCAATTGTTTTTTATGTTTTCAAGATCCATAAGGGACTAGTTCGTCACACGAGTATTGCCGACCTGAAAAGGATTTTTTCCGCTGTATTTACAACATCTGTTGTATACCTTGCTTTAGGAATAGTTCGGAGATTTTTCTTCGATGGATTCTATCTGCTTCCAACTTCTGTATTGATTATGGAATTTGTATTTACGTTCATGCTGATGAGTGGCTCCAGATTCCTGGTCAAAGCGCTGTACCTTGATTCAATCAAATCAGGACTTGATTCAGAAAATGTATTGATCTATGGGGCTGGAATCTCTGGGTTGATTACTAAAAGAACCATCGAAAAGGATAGAAGGATCAATTACAATATCGTTGGTTTTCTGGATGACAATAAGAAAATGAGCGGTAATTTGTTGGAAGGAAAAAAAGTATTTCATACCTCAAAGCTGCAGAATCTGATTCTTGATGAAAATGTCAATACGTTGATCATAGCAATTCAGGATCCGGTCGAAGAAAACAGAAAAAGAATAGTTGAAATATGTTTAGCGAGCGGTCTAAAAGTTCAGAAAGTTCCCAGTCCAAAAAGTTGGATCAATGGTGAGTTCTCTGCGAAGCAGATCTCAAAGATCAGGATCGAAGATCTTCTAGGAAGAAAACCAATTCAACTGGATGAAAATAAAATCGCTTCTGAATTAAAAGGAAAAACCATTCTTGTTACGGGAGCTGCTGGTTCCATTGGTTCAGGTTTGGTTAGACAAATCTCCCGATTTGAGCCCGGAAAGTTGTTGTTACTCGATCAAGCGGAATCCCCTCTTTATGATCTTCAGAATGAATTGAGAACTGAATTTCTAGAACTTGATTTTGAGGTGATTATTGGTGATATCAGAAGTGCTCAGCGAATGAAGCGCTTATTTGAGTATTACCAACCTCAGTTTGTGTTTCATGCTGCGGCTTACAAGCATGTTCCATTGATGGAAGAGAATCCTTCTGAGGCTGTTTTAACAAATGTTAAAGGAACAAGGAATCTGGTTGATCTTTCTATTCAAAACAACGTTGAGAAGTTTGTCATGATCTCTACGGACAAGGCGGTGAATCCGACGAATGTCATGGGAGCAAGTAAAAGAATTGCAGAGATCTATGCTCAGAAAATGAACGAAACAGGTAATACGAAATTCGTTACGACGCGCTTCGGAAATGTATTGGGTTCGAATGGTTCAGTAATTCCTCTTTTCAAACGTCAGATTGAAAATGGAGGACCTCTTACTGTAACAGATCCAAATGTTAACAGATTCTTTATGACAATTCCAGAGGCTTGTCAGTTGGTATTAGAGGCCGGTACAATGGGTGAGGGAGGTGAGATCTTCGTATTTGATATGGGAGATTCAGTGAAGATCATTGACCTGGCAAAGAAAATGATCCAGCTAAGTGGTTTGGAATTAGGAAAGGATATTGAGATCAAGATCACTGGGCTAAGACCTGGTGAGAAATTATATGAAGAGCTTCTGGCTGCTGAAGAGAACACAGTGCCTACACATCATCCTCAGATTTTAAGAGCGAAAGTAAGGGAGGAAGAAGAAGGACAAGTGAAAAACATCAATGATCTTATCAGCTTGTTCGATCAACAAAAGAATGACGACATCGTGAGTAAAATGAAAGAAATTGTACCAGAATTCATTAGTAACAATTCTGTTTTTGAACGTTTAGATAGAAAATGATCGCTCCAGCAAGAATACAAGTGAGATTTGCAGACCTCGATGTCCTAGGTCACGTCAACAATAATATTTACCTGAGCTATTTTGAAATGGCCAGAGTGCATTATTTCAAGGAATTACTTGGGTCCGATTGGGACTGGGCCACTCATGGGGTGGTACTTGCCAAAAATGAGGTTGAGTATATAAAACCCGTTTTACTGCATATGGCTCCAGAGATCACAATGAAAACTGAGCATATTGGGACAAAAAGTTTTACTTTATCTTATGAACTCTTTGTAAATGGAACTGTTTTTGCGCGTGGAAAGTCAGTAATGGTATCTTATAATGGCAAAACTCAACAAAGTATTGAGGTTCCTGAACAAATGAAATTATCACTGGAAAAATTGAAAATGATATGAAGTACGTAAACTGGATCATAATTTCAACTATCGTTCTAATTTCAAATCTGTCGACAGCTCAGATCCCGGAGATCAAAAAGAAAAACTGTTATGATAAAAGCACATCAAATTCGGGCAAACGATTTGCTGAATGGGAATGTGGCAAACTAGCTGGTGTAGTAGATTGTAATGAAAAGCTGACGTATGACGACGATTCCAAAATGGTGTTGAGTGGAAATATGGGGATGCCTTTTTCTGGAACCTGTGAAACCTGTCACATGAACGGCTTGTTAGAGAGAAGGGTGACATTCGTGAATGGAAAGGAACACGGTGCAGATACAACTTACTATAAATCCGGTTGTCCTCAGGTAGTAAGGAATCATTTTCAAGGTGAAGAAAACGGTCAGTGGATATTTTATTTTGATAGTACTCAAGCAATCGCCTGGGAAATGAATTACAGCTATGGTCAACAGCACGGTAAGCAGATTTGGTTGACAAGGGCTGGCGATACTTCCAGAATTGAATTTTACAATAATGGTCTTCTCAACGGAACTAAAAAATTGTATTATTCCAAGTCAAGGATTGAAAAAGAAATCAATTATGTGAATGGATTGATGGAAGGTGTTTTCAGGCATTACACGATAGAAGGAATACTTCTCGATGAGATCAATTACAAGCAAGGGAAAAAACATGGAGAATGTAAATATTATTATGATGACGGAACTCTGCTTAAGACAGAGCACTGGAACATGGATGTTAAGGATGGAGAATTTAAAACATTCTATTATCAGGGTTATCTGCAGAACATGGAGAATTATAAAAAGGGAATTTCCGATGGATGGTTTGAAGAAAGATGGCCTGACGACAAGTTAAAGAGAAGAGCTTTTTACAAGAAAGGTGAGATGATCGAAGAATACAAGTACGATGAACAGGGCACTGAGACTTATGCGTTTGGCGGACCTCCAGGAGGAGGAACAAGTGAAGATCATGTTCCTGGTAAGAAGTCTAAGAAGAAAAAAGGAAAAGAACAAGAAAAGGGAGGCCTTATTAAAATCGAATAACATTTAGAAAATGAGACTTAAACCCCTTGGATTATTCTCAGATATATAAATATTTCTGGATTTAGATCAAAAATTGATTACTTCCTTTTTTTTAGTGACTGATAATCAAGCCAATATAGAACTTTAAGAGAAAGGCTGTTTACAGCGTTGTAATCAAATAATTGATTAAAATTATTGAGATAGCTGTCTTCAATATTCTTGTCGCTTGAAAATATGGAGTTCTTCCAAACCAAATTAATTTCACTACCGGGAAGGAATACCCACCGATATACAAAATCTATAGTGAACGCATTATAGTTGGTGTTGTATACATTTTCACCATTTGTATCCAACCCATCCATGGAATTTGAGGTAAGGTGACCATTTGACAATAGGTCAAAAAACGAAAAATAACTGAGGGACGATCTATAATGTCTGAGCCTAAATGTTATGCCCATTCTATTCGTTAAGGTATAACTTAGATTTATCGTATTCTCAACTACATTTCTATTTCGTTCTCCGAAAACAATATTGCCAGTATGATTTAAAGGTGTTCCGAAAGGCACTGCATACCCGCGTTCATTTAAATTAATGGCCTGGAACCATTGATAAATCAGGAATAAGCGTTGTGAAATACGAATCCTCGGAGAAATTGAGTAATTCATTTCATACCAGTCATTCTGGTAATATTTACTTGCGTTTAGTCTTGCATCGAGCGCAAAACGCTTTTGGTAATTTGAAGAGATCCATATTCCGCCCCAGAAAGCACCTGGACGAATGAAGTAATAGCCTGAATTTCTAGGTTCAAAATAATCGTACTCCTGTGTAAAAGAGGTTCCTATTTGACCTCCTGAAGCATGAAATCTGGTAGAATTATTGAAGAAATTTAAAGATGCACCCGAAGAAGTATAAACATCTGGAGAATAAAGTCGATTGTAATAAAGATTTAAAGTAGTACCGGACTTATTGATGCGCCAAAAGGGTTTAAATGTTCTGTAAGATATCTGTGCGTTGCTGTTTCGTTTATTATTTACAGCATTAAAACCCAGATCATTGATGTCGAAACTATCTGATTCTTCGTTATAAGATAGATTATAAACGAGATTTCCTTTTTGCTTACCGATATTTATTCCGGCATTATAACCACTGTTTACATTATTCCCGAATTTAGCTGTAAGGGCAGACCAACCTTTCAAGAAATAGTTGTTGTCTTTGGTGTTTAACTTGAAATCGATTCCAGTGACATTTGCATCGTAAAAGGATCCGTCTCTCAGAACATTTGTGTTGGTGAATGTTACCGAGCTGTTATTTTTTAAATTTTGATCCAGTACTATAACATTATAATTGGTTAGTGGTGAGACTAAAACATCTCGTCTCTCATCGGAATCCAGATTTATAGCCGTTGCATACTGCTCTGCAGTAATTGCATTGAATATTCCTATTCCTGTACCAGCTTTAGTTCTACCTGAAAGTTTAGAGGCATTGTATAATCGTGTCGATCCAGGAACGTTTTCGAGCATTTCGTTCTCATTCAGTAATGTCGACAGAACAGAATAGGAAGGTTGTATTCCAATTCTACGGCTATAGAATAGTCCACTTTTATTAAACAGCTCAGTACCTTCGGTAAAGAACTGTCGGTTTTCGTTAAACTGAATTTCGAATGGACTTAGATTTAGTACCTGGTTGTCAAAAACAACTTGACCAAAATCTGGCACTAAGGTCATGTCAAGTGTAAACGCTTCATTGATTCCATATTTGATATCCATTCCTCCATTAAATGAGAAATTCCAGTCTTTCACGTTAGGATCATTATTCCTGAAATAATCTGCATAAGAGGACACATATGGCATGAAAGCTAGTCTCAGTGGAGGTGAGATTCCCTGCACGCCTTTCAATGAGCCACATTGGGCAACGATATTGCCAAAATCAGGCTTAACAGGGGACCAGGTTGTTTCTTCCCTCAGTCGACTTAAATGCCTATAGAAATTAATTCCCCAATTCTGGATTTCGACTTTCGGAAAGCGAAAAGCTGAATACGGGATCTCAATTTCAATTTGCCATCCTTTTTCAGTTATCGTTACCATGCTGTTCCAAACCATGTTGACTTCTACAGCTTCGTCTTCGATATACATTTTGGAGTCCATTTGAACCCCCATGCTACTCACGCCGAATGCAAATCCATTTTGATCATCATTGTAGGTGTCAATTAGTACCATGAAATTGTCAATGTTCGCATTAAAGTCATCCCTTTGACATAATATTCTGGAAATATGTTGAGGGTCATCGTAGCAAATAACACCCATGTACAATGAATGATCATCATACATTATTTTAACATCCGTATTATATGTTGATTGTGCTCCAGGCTGAGGACTCAATTGAACAAAGTCTGTCGCCGTATGGACATCCTTCCAGCTCTCTTCATTAAATTGTCCATCGATGGTGATCTTTTCAAAGCATCTTTTCGCGTCAATCGATTTCTCCTGGGAATAGGAAAAATTCGGAAGAATGAACAATAGAATATACAGTAACCTTAATTTCACGGATTGCAAAAATAATGGATAATTAAATGCCCGGAATCAAATTAATTTCGGGCATTCATCTTTTTCAATTTCGTAAATAGTACAATATGATTTTTAAATCTTGATATTTCGAAATGTAAGGTTGATTCTGGATTCCAACTTTTTCGAAGATTTAGGGATGCAGTGTTTCCATTTGTGTTGTAATTGACCTCCCATAAGCAAAAGGCTTCCGTGTTTCAGGGGAATGTCCAATTTATCACCATCCTGATGCTTTAATTTGAAGATACGAGTCTCACCAAGTGAGAGGGAGGCAATAAAGGGTTCAATTCCTAACTCCTTTTCATTGTCAGCATGCCATCCATTGCTGTCTTTTCCATCTTGATATAAATTGAGCAGAACACTATTGAATTGTTTCGAGCATTGATTTTCAATTTGCTCTTTGATTACGGAAAGATCTGGAGTAAAATTTTCCGTGATCAGCATATTCCCGGAATAGGTGTAAGTGACGTCATCTTCTGCATGAAAAGATTCTAGTCTCGGTTTTAAGTGCTGCCTGCCAAAGATTTTAATGCTTCCCTCTTTCCAGGGGATCGTTTTTAGAAATAGACCAAAAAAACGATCGGCTTCTTCCTTGTCAAGAAAGTTTTCGATAAGTTCCAGTTCTCCGTCTTTGATTTTATAGATCACAGATAACCAATTATATCGTAGGTTACGAAACCGACCCACTCCTTGGTTAGTTTATTCCAATCGGAAAAGGTGCTAACATCTGGTATGATAAATTGATCCCAAAAGTATCCTCTAGTTGGACCGGTATAAAGATCTGTAGAAAATGGAGTGCACCTCATTTCTTGTTTTTTAAAGCAGGCAAGTGATCGTTTCATGTGTGTTCCTGATGTAATCAAAAGAAATGAATTCATGTGAGGATATCTTGACGATAATATCTTTTTTGTTTCTAGGGCGTTTTCATAAGTATTTCTTGATTTTTCCTCGGTGATGATGTCTTGCTTTGGTATTCCCCATGAAACTAGTACTTCTTTGATTTGTTTGGCTTCATGTAGTCCTCTGTCGGTGACATATCCATTATCTCCGGTAATGAGTATTTTCCGAATCTTACCTTTGTGATACAAACTCAATGCTTGCCAGATACGATCTCCACCACGTCGTATACTCACTATATCAAGATCATTGTTGTATTCTCCCATTCCAGTTAATACTATTCCTAAATCGTGAGGTTTTACATTTTCGATTTTGCTGCCGGGAACTTCCCATAAGCGACAAAATTCCAGGAAGATCACATTATTTGAAAAGATTAGGAATATTGACAGGGTCATCCATTTTGATCGTTTTCTCCAGAGCTCTTTTTTGTGTAAAAAGCCAACGAACATGAAACCGATCATCCAAGCAAAGGGAGACGTAAGAAATAATAATGTTTTAGAAAGAATGAAGAACATGGTTTAAAATTAAAAGAAGAAATCGATTCTTTCATAGGGAAGTATCAATCAAGTTTTAACTTTGTCAAAAAAAATAAGGAAGATGGAATGGCTTAAGGAGATTTTTGGGATCGAGTATACCGATGTGAATCAGTTTTTAGTTAGGATGGGGACCAATTTACTGATCTGTGTAGTTATTTTGGTTGTAGGTTTCTACCTGGCAAAGTTCGCGACCAAAGCGATCAGGAAAGTGCTTCAAAAAAGCAATACTGATGAGGGGCTGGTAACTTTTATCTCAAGTTTTTCTTCCATGGTGATGAAGATTCTTGTGATCATTACGGCAATTACTCAGTTAGGGATCGAAATGACCTCGTTTGTAGCGCTGTTAGGGGCAGCAGGTTTGGCTATCGGTATGGCCTTCAGTGGTACCTTATCTAATTTTGCCGGGGGAGTGATGATTTTGGTATTGAAACCATTTAAAGTTGGAGATCTTATCTTGACCCAGGGAGAACAAGGGGTAGTGAAAGAAATCCAGATCTTCAATACGTATTTGCACACCGGGGATAATAAGGTGATCATTTTACCGAATGGTGCTGTTGCTAATGGAAATATTACAAATTTCACAAAAGCTGACGTAAGACGTGTTGATTGGACGATAAGTATATCTTATGGTGATGATGCAGTAAAAGCGAAGCAAACACTTCTGAAATATGCGATAGAGGATCAACGGATATTGAATGATCCGGAAACCTTTGTTGGAATTATGACAATGGCGAACTCTTCTGTCGATCTTATCATGAGAGCATGGGTGAAAACAGACGATTACTGGCCTGTCTATTTTGAAATGAATGAGCGAGTATATGCTCAATTCCCTGAGGAAGGTTTCAGTTTCCCTTTCCCTCAAATGGATGTTCACTTAAAAAAAGAAGTAAATGTCTGATCTGAAAAAACATCCACTCATCACCAGATATATTGAGTTCAATAAGTTTGGACAGTATCTAGGAATAGATTTTCAAATTCTCGAACCTGGAAAGATTGAATACAATTGCCGGGTAAATGAACATCATCTTGCTACACCAAATGCGGTTCATGGCGGTGTAATTGCAGGATTATGTGATGCATTGCTAGGGGTAGGGGCTTTAAGTGCAGTTTGTGAGGACGATTTAGTCGTCGGGACAATTGAGATGAAGGTAACGTTTGTGGCTCCTGCATTCAATAATGATATTCTTACGGGCATTTCTGCTTTAATTCGTAGAGGCAGATCGATCGTTTTTATGGAAGGGGAGATCAAAAATGATCATGGAAAATTGATCGCAAAGGCCTCAGGCACCTTCAATGCTTACCCTAAGGAAAAGGCAGGATATTAATAGAACTGACTAATCAGTCAATTTTTAAAAATCTTATTACTTTTGTTGTAAAATAAGACAATGGACAGGAAGCAAAAGGTAATGATCACTGCCAGAAAATTATTCGCTGAAAATGGTTTTTACAGCACAGCAACGGCAAAGGTCGCAAAGGAGGCTGGCGTGAGTAATGGGATCCTTTTTCACTATTTCAGTACAAAAGATATTCTCATTCAGGAATTGTACAACGATTTAAAATATAGACTATTTAAGTATACTGCAGATCAGATATATAAGGGCGCTACCTTAAAGGAAAGCATCTATACTTTATGGCTTGCTTCGCTTGAATGGAACATGGAAAATCCTGAAGATTTTGTGTTCATGCGACAATTTGAAAATTCCCATTATTTCAATGAACAAATCTATGGTAATCATCGTTTTGTTCAAATGAGTCTGGAACTTGCTGAAAAAGGGATAGATCAGGGGATTTTAAAGAAATTACCTCCAATGTTACTGGTTCAAACGATGTCAGGAATGGTAGAAACCAGCGTGACTTATTTAAAAGCTCATCCTGAAAATGCTGCGAATCAAGACTTCAAAGATAAACTTTTTGAACTCGCATGGGATGCAATAAAGAAATGAAAATGAGTAATATAGGATGGGGAATTGTAACTGGTGCTTCAAGTGGTATCGGAAAAGAGTTAGCTAGAATTCATGCTTCAAAAGGAGGTGATGTAATTTTAGTTGCAAGAAGAGGAGATGAATTGGTAAAGCTTTCAGAAGAGTTAAGAGAAAATTATAATGTTGAAACACGAGTGATTGAAGTGGATCTTAACCGGCCTCATGCTGCCCAAGAAATTGTTGATCAAATTTCAAATCAAGGATTGGAAATCGATTTTTTATTCAACAATGCAGGAGTTGGTGGATATGGCCTTTTTCACGAAAGATCAATTTCTTCTGAATTGGACATGATACAGTTGAATATTTCTGCGCTTGTTGAATTGACTCATTTAATTCTTCCGCAGATGATCAAAAGACGAAAAGGAAGAATCTTGAACACTTCGAGTACTGCCGGATATGTTCCTGGGCCAAATATGGCCAATTATTATGCGACCAAGGCATACGTCAATTCTTTTTCGTTAGCGTTGAGCGAGGAAGTTCGTGAATACGGAATTACTGTAACTGCTCTTTGTCCCGGTCCTGTTAACACAGGTTTTGAAGCTACAGCGGGAATGTCAGGTAGTGGCTTATTTGCAATGGCGGATACAGCAAAGGCAACAGCGGAAAAAGGATATAAAGCAATGATGAAAGGTCGACTTCAAAAGATCACTTTTCCTTCCTTCGCATTCATGTTGAAAGTTTTTGTTCCGTTTACTCCAAACAGGATCATTTTACGAGTGATCCAAAAAATTCAAAAGGTAAAGTAAGAAGTCGAAAGACCTCAGCATTTTCGTTAACTTTGTGAACCAATTATAGAAGATGTTACTTTTTCTTAATGATGTTTCTGGTTCTGAAATACTTTTGATCTTGGTGTTCATCCTGATGTTCTTTGGATCAAAGAGTATTCCGGGGTTGGCAAGAACACTTGGTAGGACTATGAGACAGATCAAGGATGCATCTTCTGAATTACAGCAAGAGATCAAGAAGTCAGGAATGGATATCAAAAAGGACCTCAATTTGAAAGGAATTGTAGAGGAAACAGCTAGAGATATTCAAAGGCCTCTGGATCAGTATTCGTCAGATATTGACGAGGCAATGCGCTATGAATCACCTAAAAAGACTCCTTCGATTGATGTGAAGGAAGAGAAATTTGAGCCTTCAGCAAAGACAGAATCCCCTTCTGATCTATCCGAAAAGGCAAATCAAGGTGATTCAGAAGAGGGTAGTAAATAATTTATTCTGCTGATTGTCAGAAATAGCGTACCTTTGCAGCCAATTTTAATAGTATTAGATGACATTTGAGGAACTCGGGCTAAAGAGTGAGGTGCTGAAGTCGTTAAAAGAAATGGGGTTTGAAGCACCTACTCCGATCCAACAACAAGCTATTCCACACCTTCTTGGTGATAATAGTGATTTCGTTGGTTTAGCTCAAACAGGAACAGGTAAGACCGCTGCATTTGGTCTTCCTTTGATCAGTAAGATCGAAGAAAATAGTAAGAATCCACAAGGCTTAATAATTTGTCCGACACGTGAACTCTGTCTACAGATTTCAAAGGATCTTGAGGTTTTTGCAAAGTATGTAAAAATTAACATCGTTGCGGTGTATGGTGGGACAGATATCCGCCGTCAGATGACGGATGTTAAGAAAGGCGTAGCAATCGTCGTAGCAACTCCAGGAAGATTAATGGACCTTATAAACAGAAAAGCAATTTCACTTTCTGATGTTGAGACCGTTGTGCTGGATGAGGCAGATGAGATGCTAAACATGGGATTCAAAGAAGATATCGATGCAATCCTGGAATCTACACCGGACTACAAGAATGTTTGGTTGTTTTCGGCAACAATGCCGGCTGAAGTAGCAAGGATCGCGAAGAACTACATGGAGAATCCATTTGAAGTTTCTATCGGACATAAAAATCAGAGTAACGAAAATATTGAGCACATCAATTATGTGGTCAAAGAAAAAGACAGATATGCAGCAGTGAAGCGATTGATCGATTTTCACCCTGATATCTATGGATTGATCTTCTGTCGTACTCGTCAGGAAACAGCCAATGTTGCTGAAAAACTGGCAAAAGACGGTTATAATGCTGAACCATTACATGGAGACCTGTCTCAAGCACAGAGAGATCGTGTTATGGATCGATTCAGAAGAAAAGATCTTCAGATTCTTGTGGCTACTGATGTTGCAGCTAGAGGACTTGATATTGATAATATCACGCATGTGATCAATTATAACTTACCTGATGACATTGAGAACTACACACATAGAAGTGGTAGAACGGCAAGAGCAGGAAAGAAAGGTCAATCGCTCGTACTGGTGAACACTAGAGAGAATTACAAGATCAAGGCAATCGAAAAGCAAATGCGTACATCTTTTTCCTTAGGTCAGATTCCTGATGCAAAAGAGATATGTGAAGTTCAGCTTGGAAAGTTGATCAATAAAGTTGTATCAACTAAGGTTAAGGAAAAGGATATAGAAGGCTTCATGCCAAGGATTATGGCTGAATTTGAGAATCTTTCAAAAGAAGAAGTGGTTAAGCGATTCATTTCAGCCGAGTTCAATCGTTTTATCGAATATTACGAAAGAGCGGGTGATCTGAATGCCACTGGTTCGAAAAATGACCGTGGAGATGATGATCGTCCGAAGCGAAAGGAAAGAAGAGATGACTATGAAACTGGTAAGACCAGATTTTTTGTTAGTCTTGGAAGAAGAGATGGATTGAATCCTGGGGGTTTACTTCGTCACGTATGTGACCAGTCGGGTTTGACATCGTCGAATGTAGGCAGAATAGATATCATGACATCTTTTTCATTCTTCGAAGCAGATGATGAGTTTGCGGATAAGATCCTTAAAGGAGTTAACGGAAGTAGTTACGAAGGGAATGAAGTAAAGATCGAGATCACCAAGAAGGAAAGGTCATCAGGTGGAGGACATAAGTCTGGCGGTTCAAGATTTGGTGGATCAGGTTCAAGGTCTGGTGGATCAGGTTCAAGATCAGGAGGTTCTGGTTCAGGGTTCGGAAGACGAGAAAGGAGCTCAGGATCAGATCGTTCAGGATCAAAGGGTAAATTCTCGGGAGGCTCAAGAAATTCGGGAGGATCTAGAGGAAACAGCTCAAGGTCAAACGGAAATAAAAGATAATAAGTAAGAATAAAGCAATGGAAATTAGGAATATTGCCATTATAGCCCACGTTGACCATGGTAAGACAACTTTGGTTGATAAGATGATCGAAGCAGGAAATGTGATGAACGAAAGAGATCGTCCGACTGGTGAATTGATCATGGATAATAATGACCTTGAACGTGAAAGAGGGATTACGATCGTTTCAAAGAATGTATCTGTTTCTTACCAGGGCACAAAAATTAATATCATAGACACCCCAGGTCACGCCGTTTTTGGTGGTGAGGTTGAGCGTGTATTGAATATGGCAGATGGTGTATGTTTGTTGGTTGATGCCTTTGAAGGTCCAATGCCTCAAACACGATTTGTACTTGGAAAAGCTCTATCAATGGGGTTGAAGCCACTTTTGGTGATCAACAAAGTTGATAAGGAAAATTGTACTCCTGACGAAGTACATGAAAAGGTTTTTGATCTGATGTTTGAATTGGATGCGAACGAAGATCAATTGGAGTTTCCAACCATCTATGGTTCTGCAAAGAACGGTTGGATGTCTACCGACTGGAGAAATCCAACCAATAGTATCGCGCCTCTTCTTGATCAGATCCTTGAGTATTTTCCACCAAAGAAGATCGAAGAAGGAAATACGCAAATGCTGATCACTTCGCTTGATTATTCTTCTTACGTAGGTAGAATTGCCATCGGTCGATTGACAAGAGGTACCATCAAGGAAAATCAGCCGGTGATCATCAACAAAAGAAACGGTGATCAGCAGAAGCAAAGAATCAAAGAAGTGTTTGTTTTTGAAGGTCTTGAAAGAAAGAAAGTAGCTGAGGTTCAGCCGGGAGATATTTGTGCGATCACGGGTATTGAAGGTTTTGAAATCGGAGATTGTATCTGTGACATCGATAATCCACAGCCGCTTGAAACGATTCAACTTGACGAGCCTACAATGTCTATGTTGTTCTCGATCAACGATTCACCATTCTTTGGTAAAGAGGGTAAATTTGTGACTTCTCGCCATATTCAGGAGAGACTTGAGAAAGAATTAGAGAAAAATCTTGCCTTGAGAGTGGCAGACACGGATAAAGCTGACAAGTGGATCGTTTTCGGTAGAGGTGTCCTTCACCTTTCTGTATTGATTGAGACGATGAGGAGAGAAGGATATGAATTGCAGGTTGGACAGCCACAGGTAATCATCAAGGAGATTGATGGACTGAAGTGCGAACCGGTTGAAGAATTAACTATTGATATTCCTGAAGAGCATTCCGGGACGGCGGTGGAAGCTGTTACTAAGCGTAAAGGGGAAATGACCAACATGGAACCGAAAGGTGAGAGAATGATCATTCAGTTCTTGATTCCTTCTAGAGGTATTATTGGTCTTCGCAATTATTTATTGACTCAAACGGCTGGTGAGGCAGTGATGACGCACCGCTTCTTGGAATACCAACCGTATAGGGGAGACATTCCTGGAAGACAGAATGGATCATTGATCTCATTAGAGCAAGGGACATCAATTCCTTTCTCATTGAACAACCTTCAGGAAAGAGGTAAATTCTTTATCTATCCAAATGAGAATATTTACGAAGGACAGGTGATTGGTGAGAATTCAAGATCTGGAGATTTGTGTGTGAATGTTACTAAGACTAAAAAGTTAACGAACATGCGTTCCTCAGGAGCAGACGATAAAGTGAGACTTGCTCCACCGAAAGTATTTAGTCTTGAAGAGTGTCTTGAATATATTCAGTCTGATGAATATGTAGAAGTAACTCCTCAGAATCTTAGGATCAGAAAGGTGCTTCTAAAAGAAACTGATCGAAAGCGTTCCGGAAAATAGGAATGTGTTAATTGTCTGTTAATAACAAAAAGAACCATGTAATAATCGTGCGGTTCTAAAGTTGTATATTACGATAACAAATTGAACGGTATGTTTGATGAAGAGGATGATGACTTCATGGAGAATCATCTCAATGAAGATCTCGAACGATTCGAAGAATTTCTGAAAGGAGGTTCAATGGGATATCTTGATAGTGATCGGTTAGAAACCCTGATCGATCATTTTCTGATCAATAGCCAGTATACGAAAGCGAAGAAATGCGCTGAGCATGCATCAGATCAATTCCCTTATTTGTCGATCTTTCATCTTAGAAAGGCTCAGGCGATCTCTGCTATGGGGCATCTAAAGGAAGCACTCAATATTATTTCACGAATTGAAAAGTGGGAGTCACCCACTAGTGAATTGTTATTGACAAAGGCGTCCATTTTTAGCCAATTAAAGGATTCGAAGAATGCGATCCGATACTTCAGAGAAGCACTTGATCTATCTGAGGCCGAAGATAAAGATGAGATTTTCCTTGACCTTGCAATGGAATTTGAAAATGCGGGCGATTATCGAAAAGCTGTAGAAGTTCTTAAAGAAGCGATCGCATTTAATCCACACAATGAAGGTGCAATTTATGAGATTGCCTTCTGTTATGATCATCTGGGTGAATATGAAAGTGCGATTAAGTGCTATTCTGACTATATTGATGAAAATCCGTATTCATTCACCGCTTGGTATAATTTGGGGAATGCATATACGAAGCTCGAGAACTATGACAAAGCACTTTGGGCATATGATTATTGCGTTCTGATCAATGAAGATTTTGGACCCGTATATTTCAATATGGGCAACGCATATTTATCTCAGGAGAAATATTTATTGGCGATTGAGAGCTTTCATAAATGTATCGAGCTTGATGGAGACGATCCGATGGCGCTATGTTACATCGGTGAGGCCCACGAACAACTCAATGAATTGGAATTGGCAAGACACTTCTACAAAAGAAGTTTGGAATTAGCTCCAATGCTACCCGATTCTTGGCTTGGATTGGGAATCATTGAAGATCTCGAGGGTAGAACGAAAGAAGGGTTGGTGCTCTTGCACAAGGCGGCAGAACTGGATCCTGAAAATGCCGGGATCTATCATGTCATTGCAGGGGCTTATGAAAAGATCGATGATCTGGAGCAAGCTGCAGAATTTTATCAGCTATCCCTTGCATTGGATCCAAAGGACGATGAATGCTTGACAAACTTTATTGAATTGCTATGTGAAACAGACCTCGTTGATGCAAAGGAGTTTATTGAAAGTTTCATAGAAGCGAATCCCGGATTGTTAATTGCTCAGGTTCTGAAGGTCAATGTGCTTTGGTTGTTTGGTAGAAAAGAGGAGGCAATTACTTTGTTTGCGAAATGCTGCGAACAGAATAAAAAAATCGCACAAGAAATATTTGATATTAACCCGTCACTGAAGAAAGTCCAAGAATTCTTAGATTTGTCGGAAGAATAAATAAGATGAACTACAAATTACCGTTTGTACCGGACAGAAGTCCGAAGCCCAGAGAGAAGGGAGTAACAATGATGATGGATAAAGGGTTGAGCTTACGTGAAGTTGAAGACTTCATTCAGGCTTCCGGAAATCTAACCGATCTGGTGAAGCTGGGATTTGGTACTGCTTTGGTAACCAATGATCTTGAAGAGAAGATTAAGCTATACAGAGAAGCTGGTATCAGGCCTTACTTCGGTGGTACTCTGTTTGAAGTATTTTACGCCAGAAACAAGCAGAAGGATTATTTGAAGTTCATCGACAAGTATGGTCTTGATTTGCTGGAGGTTTCTGATGGTTCGATCATTATCAATCATGATGAAAAATGTGAATTGATCAATAAATTTTCTAAGAATTACACTGTTCTCTCTGAGGTAGGGTCAAAAGATTCAGGAATTTTGATCTCACCAGGAAAATGGATCAAGATGATGAGTACTGAGTTAGAGGCAGGTTCTTGGAAGGTGATCGCAGAAGGGAGAGAATCTGGAAATGTGGGTGTGTTCAGACCAAATGGATCGGCACACACGATCCTGATCAATCGAATTATTTCTAAAGTAGCACCAGAGAAGATCCTTTGGGAAGCGCCTCAGAAAAATCAGCAAGTTTGGTTCATCAAGCTTTTTGGAGCAGAGGTGAATCTTGGAAATATTGCTCCAAACGAAATGATTCCACTGGAGTGTCTTCGTTTAGGCTTAAGAGGGGATACTTTCTTTGAATTCCTCCCGGATGATTATGCAGCCAGACTTAAGCAGGTAAATTCTGACGAAGATGAGTTAGAAGAAGAACAAGAAGGGTAATGTCCTTTGTTAAGCAAAAAGAATTTAATGGTCATGTAGGGAGCGTTTTCCAGATTGACTATCTAGATGGTTTTGTTTATTCTGTTGCTTCTGATGCTTTTTCTGCACGCTGGGATCTTGAAAAGGGTACTCAGGATTACTTTACAATACGATTATCGGAAGCTGCTTATGCAGTGAAGACAGATCCGAACATCAGTCATTTATTTGTTGGTTTGAAGGGTGGTTCTATTCACGTGATTGACCTTTTGCATAAGAAAGAGCTCCGACACTTTATTCAGCACAGGTCGGCTATATTCTGTCTGCAGATCAATTCTCATAAAGGGCATTGGTATTCCACGGATGCAGATGGAAATCTTGGTGTCTGGACGCTGAAAGAACATGAGCTGCTACTTTTTTTACCACTTAATTCAGGGAAGATCAGAAGAATTGCAGTTTCTTCGGATGGAGAGAGAATTGCACTCGCGTGCCAGGATGGGACGATTCGGGTGTTAGATACGACTTATTTTAATGAGATCAGTTCTCTCAATGCACATCAAGGTGGCTGTTCTTCTGTCAGTTTTCTTGATGAGAATAGTCTGGTATCTGGAGGTAAGGATGCCCTTCTTAAGATCTGGGATTTAGAGAATAACACTTTGTTTAAGAGTATACCTGCTCATAATTACGTAGTCTACGATATTCTTAAATTAAATGACGAGCTCTGGGTAACCTGTAGTCGTGATAAAACCATTAAAATTTGGGATTCCAGATTTGAAAAGGTGTTACAGCGAATTGATTTCAAAAATGGTGGACATCGTCACTCTGTGAATTCCTTAACTGTAATTTCGCCTGATGAGTTTGCTTCTTGCTCTGATGATGGAAAGATATTTGTTTGGGGGCTCGTTGAATAGATCACTTTCTTCTTGAAGCAGTGTACGTATTAACACTTAGAAATATTAAGTAGTTTCAATGATTTTCATTTTATAAGTTGTGTTATTTTTTGCTAAATTGTCACTGATCTTCAACTTTGTACTGTAATCTTAAAAACAATAACAAATGAAAGCGATTCTATTAAACCTTTTTCTTATAACTGTTTCTTCAGTTTTTTCTCAACTTTCCCTGAACGTGGAAAGTACAAATCCTACTTGTAAAGGTGGAGATGATGGAGCCATTACAATTTATATTGTAGGCGGTACCGCACCGTATACAATAAATGGTATGGAATATCCGAACGATAATTATTCTTTCCATGGCCTATCCGTGGGAAATTATGAAATGATTGTCACTGATGCTAATAATCAGGCAGTAACATCAATTATTACTTTGTCAGAGCCGCAAATTCCTTCAATTTCTAGTATGATAAATCATGCTTCAACAAATGTTGCTTCAGATGGTTCAATTGATATTACTATATCGTCGTCGAATGATTACAGCGTTGTATGGGTATCTGAATCAGATTATGCCTTCACAGTGAATGGTGAGGATATTTCAGATTTGAAACCTGGAATTTACACAATGCGACTTACGTACAATGGTATTTGTTTTGAGTCATTTAATTATCGTGTGAAAGCTTCAAAATTCATTCTAAACCCAATGAATGCCTTTGTTAATGAATCAACGACTAATTCAGAGGATCATTAATTGAGGCCTTTCGTTTCCAATTGAATTATAAAAAAAGCCAAGTGATTGGCTTTTTTTTATCCCTTTACTTTTTCCTTTACTATTGAGCTAGCTCAGACTCG
>JALRFI010000107.1 GCA_023253775.1 Crocinitomicaceae bacterium
TAACCAACTAGTTACATTTGCCTCATCAATCCGTTAGACTACTTTTTGCCCTTCCAAGCCACTCTGTCTCGTTTTACCCGCACTTTCCATCCGTGTGGGTGCATTACTTTAGGACGCGTTATGTTTAAACGATTTGAAAGCTACTATTTTTAAGTCCTTGATCTTTGGAATGGTCATGTTGTTTTTATTTTGTCTCGGACTCTATTTCTGGATGGTAGTTGTTTGACATTGAACTTTCATTATCTTTAAATATGTCCAAAGGAATTTCGACAATAGAAATAACTGAGCTGAGAAGGTTGATCAGGTCGTCATTTGGTATATTGCCAAAAACGGTGAACGATTGCCATCGGATTTCTTCCTTGTATTCGAGCATGGGTTATTCGATATCAGGTCATTCCATCGCAAGAATTTTAAAAATTCTTCCTGAAAGGAAAACCTATAGATCAACTCTTGATTCGCTTCTAAGAGGTTTGGGATTTATTTCTTATTATGAATTTTCTGAGTCCTTAAAGCGAAAAAATAAATGGGAAAATCCCAGCTTAATTAAAGAAAACAGTCTAAACTCCTTTTCCTTAGCACAAATTGAGCTCTATATTCTTGGACGAGAATGGGAAGCCTTGAAAGAGTTTTGTGAGCTGATAGAGATCAAAGAACCCCCCAATATTCTTGATGTAATGAGGTTTGGTTCGCTGATCAGATCTGTTCATGACCAAGAAAGTTTATTTCGGATTATTGAGATAGAATTAACACGGCAATTGCTTTTTCATTATTTCGTAGATGAAGATGATTTAAATGGTATGTATACAAAAGCTCTGCTTCGTCATGAAAAAAATGAACATTTTACTTCAGAAGATCAGCTCTTCAATACCTTGTATATGCAGAATCAAAAAATATACAGAACAGGTAACTTCAATGCGCTTTCATCATTGAAAGATCCAACTACTGAAAATGAGCATCTGATTTCTCGGTTTTATGAAAATAAAATCATGCGCTTAAGAGATAAATTACAATCGAAAAGGAACATGAATCATTTTGTCAAAGAACTGGAGCTGATTTATTATAAACTTTCAGTTGAAGGAAGGAGCTGGTTAATTGCAAGATGCCTAAAAGCTTCCAGCATATCAGGATGCTTAATGATGATGTTGAAAAATGAATTGTTTTCGAGCATGTTTTTGCATCAATATATTAACATCAAGGATCAAATAAGAAGCACTGCCGATCTAATGCTTCAGTTCTTTTATTTTGCCAATAAAAGGAGCAATAACGATCTTTCGGTTGGGATGATTCGTCCGATGAGTTTTATACATCTCAATGAATCGCATCAACGTATTGCAGTGGAAAGTTTGCAATATCAATTACTTTTTAAAGGTCAAGTTTCGATAAGTAAAAAAACGATCAGTACCTTTAGGCAATCGCATCAGTTGTGGGCTATTAAAGCATTGGAGCAATTACAGCTTATCAATTGATTTAAAACGGGGATGTAGCTCAGTTGGCTAGAGCGCTTGACTGGCAGTCAAGAGGTCGTCGGTTCGAGCCCGATCTTCTCCACAACTGAGGGCTGTGCTGAGCACAGCCTTTTTTCGTTTATACTTGGGCGAGAAGTCTATGCCGATCGAAGCATCGGTAAGCCCGATCTTCTCCACATAAAGGCAAAGATTTTTTTGCCTTTTTTTGTGCGAGGGAATGATTAGTTTTCGTCGTCAGAGTTGTAATTTACACTCTCCAAGAGAAGCACTTCAAATTTGCAGATAGAAAATATATACTATGAATATAAAGACCAGGTTTTCAATCTGGCTTTAAGTTATCTGGCAAACAAAGAGGATGCAGAAGAAGTAACTCAGGATGTTTTCATATCTGTTTATCAAACGGCCGAACAATTCAGAGGTGAATCAAAATTTTCGACATGGATCTATCGTATCACCGTGAATAAGTCCCTTGATAAAATTCGATCCAGAAAAAGAAAAAAGAGATGGGCGACCATTTTATCCTTTACCGGAGAGAAAGGGGAAACTATTGACTACGCAGTTCATTTTGATCATCCAGGAGTAAAAATGGAAGATAAGGAAAGCTTGGTTAAGCTATATGGAATAATCGATTCACTTCCGGATAATCAAAGGACAGCCATAGTTCTTACAAAATTTGAAGATAGATCTCAGGAAGAGGCTGCGGAAATCATGGGGATCACGCGCAAAGCAGTTGAGTCGCTGGTACAAAGGGCCAAAAAGAATTTGATGGAAAAATTGGAAGTAGCGAGGGATTAAAATCAACAAATCGTCTTAAAAGCAATGAAACAAGAAACAAATATTGATGAACTATTGAGTCAGTGGACCAAAGTAGACAAGGTGGACGCACCGGATTATCTACTTACCAGGATCAAAGCGAAGATTGAAAATCAGGTCAATGACAAACTTACACCTGGCTTTGCGATCTCCTTTGGATTGTCTTTTATCCTTCTGATCATTTTCCAGGTTTCTGCTATAAAGCAAATGAAAGAGATGAATTCATCTGCCTCAGTTCAGAATGAGTTTTACCAATCAAATGATATTTACAATGACTAAACAACGTTTTTTAATGATCTTGAGTGTCGCGCTGATCATTTCCAATGCAATTACGATATTTCTTTTATTAAAGCGTCCTGGACATCCTCCAAGTCCGAAAGAAGTTATTATCGAACGACTCGATTTTTCAACTGATCAGATTACAAAATATGATGATTTGATTAAAGGGCATCGTAAGTTCTTGAAGTCTTCAGACGAACGAATTATGGAATTGAAAAATGAATTGTTTCAAAAATTAGATCAGGATCAGCCTTTAGAGAAAGATTCATTGATCGCTTTGATCAATAAACAGCAAAGGACGATCGAAGAAGCCCATTTCGAGCATTTCAAATCGATTCGTGGATTATGCGAAAAGGAACAAATTGCAAAGTTCGATGAGCTTACTAAGGACCTGGGAACTATTTTCAGACCTCCAATGCCTCCAGGTAAAAGGTGATTCGCTCGATTCAAATACTGATCCTTTTCTTTTCGTTTGGAGTTCGCGCACAGGATTCAATTCCTGTGAAAGTGATGTATGATCGTTTTGAAATTCAGCCAGGTAAGACAATTTTATTTCAAGACGACTCAATACGAATAGATGTCGTGAAATTCTACCTCACTAATGTAGTTGTAGGAGGATCTGAATTATCCTCAGGACTGTTGTTTGACCTGGAGAAAGATCAGAACTATTTGTTGACACCTATAAGCCAAATAGATGAGATACAATTTACTCTTGGAGTAGATAGTTTGACCAATGCGAATGGGATTTCAGGAGGGATTCTGGATCCGATACATGGCATGTACTGGTCATGGCAGAGTGGCTACATTAATTTCAAACTTGAAGGAATACACTTTGAAAATGGAGTTGCCGAGGAATTCAATTTCCATATAGGAGGGTTTTTGAATGGGTACAATTGTGAACGCAGAATTCAGCTTCAAGGAAGTTCAAACGTCAGTCGTCTGGAGTTGGATCTTGACCAGATGCTTCAAACCTTATCGACCGATCAGCCCAAGAAAATAATGTCGCCCGGAAAGAGAGCAATGGAGTTTGCAGACATTCTTGTCGGTTCATTTTTCCTACGATGAGATTAATCGCAATATTCTTTGGATTGATATTTCTTCTGGTTGGATTCAGAAGCAATCAGTCGATTGAATTGATATTTCCCAGCTCATGGCCTGAACCAATATACAATAGCAACAATTACCCATTGAACGAGCAAAAAGTTGAATTGGGAAGAGCATTATTCTTTGACCCCCAATTGTCTTCGGATAACACAATTTCTTGTGCAAGCTGTCACTCACCCTACAATGCTTTCACACATGTGGATCATCAATTGAGCCATGGGATCAACGATCGAATTGGGACAAGGAATTCTCCTGCCATTTTCAATTTAGCCTGGCAAAAAGATTTAATGTGGGACGGAGCAATTCATCATGTTGATGCCCAGGCGTTGGCACCTATCAATCATCCGGATGAAATGGGAAGTTCCATCAATGAGATCGTGCAAAAGCTGAATAAGGATGTCCGATACAAAAAGGCATTCAAATCAATATACAGCGATGACCTTATTACGGGCGAAAGAGTACTGAAATTGCTCGGACAGTTCATGATCTCGCTAGTGAGCTGTGATTCTAAATATGATCGGGTCATGTCTGGTAAAGATAAGTTTGACGAGCAAGAGAAAAGAGGGTATGAATTATTTTGTAAGAATTGTTCCGAATGCCATAAGGAACCACTTTTTTCAGATTATTCTTTTCGAAATAACGGTTTGGAACCGGATCCTCAATTAAAGGACATCGGAAGAATGAAGATCACTCAGAACAGAATGGATTCCTTAAAGTTCAAGGTTCCTTCTTTGCGAAACATAGAATTTACCTTCCCCTATATGCATGATGGCAGATATAAAAAGCTATCCGAAGTAATAGACCATTACGATCGGAAGATCCACTTTTCAAACACCTTAGATCCAATTCTTGAAAAAGGGATCCACTTCACGACCAACGAAAAGGTCGACCTTGTCGCTTTTCTCTTAACGTTAACCGATAAAAATTTCATGTTTGCTCCAGAGCACGGTTACCCGAAAGATTTTTTTAATCAGAAATGAGGGATGAACATATATTAAACGTCAAACACCAAAATCAAGCTAAATGAAGAAATCAATTTTTATAATCTGTTCCCTGATCACTCTCGGTGCAACTGCTCAAATGAGTCCCGCAATTACGGGGTGGTTGATCAATACAACAGGGATTAATGGGAGACATTACGTTTCAGGAAATTCAACGCCTATCAATGACGCAGTAGAAGCTAACGTGCAGACCGTTCAATATTCATCGAATTGGGTATATATCAGCACAACAGGAGTTCCGGGTTATATCACTGGTCCATTCTTGGACGGAAATCCTTCTCAGGCGACGAATCAGAATGCAATATTTAAAATGCCTTTGAATCCCGTGCAGAATACGGGTACGCCCTCGGCTACAACGATGGGGAATATCGGAATCTTTATCAATGGAGTTGCGATGTTTGACAATAGAGATGGGGTAGCATGGGATACGAGTTCTGGAGCATTGTGTGGAGGACCGGGAAATCCACCTTGTCCGGGTGGCCCGACCGCGACCATGCCATGGAACAATGCATGCCTGCCTCGTTCCAGCCTG
>JALRFI010000125.1 GCA_023253775.1 Crocinitomicaceae bacterium
TTTAGACATAATAAAAGTGTTTTAGTTTGTGCTAATATACACAAAATTGTTAACACCCTACACTATAACTATATTTTTTTATAAGGTAGTATGTCTATAATCAAGTCTTCTACATCTTCAAGTTTAAGGTAGGTAAAGACATCTTGCAACTTAAAAATACTGAAAAGGTAATAAAGGGGATTAATATACTTTGGTTGTTGCGTTCTTTCCTTTCGGGGATTGTGATTTCTTCAGAACGATCGGCAGGTGTAATCTCAAATCTGCAAAATTTCGTAAAGGAAGACCTTACCCAAGAAAAATCTAGTATCAACCTGGCTAAAAGTATTAAATCAATTGAACCTTTAATACGTCACAGAATTAAAGATAACATTGCGTTGTTTATAGATATAGATGATACTGTTAACATTCATGGGATAGAAATGAAATTATTTCAAGTCTGGACTAATATTTCGAAAAATGCGATTGAAGCCTTTGAAGAATCCCCAGAAGATCAAACAGACAAATACATTAAAATATTCACTAAAATTGAAGGGGCTAGGGTGCTGGTACATTTCGAGAATAACGGCCCCCCTATCTCTGAGGAAAACCAGAAAAAAATCTTTAAAAAGTTTTATTCAACTAAACATCGAAAAAATGGTACTGGTTTAGGATTGAGTATTGTTTCAAATATTATTGCTGAGCACTATGGTGAGATGAGGCTTACATCAGATCGGGTAACAACCTTTATCATTGACCTTCCTCTTGTGTTAGATTAAGGTGCTTTTTATCCAACTAATCATCTCGACATAAGCACTATCTGAATCTATATCATTGTGCAATTCGTGATAACCATCCCGAAAAAAAATCCCTTTCACATGATCTCCTGATCGCTCGACCAACTCTCTCGACGCCTCTGCTGAAGTCAATCGATCCGCCTCTCCGTGCAAGACCAAGACGGGAATTTTTATCTCATGAGCATTTTGGATGGCATATTCTCCCGCCTCGTTAACGTTAACAAAGAACGACGCGGTTATTTTGTCATGCACAAGTGGATCGTTCTTGTATTTTTCTACGACTTCTTTTATCCTTGAAATAGCTTTTATTTCCAAACCTGTTGATTGAGACAAGCCTGGATAAATTCGAGAAGCCATCTTACCTAGGGTAATTTTCCATTTCGGAGGATTGAAAGCCAATCGTAAATAGGGTGAAGACGCTATTACACCTCTTACCCTGGAATCCTTCTTCCTGATGGTATAATTCAATGAGAGATTAGCCCCCATACTTTGACTGAATAGAAAGATCGGTAAGCCGGGAAACAATTGAACAGACTCATTGATCATGATTTCAATATCTCTCATTAAGTGTTCATATGAAGGGGCATGGCCTCTTTTTCCGGATGATCTTCCGTGTCCCCGGTGATCAAAAGCCATTACTGAATATCCCGAACTATTTAATCTTTCTCTTAGTCCGGTATATCTGCCCGCGTGTTCACCCATTCCGTGAATAATAATAACCACTGCTTTTGCGTCCAAAATTTGATCGATGCATACCATCAAATTCAGACCATCATCTGTTTTCAGATTTTTTTCCATTTTGACGAAATTAAAAATTCCATGAAAAATGATTCTGTCTTAGACATGTTCTTTTTCAATTAATCATAATGTAATAACTTTGCTCTCAATAAACTAACCATACTTATGAATTTCAATAAATGGCTCTTTGTTAGCACACTATTCATCGCCTTAGCAGTTTCGAGCTCTCATATCTATGCTTGTAATTGTCCTATTTTCGCTACAGCATCCGGATCTGATATACCAGGTACAACTGCCTCGATCACTGATTTTTCGTGTGCCCAAGGTAATATAACATCCGCTTTTTTATCCTTCAACTTACAGGGCACAAATTGCCCGAGCTGGACATCTGCGAATGTGATTGTTAACGGAAACGTTATTGCTACTGGTCTTTGTTCTGCAGACAACTTGGATCTTTCCCCATACTTCCCATTGACATCTGTTTCAGTTTCGGCTGTAGACAATCCGGCAGACGGTGTTTCTGATAACGTTACTGTAAACATGTATCTTGGATTAAATGGAGCTCAAGCAACTTTCGGTTTTACTGCACCAAATTATATTTGTTATGGACAGCCCGTTCAGTTTAACAATCAAACACAATGTGCGGCCAACTATTCTTGGGATTTTGGCGATGGTCAACAATCTAACCTTGAACAACCCTCGCATATCTATTCAGAAGCTGGATACTACTATGTCAATATGATGGCTTTTGATGCCTCTGGAAGTTATATGGGTAATTACAGTCAACCCGTATTTGTGGCAGGGCATAAACCTTTTTTCAATTTGAGTGAAGATACCGTTTGTGTAGGAGATCAAATTCAAATCTGGGATGCGGGTTTTTTTCAAAACAATGCCAATGTCACTTACACCATAAACTATGGTGATGGAAATCAGGAGGTTATAAACAATTCATGGGCTAGCTTTAACCATTCTTATGCAACCGCTGGGGACTTTACTACAACCTTAACAATTGAATCCGATTGTGGTGTACAGATCATTGACACAATTATCCATGTTGGGAATAATTTGCCGGTAAGTGGTTTCATTGATGTATATGCAGGAAATGGTGGGGCTATATGCCCTGGAACTCAAGTAAATCTCTACACTAATTGGGACCTTGATTATCTTTTTAATTATGGCGATGGCCTTACTGGAACAGCAGGAAATCATATATATCCATCGTTTGGCACCTATATTCCAAGCGTAACATTACAAAATGGGTGCGGAAATACTGCTACATACATTGGGAACCCGATCATCGTGACAAATGTGCCAAATTATTCAGGTAATGCATACATTGGGGCCAACATAAATAATATAAATAATCAGGCTTGTCCTGGCACAAGTGTCGGATTTTCGACCGCGAATGCATCTTCGTATAGCTGGAATTTTGGTGATGGGGGCACTAGTAACGTACGGTACCCTTCTCACATTTTTACAAATCCCGGAACTTATAATGTGGGGGTCACACTCATTGACGGTTGTGGTAATGATACAACCCTAACAATGACGGTGCAGATCGTAACTAATCTTCCAATTAACCCAAATGTTGCGATCACATCGGATGTTCCAAGTGAGATTTGCATTGGAGATGGCTTTCAGTATAATGTTAGCTCGGCATATCAATATGAAAATTCAGGTACATTTCTGTGGAATTTTGGTGATGGCACATTTTCTGACTCGAGAGATGGTTTCCATAGTTATTCCTCAGCGGGTACCTATTTAGTTTCCTGTACAATTACAAATTCATGTGGTAATGATACTACTTTATTCACTCAAATAGCAGCAGGAACTAATATTCCTCCACAGTTTATCTATGCTGGAACTCCACAAGAAATTTATTGCCCGGGTGACAATGTCCCACTAGTTGCCGCTCCATATAACGCTGCTTCGACTTTGGTTTGGGACATGGGTAATGGAACAACAATTGCGTCTCAAGATTCTCTTGTATTGAATATTGAGGGAACAATGGTAGTTTACCATTTGGCAAACTATTCATATTCTTCTCCCGGTATCTACAATGTCCAAGCAACAATAACTAACGGCTGTGGACTCTCAGCAACGGAGCAATTTGTTCTTACTGTTGGTCCAGGGGCAGAAATAGAGAACGCAGGATTTTTCATTGATTTTGATGAATATGTTTGTCTTGGAGAACCCGTTGTCTTTCGTGGATATGGAGGAAATGAGTTCTTTTGGAATTTTGGTGATAATTCAGGAATTGAATTGTCTAGTGCCGCACTAGAGCCTGTTGAACATAGTTACAATACCCCGGGGTCCTACATCGTTACTATGATCGCTTTCAATAATTGTGGGGATACAGCAATGTTTACTCAACAGATTATAATTCCAGACTCTGATATGGAAATTATAACCAACTCACTTGACGCAAGCTGTTTACAGGCCGATGGTCAAGCCATTGCAAATGTAATCGGTCCAAATCCTCCTTACAGCTATAGCTGGACCAGCGGGGATAACACGAATATTGCAAGTGACCTTGAAGCAGGAATCTATGTTGTAACTGTTACAGATAATAAAGGCTGTTCTGACTTTGCCATCGCTACAATATCTGACGCGGAAGCCCCTACACTGGCCGTTACCAATGTCATTGATGTAAGTTGTTTTGGCGAAGACAATGGCGCCATCGATATAACTCCTATTGGGAATACTTCGGGCATCCAATACCTTTGGTCGAATGGTGCAACAACGGAGGATGTAAATGGCCTTGTAGCTGGTCCATACGAAGTTATCGCAACAAATGGTCAAGGCTGTATTGCGGTAGCATCAATCCTGGTAGAACAACCAGGAGAGGTAAGCGTAGCATTTACATCCAATAACGCAACATGTAACTTAAGTAATGGAAGTGCAACCGCGGTCGTTAATGGAACAACTGGTCCTTACACATTTATCTGGTCGAACGGACAAAGTGGTCCGAATGCGACTGGCCTTGCGGCAGGGATATATGCGGTTTCAGTCATTGATAACCAAAGCTGTTTAACCACCGCTAATGTTGCCATCAGTGAAACAAATTCTCCGGGGATCATAATGGATTCCATTTTGAATATAGGCTGTGGAGAAGGGGGTAGCGCAATCTACATTACTCCAATTGGAGGAGCATCGCCTTATACCTATGTATGGTCCACTGGTGCAACATCTCAAGATCTAACGGGTCTATCACCTGGCGAATACTCGGTTTCGGTAACCGGCGCTAATGGTTGTGAGGGATTAGAACTTTTCGAAATAGAATACGAAAACCCACTTCCAAATCCAATTTGTGTGGTTACAGTCACTCCATCTCAACACAACAAGGTGGCTTGGGAAAAAGTTGCCACACTAGGAATTGACCACTACAACGTATATAAAGAAAGCAGCTCAGCAGGGTTGTATTATTTGTTGGGAACAGTTCCATATGATTCCTTGAGTATCTATATTGATACCATTTCAAATCCCGCAGTTCAAGCATACAGATATAAAATCTCTGCTGTTGACAGTTGTGGAACTGAATCTTATATCAGCCCTCAACACAAGACTATACACCTGACACAAAACATTGGTGTTTCACAGGAAGTAAATCTGATTTGGGATAATTATGCTGGTTTTTCCTATACAACATATAACGTACTTCGATACGATGACCTTGCTGGTTGGACAATGTTGACCTCTCTTCCGAGTAACGTGAATTCTTATAGTGACTTGAATGCCCCATTGGGAACAGCAACATCCCTTTACTATGTAATTGAAGTTCCTTTGGAAGCCCCTTGTGTATCAACCACAATGCACGTAGAAAACAACAATACAACTCGCTCTAACCGAACAGAGGCAATTGCAGGAGATATCACCGATGGAATTTCGGAATTGACATGGGTAAACAGTCTTTCCGTTTATCCTAACCCATCAACGGGATTGTTCCAGATCAACTTATTTGCAGGGGACGTTAATCAAGCAACTTTCCAGGTAATTGATGCTCAAGGGAGAATTGTTAGAGAACATCAAGAAGGCTACATGTATCATGGGAAGGAACTTGAGATGGATCTCACTGATCTGACAACAGGAATATATCTCCTAAAAGTCGAATTTGATGGGAATCTAATCACCAAACGAATTGTCATTCAAAAGTGATTTAAATAGAAAGCCTTGTTAACGCAAGGCTTTTTTTATTTTTAACACATGAAACAGGGGGAAATGATCAAAAAGACCATATCAACAGTACTATTCATGTGCTTGTTTTGCGTCATTGCATTCGCTCAGAACAATTTTCAGCTCGGCTCACTGAACATTAGAAATTATCCGAGTCCCGAGTACAATGGTCAAACCCAGATCTTCTCGATAGCACAAGACCAGAATGGAATTATGTATTTCGGAAATAAGACCGGAGTACTTCTTTATGATGGTCGAAAATGGGAGACCATTAAGGTCCTTAACGAAAAATATGATAGCTACGAAGTCAATGCTTTAGCAGCATCACCGGAAGGTGTTGTTTATGTTGGAGCTCGGGGGGATCTTGGCTATCTGGAATCGGATGCCAGCGGTAGAGCACATTTTGTTTCCATTGCTACTCAACTCGATAAGGGCACGGATCTAAAAAATCCCAAAAGCATTAAAGTCACCAATGACGCAGTATTCTTTCATTATGGAGATGTCATCTACCAATATAAGAACAAAAAACTAAAGGCCTGGAAAAGCCCTGAAAATGACGCCTATTACGGCATGTTCTATGCTGACGGAAAGATCTATGCAGCAAGATCTGCCACCGGGCTATATTCGCTTGAAAGTGGAGAGTTCAAACCGGTACCCAACGGAGGCAAGTACAATTCAGACGAAAAGATCTATTCGATCCTTAATTTTCATAATGGTACCTACTTGCAGACTACTGAAGGGAACATCACGAATATTTCAGATCCTTTTCAACCAGAAACTTTGATGATGGAAAATATTAAACCCGCGTACAATGCAATCAATGTGTTCGATCAGTATTTTTCAAGCGGGTCCTTTTCAGATGGCCTGCTTGTCTATGATCGTAACTTCAGGTTGATCTATCGAATTGATATTGGAACGGGACTGATCGATAACAACATCAATTGCCAATATCTGGATCATGAGGGAAATATTTGGGTAGGAACCAACAAGGGAATTTCCAAAATAGACATCATTTCACCAGTCAGCCGTTTCGGGATAAATTTTGGGATGACCAGTGGTGTTGAAGGAATCTGTGAATTTAAGGGAGCCAAATTTTTTGCTACACTTAGTGGGGTATATTACCTGAATGATCAGCAAGGCGATCATGCTGAAAGGATTAAGAAGGTGAATGGTTTGAATATCGATTGTTATGGTTTAAAAACTTTAGCGTTTGGCAGGGATACCATTTTATTGGTCGCAGCGAACAATGGTGTCTGGATGCTCCGTGACAAATTCGGAACACTCACTTTCGTCTCAAAATGCGGCCCATACAATTTTGCGCAATCCCCAAAAGATCAAAATCTTGTTTTCGTTGCCAATTATGATGGGTTGAGCTCGATCCGTTGGAACGGAGCTGGGTTCACAGATGAGGGGTATATCAATGGATTTTCAGAGGATATTTTCAACATTAACGTTCAACCTGATGGGACACTTTGGTTAGGAACTATTGCTTCAGGTATTATCAAGGCCCATGTCTCAAGCGTGAAAACAAAAGGCAGATTGGCCAATGTCGGAAATGGAAAAGACGGAGCTCACTATATCACCTTGGTCGACGGGGTTCCTCATGCGGGAAATGATAATGGCCTGTTTGAGATCAGAGGAAATCAATTGATTCCATCCAACATCTATACTTTCCCTAAAAAAGGATCTGTTCACCGATTACTCAAAGATGCTTCAGGGCGATTATGGGCTATTCTCGTTCATGAAAACACTCATTATGAGATCGGTTTTTTTGAAAACACTGCTCAGCACTCCTGGAATTCAATAGATTTCGTGCGCTTTTCCACAGACATCGTTCACGGACTATTCGATGACCGAGGGAGATCGATCTGGTTAGGAGGACCTAATGGATTAATGGTCTACAATCCCGATATCAAAAAAGATTACAATCCAGGATTTTCATGTTTTTTACGTCAGCTAACCTGGTCAGATAGTGCGTTATATTCCGGTATTCGATTATCAAAGGGACAAAAGATCAATCTCCCAGAAATACAATATTCCTCAAAAGAAATTTCGTTCGAAGCAGCTGCTACAACATTCTTTGACGAAGAAGGAACTGAATTCAGTTTCAAATTGGACGGTCAAGACGAGGAGTGGACAAATTGGTCAACCAACAATAAAAAATCATATACAAACCTTAAAGAAGGAACCTATACATTACACATAAAAGCCAGGAATATTTACGGTTTTGAATCGGAAATAGCCACTTATTCTTTCACCATATTGCCTCCGTGGTACAGAACTATCTGGGCCTACATCATCTACATCCTGATCGGTATTGTCCTCTATTATTTCTCAGTGAAATTTGCCAATCGAAGAATCAGAAAACAAAAAGAACATCTTGAAGAAGTTGTAAAAGAACGAACAACCGAAATTGTAGAACAAAAAATAGAGATCGAAAAGCAAAAAGAGATCGTCGAAGAAAAGAACAAAGATATCATGGACAGTATCCGCTATGCGAAACGACTCCAGGACGCTATTCTCCCAACAAGCGAATACATCAGCAGCTGTTTCAAGGAATCCTTTGTACTATTTAAGCCGAAAGATATTGTCTCTGGAGATTTTTATTGGGTTCGCAAAGTGGATCACCTCGTTTATTTTGCTGTGGTAGATTGCACTGGCCACGGAGTTCCAGGAGCTTTCGTAAGTATCGTTGGAAACAACGGTCTTAATCGAGCGATCAAGGAATTCAATCTTGTTGATCCTGCCGAAATCTTGAATAAATTGACCATCCTTGTAGAGGATGCTTTTCGTCAACAAGGGTATTCCGAGGTAAGGGACGGAATGGACATCGCCTTGTGTTGCCTTAACACGCAAACCGGTAAATTGACCTATTCAGGAGCAAATAATCCAATTTACATTTTATCAGGTGAGGATCTGGGAGAGATCAAAGCAGACAAACAACCCATCGGTCATTTTGAAGACAGAAAACCGTTCACCATACATGCGGTTCAGTTACAACCGAATGACACCGTTATTCTATTCAGCGATGGGTTTGCCGATCAATTTGGAGGGCCAAATGGGAAAAAATACAAGTACACTAAGATGAAGGCATTCCTTGTGGAACATTCTAATGAATCACTTCAGCAAATGGGAGAGCAGATGAAATCTGAATTCGAAAACTGGTCCGAAGGCTATGATCAGGTCGATGATGTCTGTGTAATGGGCGTCAGGTATTAATTCACTGTCTATGGTAAACCAACCCCTGTATTTTCATCGTCCAGATCCCACTGGAATTCTGATAAGGCTCTTCGTCAATCCGCAAAGGATAATTTGAACTGCCGATCTTCATTTGAGTTCTTGATGAATTCATGACAGCCTTACCATATTGAGTGCTCACGCAATTACAAAGATCAGTTCCACAGGGTGAACATGTGTTTTTAAAACTTCCATCGGCTCCATCAATGATAATCTCACTTCTGACGTTCATGTTCAAAATAGTGTCAAAGAGGATATCCGTTTTCCAAACGCCCTCAAAATCTGCATTGTATTTATAGACAGGCTTATTGCAGGCATAAAATAGTCCTGATGAAATGAGAAGCAGAAACAACGTTTTTTTCATCTTGAGATACTTAGAGTAAATGTAATTAAAAACAAAAGACTCACTTCAATAAGTGAGTCTTGTTTGTGACCCCGGAGGGATTCTAACCCCCAACCGCTGGAGCCGAAATCCAGTGCTCTATACAGTTGAGCTACGGAGCCTTGTGGCTTTGGAGTTCAACGAATCCCAAAAGGACGTTGAGCCTAAGCGTAACAAAGATAAAGTTATTTATGGTAAAGAATCAATAC
>JALRFI010000138.1 GCA_023253775.1 Crocinitomicaceae bacterium
CAATCTCTCTTGTTATGAAATCCATAGCTCGTTTTGGAGATCTGGCAGGGGAATACTCGCGACCGTAAAAAATGATCTGGAGATGTAGTTTATTCCACAGGTCCTCGGGGAAGACCTTTTTTGCATCAGTTTCCGTGACGGTAACGTTTTTTCCAGAGGTAATACCCCAGCGAGTCAAAAGCCGATGAATATGTGTGTCAACAGGAAAGGCCGGTACCCCGAAGGCTTGGGCCATGACAACTGATGCAGTTTTATGACCAACACCCGGAAGCTCTTCCAATAAAGATATTTTGTCAGGAACTTCGCCATTGTATTTGTCGATCAAGATGTGAGACAAATTGTAGATCGCTTTTGATTTCGCAGGTGATAATCCACATGGACGGATGATCTCTTTGATCTCTTCGATGGTCAATTTTACCATGTCGAACGGATTATCTGCTCGCTTGAAAAGTATTGGTGTGATCTTATTGACACGTTCGTCAGTGCATTGTGCAGATAGAAGAACCGCGATCAATAGGGTATACGCATCTGTATGATCTAAGGGTACTGGAGTTTCTGGGTAAAGTTTTTCCAGTTGATCAATAATATATTGTGCTTTTTCCTTTTTAGTCATGTCGTACGAATTTAACAAGGAATCAATGAATAGCTGGACTTTTAACGCATTTGTTTATCAAATTGTTTAGAACGATTCTTAATAATACCACTTTTATGGTATTGTCATTTCTGACAATGCTGCATTTCTTTGCATCATGAAATTGTTTTAAAATGAAAAGAGTTTTAGCCCTTCTGTTTTTTCAGGTCAGTTTTCTAGGAATAGCTCAGGTATATTTGGATACAGCAGCTGATATGTCGGCTAAAAGAGTTCAGTTTGCTGATATTCAGCAATTCGCAATTGGTAGTTATGGTGAGGCACATTACAACCAGAATATTGATGGAGACGAATTCAGAGCAGGGAAAATAGATCTTCACAGGATCATCACTTATTTAGGATATCGATTTAATGAAAGAGCTCAGTTCTTTTCTGAAATAGAATTTGAGCATACCAATGAGATTTATGTGGAGCAGGCTTTTGTGAATTATAGATTCAATGATAAACTGAACTTTAAAACCGGGGTGATTTTGGTTCCAATGGGATACGTCAATGAATTCCATGAGCCTACATTATTTAATGGAGTAGAACGTCCGAATGTTGATAAATATATTATTCCTTCTACGTGGAGAGAAATGGGTGCTGGTTTTCAGGGATTATTCAAGAAAGCATCAATCAAGTATCAGCTGTATGTTTTGAACGGGTTCAATGGTTATACAGGTGCAGCAAGATTGTCAGGGTCTAATGGCCTCCGAAACGCGAGACAGGGAGGAGACGAATCATCTTTTACTAGACCATCTGTAACGGGAAAGATCTCCTATTTTGGATTTGACAAGCTGTTGATCGAAGCTTCCGCATATATTGGTAAGGCAGAATCATCTCTATATAATGGATTGGAAAGAAACAATACTGTAGCGATTTCACAGGCAGATTCGACGGTTGTCGGAATTTCGATGGCCGGGTTGAATGTTAGTTATTCTGCGAAAAGATTAATGTTCAGAGGACAGGCGATCTATACTTCTTTATCGAACACGGATCAGTACAATGCATTCACTGGATCGAATGTAGCTAAAGGAATTTTAGGTGGATATGCTGAAGTTTCCTACAAGTTCGATCTAAAGAAAGACGATTATTTACAGATGATCCCTTTTGTGCGTTATGAATATTACGATACCCACTTTAAGGTGGATGAGTTCGTAAATCGAAATAAAGCATATGCAAGAGAGGAGTTGCTCATTGGGATTGGATTAAAACCTGCGCCAGGGCTTATCTTTAAAGCAGATTATCAGCTGTTCAGGACAAAAGTGGATGACAATTTTACATCAACGCTTAATTTAGGATTGGGTTATTGGTTTTAATAGTATGAAAGGATTCTGGAGTTTTATAATACTTGCATCGGCTGTTTTCTCATTTGGCTTTATGCTGAATGAGAAAGCAATTGATAAGGTTTTGAAAAAGTCATTTAAGAACTATGTGTATGAGAAATCGATCGTCGAAGTTCCAGATTCTCTGAAGGCTACCTTAGGGGAGTTGTATTCGGTGAAGGTTGATGGGAAGGTAGAAGGGTTTGTTTGTTTTGCGACCGCTTTTGGATGTAAAGTAGGAGGGTGTGCTAAGCCCAATGATCCTAACTTATCGGCGTATGAGACCTTTGATTACATTGTCGTTTTTAACAATGATCTGAGTATTCGAAATCTGGAAATAGCAAATTACCCTGGGGCATACGGCTACGAGATCTGTAGAAAGAGCTGGTTAAATCAATTTATTGGTAAAACACCATCATTGAAATTAAATGAAGATGTAGATGGGGTTTCGGGCGCTACAATCTCAGCGCAATTCCTTGTCGAGGACCTTAATTTTGTAAAATCAATGATAGATGCATTGAAATAAAAAAAGAGCCAAACGGCTCTTTTAATACTAATCTTCATCTTCGTCATCCCATTCTTCCTCTTCTATATCATCGTTGAAATTAAAGAGGCTGTCACTTTCTGGATCGAAATCATCATCTTCATCGTCGTCATAAAAACGATTGGATTTACCACTTTTCTTGTAAGGGGATAACTTAGTCTTTTTTGATCTGTCATCTGTATCAAAATCTTTCTTTTTATCCTTGGAAACCTTTTTACGAGGTTCACCTTTGATAATTGGAATATCAGAAGGGGGGGTGAAGCTTGCAGGCTCATCTTCATTTGGAAGTGGTGGACGTTCCATTTGCTCTCTGGGACGATCATTCGTTCGATCCCGTGGAGGCTGGTTCGGACGTTGATTATCAAAACTTCTCTGAGGTCTTTGGTCTCTTGAACTGGAAGGACCACGGTCATTTCCCCGTTGCTCCGCTTCTTTCACAGCTATAGGCCTGCCGTTGATTATATGTCCGTCTAACGAACGTATAGCCTCCATGGCGGCATCGCGATCTGCCATTTCTACGAATCCAAATCCTCTGGATTTACCTGTTTCCCTGTCGGTAGCAACATTTGCTTTTAACACTGCTCCGTAGGTCTGAAACAACCTTTTGAGCTCTTCGCTCGATACACCAAAATCTAGTTTGGCTACAAAAATACTTGTCATAAATGTCTAAACAAGAAGTATTTAATCAGTAAATTCAAGTTTAAGATAAATCGAAAATAGAATTTTTTTTTATCATACACACAGAACGAAGGATTTTTTGATGAAAAAACAATTGACAGCATGGGTACTTGGAGGGACAGGTGCAATAGGGAAAGAGGTAATCGGACAATTATTGAAGGATGAAGATTACAAGGAAATCTACGCTGTTTCAAGAAGAAAAATTCAGGTAGAAGACACAAAACTAACGAATGACATCGTGGACCTTGAGTCTGATTATCAGCTTGAAAGTAGAGGAGGAGATGTCGTTTTTGTGGCATTTGGGACAACTCTGAAAAAAGCCGGTAGCAAGTCAGCTCAACATCATATTGACGTTGAGCTTCCCTATCGTTTTTTAGTTAAATTAAAAGAACAAGGGGTGAAAAATTGCGTTCTTGTTTCCGCTATGGGAGTTTCTGAGAAATCATTGTTCTTTTATTCCAGAATGAAAGCTGAGTTAGATAGAAAAGTTAATGAACTGGAATTTGACCATCTGGTCCTTGTGAAGCCTTCTGTTCTGGATAGTGTAAGGGAAGAAAAAAGAACTGGTGAAGAGTGGTCGATCAAAATTGGAAATTTTATCGGTAGGTCGGGTGTAATAGACAAGTACAAACCAATCAAAGTGAAACATGTCGCTCAGGCAATGATCATCAGTCTTGATTATATGACTGAAAAGCTAACGACGTATAACTCGGCTCAATTACACGATCTATCAGCCATTTATAGAAAAGAAAAGGGGCTCAATTGATTCCCTTCCAAATATTCTATCATTTTGATTTTAAAAGATCTCTGATCTCTGTCAATAATTCCTGATCTTTTGTTAGGGCAGGAGCTGCTGCAGGAGCTTCTTCTTTCTTTTTAGACATTTTGTTCATCGCCTTTACCATAAGAAAAATGATAAACGCGGTGACAACAAAGTTGATAACTGAAGCAATGAATTTTCCGTAAAGAACTCCATTCCAGGCAACTTCTTCCAATTTGGTAACTCCAAGAGCTTCCATAGTTGGTTTTAACAATAGAGGAGTGATTACATCATTGATCAAGGAACCAACAATCGCATTGAAAGCTGCTCCAATGATAACAGCAACTGCAAGGTCAACGACATTGCCGCGCATGATAAACATTTTGAATTCTTTGAACATTTAAAATGACTTTAGTGGTTATTGAGATTGATATTTATGCCGATTCAATAGCGATCTGCTTAAGGTGAGTTCATCAGCATATTGAAGTTCAGTTCCGACCGACACACCTCTTGAGAGAGTGGTGATATCAATGGGTTTATCTTTTAGCTTTTTATAGAGGTAAAAACTTGTTGTATCCCCTTCCATGGTTGGGCTCAGTGCAAAGATGATTTCATTGATCTTTCCTGAATTGGCCTTTTCAATTAATGGTTGTATGTTCAACTCGCCGGGACCTACACCGTCCATTGGAGAGATGATTCCTCCAAGCACGTGATAAATACCTTTGTAGCTTTCAATTCCTTCGATTGCCATGACATCTCTGATGTCTTCGACCACGCAAATCGTTCCATGCTCTCTATTTGGGTTGATACAGATGGTACAGGTCTCCTGATCAGATATATTTCCACATTCTTGACATTTTGTCACGTGATGCTTCAGGTCAAGCAAAGATTCAGCAAACATTTTGATCTCCTCTTCACTTCTGTTGATCAGATTTAATGCCAGTCGTAAGGCGGTTCTTTTTCCAATGCCCGGAAGGGATGAAATTTGTTCGACTGCATTTTCGAGATGTTTCGATGGGATTTTCACATCCCGAAGCTACGAATGAAATGAAGAAAACAAAAGTTAATACGACAGTGTTTTTCCACAATTCCATGTTATTGTCGGATATTACGGGTAAGTATTTTGTAAATTTGATGTTCCGGATTAATATGAAATCAAACGAGGTAAATATTAGGAATAAGCGAGCGAGTTTTGAGTATCATCTCGAGGAGACTTTTATTGCCGGAGTTCAGCTATCTGGAACTGAAATAAAAAGCATCCGAAATGGTAAAGCTAGTATCATTGAAGCATATTGTATCCATTCTAGAGAAGAAGTCTGGATAAGAAATATGCACGTGACCGAATACGAAAATGGTTCTTTTTATAATCATAAACCAAGAGCAGATCGAAAGCTGCTTTTGAATAAGAAGGAAATCAATCGAATCGAACGATTTTTAAAAACGAAAGGAAACACATTGATCCCTCTTCGTTTATTTATCTCAGATAAAGGCTGGGCAAAGATCGAGATTGCATGTGCGCAAGGTAAAAAGCTTCATGACAAGCGTCAGGATCTGAAAGAAAAGGATGACAAGAGAGAAATGGATCGAGCGATGAAACGCTAATCAGATGATTCCCAAGGTCAAGAGGTGGGCCCAATGGTCATTTGTTATCAGAAATAAAATAAGCAATGTCCCGGTTAAATAAAGACTGAGATGCCAGATGATTGTAAATCCAACAGTTCTCCTTTTTGTTAGTATTGTGAGGACAGGTAATAAAAAAATCATGATTAAAATAATCGTCACGGAATAGAATGTATAGTAGACAGGAAAATATCCGTAATCCATTTTTTGAATGGAGATTACCTGCACTGGATCGTGAAAAAACCATGAACGTTCAATATATATATCAGGATATCTTGCGTACAGCGAAAAGTTTATGTTTCCGATCCAAATATCTTTTCCTTTGGCCGTTTGGATTAGTGAAACGTAGGATCCTTTGATTCCGGAGTATACGTCTCGAGCATAAAATTCAACCCGATCATTTTCATAATGTCTCGGAAGGAAAAGATCCATAAAAAGCATAAAGGAGATTACCGACCCGAATATAGCATTCAATTTAATAATCCTCCATTTCTTTCCCCTAATCAGCGACTGATAATATCGTTCGTTTGTTAGTTCCTCCTGAAGTTTTTGTTCCTCGTATCTGCGTCGTGCTTCTTTGACTCTTTCATCTTTCATTTCTTTCGCAGATTTCCTTTTGGTCCTAACTGGCGCAGTCTCATTTTTTTTACCAGTAAGAATCTCATAAGCCTCAGTGATCAAAATAAATTTTGCTGCGGCTTCCTTACCATTATTTTTGTCAGGGTGATACTTCATTGCCAGAAGTCGATATCGCTTTCTGATCTCTTGAGGAGAAGAACCTTCATTAAGGCCAAGGATATTATAATATTTCTTTGATGGCAATTGCAGGCTGATTTACTGATTCTGATCGATTGATCTTATGATTTCTGGTAAAAATAAATTCGTTTAACACTCTGATTTCTTTAGGTATTTCATGGTCGTCTAACACTTTTCCTAAATTGCCTTTAGAGATTACCAATTTTTTATCAGTTGTGAATAGAGTGATTTGTTCTCCCCAGATTTTATGTGGAATGGGACCGATGAAAAAAGGTGCATTTACCAGTGATGAAATCTTTTTTTCTAATTCCTCTGTAAAAAATTTCTTTCCTCCAGAATTGATCACATTATCCCAACGTCCGATCCATTTAAAGGAAGTAGAACTTAGAATTTCAACGATATCGTTGGTCTGGATTATACCTGAATTGGTCACTTCATCATTCAGCCATAGGCATCCTCGTTCATCTACTCCGATAGATACGCCTTCTAAAAGCAGGTACGTATTCTCTGGATGTTCCGCTAGAGAGCGTATAGCAATATGGGAAATCGTTTCAGTCATGCCATATGATTGAAAAAAGCCAACTTCTTTTAAATGATCTATTTTAGTGTTCAGTTCTTTACTGATCACTCCACCACCGAGAAGGACTTTCTTGAATAAATATGCCTTTTCTGGGAAATTAGTGATCATTCCTTCAACCTGAGCAGGGATCATCGCTACAAAGGAAACAGGTTCTTCCAAGTATTTTAAAGAATCAATAGAAACTGGTCCAATAATGATCTTTTGATTGCCGACCAAAGCTCTTACCATCATCATAGTACCTGCAATCGTCGAACAGGACAAGCAGGAATAAAGCACATCTTCTTTCTTCAAATTGAAAAACTCAATCGTTCTCAAAGCGGAGTTTCTCATGGCGCTCTTCTTGATTCGAATTTCTTTGGGAGGCCCTGTGGAACCTGATGAATGAACAACAATGAAGTCGTTTGGATCGTTCCAAAGCTTAAGGAAATGATCGATCTCCTTGATACGGGATCTGTCCAGAAAAATGATATTTAATATTTCATTCAACCTCTTTGGAATGGAATTTGCTTTAAAGGTAACAACTTTTCGAAGTCGAATTGATCAAAATAATAGAGTCCTGAATTTGGATTTTATGTATAACTTAACAAAAAAAAACG
>JALRFI010000145.1 GCA_023253775.1 Crocinitomicaceae bacterium
TTACCATTACCTCCCTGGTTACCCGGAGTCGTTTCAGAACATGGTCCTAATAAATCTCCATGTGCCTGATGTGCCGGCCATGCGGATAATGGGATCTCAAGCGTTTGAGGGTTGCCATTGTTTCCAGGAGGATAGTGACAGATCGTGATCTTTTGTTCTTGGTTATTTCCCTGGTTGCTATTTTCGCTTTGATTACCATTATTTCCTTGGTTCCCATTACCATTTCCACCCTGATTACCGTTGTTTCCCTGGTTTCCATTACCTCCCTGGCTACCTGGAGTTGTTTCAGGACATGGCCCTAATACATCTCCGTGTGCCTGGTGCGCCGGCCATGCAGACAATGGGATCTCAAGAGTTTGAGGATTGCCAGTGTTTCCTGGAGGATAATGACAGATTGTTATCTTTCTATTATCGCCGCCGTTTCCATTTCCGCCTTGATTGCCGTTAACATTTCCTCCCTGATTGACCGGAGTTGATTCAGGACATGGTCCTAACACATCTCCGTGTGCCTGGTGTGCTGGCCATGCAGACAATGGGATCTCAATTGTTTGAGGATTTCCATTGTTTCCTGGAGGATAATGACAGATCGTAATCTTTCTGTTGTCGCCGCTGTTTCCATTATCTACTGGTGTAGTTTCAGGACATGGCCCTAACTTATCTCCATGAGCCTGGTGCGCTGGCCATGCAGAAACCGGAATTTCGATCGTTTGAGGATTACCATTGTTTCCTGGAGGGTAATGACAGATTGTAATCTTCTGCTCTGGTTGTACCACTTCAGGACAAGGTCCTAACTTATCTCCATGTGCCTGGTGCGCTGGCCATGCTGAAACAGGTATCTCGATCGTTTGAGGATTACCATTGTTTCCTGGAGGATAGTGACAGATCGTAATCTTTTGCTCTTCAACAACCGGTTGATTTACCGTGATTGTACAATTGTATGTTGCTGTTCCCCCAGTATTTACAGCGGTTATCGCAATGGTGTATGTTCCAACTGAAGCAACTGCACTGATGCTGAACTGGAATTTAATCCCATTTCCAACAGCTGTAGGATTGATCTGTGTTACCGGCTGGCCGTTCACAGTGATCGAAACCTGACTTGCACTCGTTACGTTTTGAATGATCCCTGAAACATTAACTGTACCTGGGTTAACTGTCAACGGACAAGCAGATGGACTCTGAACATTGATCACTGGTGCCTGTACAACTGGTGTTGTAGGCTTTCTGTAGATCACAGTTGTTATCGCTGAATTTGACCCACAATTTGTAGTTGCGATCAACTCGATTGTGTTTCCACCCTCTGCAAGATTGACCACTTTGCTATAGATCTTTGTGTTGCTATTATAAGTTCCGCCAGTCTGAAGCACACCATTCAACTTGAACTGTACCTGCTGAGCATTAGAGATATTCTCGATCTTCGCTTTTACCGTGAACGCCTGGGCTGTCTTCTCAAGGTTTGCAGAAGAAGGATCGATGAATGTGATCAACGGACTCAAACAGTTCTGATAAGTAATTGAGATTGGTTTCACATCAACACCACAAGCATTAGATGCAGCGATCTCAAATCTGTTCTCTCCTAGAGCTAAATTTACGTTAGCTTCAAACGTTCCATTTACTGGGTTGTAAACGAAAGCAGTGCTGTTAATTCCATTCTGAGAGAATAAAATGTTTTCTCTTCCGGTAATTCCAGTCAATTGAGCAGAAAGTGTCATATTCTGAGTGAAAACCACATTTCCTGATGCAGGAGGGTTTACCCACATCACAACAGGGTTAACACAATTCTGATACGTAACAGAAATACTACTTTGAACATTACCGCAAGCATTGAATGCTTTGATCAGGAATGTATTTGCGCCAGGTGCAAGAACTACATTACTTTCAACCCTTCCAGTATTTGGGTCATATGTAAAGTTTGTAGAAATTACGCCGTTATGCATGAAGGTTATCTTATCACGTCCTGTGATATTTGAGATGTCAGCCTTCACTGTATACAACTGGCCACTCACCAACTGTGCATCAGCACTTGGGTCTCTGAACACAATAACAGGAACATTACAATTCGTCAGGTTATTGTTCGTATTGTAATTGTTGATGTTGCTATTGCTGCTCGATCCACCGGACCCTCTTCCATTTCTGAAACGGAATTGAAGATAAAGGCTTGTATAATGATACAGATCATTTGCTCTCTTTCCAGAAGCATCTTCATATCCATCAAAGTTATCCATTAAGGTAAACGTTGTTTTGTGCTCAAGTCCAAGAGTTACTCGCCTGCCGATCTGATATCCCAAACCAAAACCCAAACTTGGCATGATCCCAAAGCTGAATTTGTTGGCATCACTGCCTGTTAATGCCGTTTCATAGATCCCATCCAGTAAAGTGTTTACACTGATCTGGCTGAAATTATCCAGAGAGGAATAATCATAGATGCCATTCCCAGATGTGGAGTCTAAAGAACCGTATCCATAAAGGTCTCCCATTGTTTGATACCACTTCAAGCCGATACCACCAAAAATATATGGGTCCCATCCAGATCTTTCTCTGATACCATTGGCATGTAAAACTAATTCAAGACTTAAGCTATGAAGCTCAGTGCTAAAATTGTTTACTGTATATCCTAGAGAATCTGCGTAAGGCTGCAATGGACCACCAGCGTATCCCGCAAGAGAAACAGTGTCCACATCCTGTCCATACCATAAACCGCCTAAGTAGCGGGCACGTAAATCAAAAGTCGTGCGTTTTCCATAATTGTAATTATAGGATTTCCCCAAGGTGATACCCCATCCGCCGCCAAGCTGGCTGTTCACGTCTGTTGTATTCCAGGTTCCGCCGACATTAAAGCCTAAAAACCATTTCGAACTGTTGTCGTAATCGATCTTCTGAGCGAAAGCTCCTAAAACCATAAGTAGGCTAATTCCAAGAGTAAATAAATTCTTCATATGCCGTGAATTAGTTTATTTCATCGCCCTAAAACGATTATTGTGCCAAAATTGAAAAATGTAGTTTAATTGACGATGCAAAATAGACATTTTAACTCATCTCCGTTAAGTTGCGTTGTTTATTTTCTTAATTTTCCCACTAAAATCAAGGGTCATCAGTAGATGAAATTTCAAATTGTTATCTTTTTGTTAACGCATTTTACTCTAAAAATGGTGAATGCACAAGAAGTGTACAATAACTGCAATGCTGCACTTGAATTATGCCCAAATTATACCTTTACGGTAAACAATATTAATTCCAATGTCACTTTTTGTCCAGACTGTGAGGACGGCTTTAGTGATTGTTTCACATTTGAGAACACCATCTGGCTCACATTTACGACAAATAGCAGTGGCGGGGACATCAGCGCTAACTTTTCAAATTTGATTTTTGAGGTCAATCCCGGACAAGGGTCCACCATCAATGCTCAAATACTTCAGGCCACAGTTGCTTGTGATGCTTCTACCTATTCGCCTATTGGAAATTGTGTTAACACTGTAAATGGAAGCTTTTCGCTTGTCGCCACCTCTCTTCCGGCCAATACAACTTATTATATTGTTATAAGCGGAACCCAGGGGGCTTCATCTCCTGCAGAATGCACATTTGACATAGAGATCAGTGGATCTGGGGTCGATCAAGCCCCTTCTTCTATTGCTATTACCACCCCAACTACATCCATTTGTCTTTATGATCAGGTGACTTTGAGTGCTGCTCTTTCATCATGTCCAGATTCGGGCCAGCATTCGTGGTTTGTGAACGGGCTACTTGTCGCTTTAACATCAGACCCTATCTTTCAAACCACTTCGCTTCAAGACGGTGACATCGTTTCGGTAAGCAACTCCTGTTATTCACTGTGCCCAGTTACGGTTTCAGATCAAACCGTTCCGTTTAATGTATACTCTTTTCTTGTCGATGCAGGTAGTGATGTTTATTCTTCTTCAGGCGAAACCGTTCAATTATCCGGAAATACTTCTGCCCCCGTGTTTCAATGGTATTCATCGGCATCTGTAAGTGACCCCTTTACTCTAACTCCATTTGTGACCCCATTTCAAACAACCACCTATACCTTAACCGCTACTGAAAATGGCTGCACATTGAGTGATGAGGTCACGGTAAACCTAGATGAGTCTCTGGAAATCCCAAACACATTTTCTCCTAACGAGGATGGCAATAATGATACATGGGTTATCCGTGGTATTGAGAATTATCCGAACAACCAGATCAAAATCTACAATCGCTGGGGACAGGAAGTCTTTTCAACTTCGGGTTATTCGAAGGAAAAATCATGGAACGGAACAATCAGAAACGGTAAAGCAAGTGAGGGGGTGTACTATTATGTCATCCAACTGCGGGACGATGAAAAACAAGAGTTCAATGGTTATCTCAATCTAATACGATGAAGAGACTATTCGCCCTATTTTTAATCTCCTTCATAATTCAGAAGACCGGTTTATCGCAACAGCTTCCGCAGTTTTCGCAATGGTCATTTCATCAATTCGCTTTGAATCCGGCACATGCAGGTATTAAAAATTGTCTTGATGTTCACGCTCTTTACAGAATGCAATGGCTAGGTTTCCCGGGAGCACCAAAGTCCGGCTTCTTTACAATGAGTACTGCTCTTGCGTCTAAAAGAAAGCAATACTTGAGCGCAAGGCATGGTTTCGGTTTGCGATTCATAACGGATAGGATCGGTGACTTCAGCACAACAAAGATCAATCTAGCCTATGCCGGGCATTTTAATTTCA
>JALRFI010000154.1 GCA_023253775.1 Crocinitomicaceae bacterium
AAGCAGCTCAATGGTGCGCCAAGCCCAGATCTTCCGGGTAAAATATTTGCCTTAGGAACTTTAACATCAACAAAGATCAATTCCCCTGTAGCAGATGCTCTAAGAGACAATTTTCCATGCATTTCAGGTGTTGAGAAACCTTCCATACCTCTTTCAACAACCAATCCATGGATTCTTCCACTTTCATCTTTTGCCCAAACTACAGCGATGTCAGCAAAGGGAGCATTTGAAATCCACATTTTTGCTCCATTTAGGATGACATGATCTCCCGCTTCTTTAAAGTTAGTAATCATACCACCAGGGTTTGATCCGTGGTCTGGTTCAGTAAGACCAAAACAGCCCATCATTTCACCTGTTGCTAGCTTGGGAAGGTACTTTTGTTTTTGTTCTTCATTCCCATATTTCCAGATTGGATACATAACGAGTGAAGATTGAACAGAAGCTGTGGATCTAAGACCCGAATCACATCTTTCTAATTCCTGCATGATCAAACCGTAGGAAATCTGATCTAAGCCAGGCCCTCCGTATTCTTCTGGAATATATGGTCCGAATGCACCGATTTCACCTAATCCAGCTAAAAGATGATTAGGGAAGGTAGCCTTTTCATAGTGTTCATCTATGATGGGTGAAACTTCTTTTTTCACCCAGGCGCGCGCCGCATCACGCACTAACTTATGTTCATCTGTTAAAAGATCATCAAGATTATAATAATCAGGATGCACATATTGATCTGTTCTCATGCAGAATATTTTTGGCTGCAAATTTAAATAATTTTCGACAAGGTGAGATTTTAAAAGAACCTCATGTAACTTTGCAGCGATTTAATCAATGAGACAAACTTGAAAGAGGCTGTGTTTTTTAGTGATGGGGGTGTCAATATACCAGAGAGCTTATTGCCAAAGAGCGGCAACGAATTCATGTGGATTGGAATTTTGTTGCTGTTGAATTTCATTTTGCTTTCTTCTGTTCGATTCAACAACGGTAAAGCATTTGTTCATTTGTTTAAATTATTGAACAGCACAACCCACGTTGATGATCGCTTGAAAGAAACCTATCGATTAGAATCGTTTGTAAATGTTGGATTCCTTTTGAATTTTATTATTGGCTTGTTTATATGTGTCTTTTATTTGGCAATTGATATGGTACATTTGGATTGGTCGATCAGCATAGTGAGTTCAGCATTGATTGTATTCTGGATGTTTGTCATGCAATCTTTACCACCAAGGATAATAGGATGGTTAATAGGTGAATCCTTGCCTCAGAAGACTATCTTGGCCAATACTTTTGTAGGGTTTCATTTTTTTGGAATAGTATTCTCATTTCTCGGTCTTGTATGGTATTTGAATCCATATTTTAAAAAGGAACTCTCAATGCTTATTGTGATATTGTTTGTTCTAATGAATTTAGTCAGAATTATAAAAAATAGCATTGTTGTAATTAGTGCAGGAGTGAGTTGGTATTATATAATTTTATATTTTTGTACTCTCGAAATTCTACCACTGTTCGTAGCATACCACTACGTCGAGATGAATTTAGGTGTTGATTTTTAAGTTACTTAATTCGTTGAAACTTGGCCGTCAAAACTATCTTAGTATCGCAACCGAAACCAGAAGGGGATAAGTCGCCTTATTTTGACCTTGCTGAAAAGTACAAATTGAAAATTGATTTCATACCCTTTATTCATGTGGAGGGGATTGGTGCTCAAGAGTTCCGTCAGCAAAAAGTCAATCTTGCGGATCAAACTGCAGTAATCATGACTTCCAGAACTGCCGTTGATCATTTTTTCAGAATTGCTGAAGAAATGAGATTTGAAGTTCCCGACACAATGAAATACTTCTGTATTTCAGAAGCCGTTGCCTATTACCTTCAAAAATATGTGACCTATCGTAAGAGGAAGATTTTTTTTGGTAAGCAGACGATAGAAGATCTTGTTGAGGTGATGAAGAAGCACAAATCAGAGAAGTTCCTTCTGCCGTGCACGGATATTTTAAGAGATAAAATCCCGATAACACTAGAAGACAATAAGATGAATTTTACAAAGGCAGTTTTGTACAGAACTGTTGCCTCTGATCTTTCTGATCTAGAGGATGTTAAGTATGACATGCTTGTATTTTTTAGTCCTGGTGGGATTGAGTCGTTATTGAAGAATTTCCCTAACTTTAAACAAAACGGAACTTTTATTGCAGCTTTCGGACCGACTACCGCAAATGCAGTCGTGAAGAATAATCTGCGCCTTGATATTCATGCACCACAACCAAATGCCCCATCGATGACGGGTGCCATTGAGCTTTTTGTTAAAGAACAGCTTAAAAAAGGAAAATAAGAAATTGAAAAGGACAGCTTAGGTTGTCCTTTTTTAATTCAGTTCGTTTAAAAGTTGTTGAAGGCCTTCTTCGGCGCCGGCTTGTATTGAGGTGAATCCAGATGGTAAGGAGAATTCATGAACATTTGGGTCGATAATATACTTCCTAGCATCGCTCTTCGTATAATGGATCAACCCGGCGGCAGGGTAAACATTCAATGAAGTTCCGACAACAATTAAAATGTCTGCTTCGGATACAATTTCAGCCGCCTTTGATAGCATTGGGACCTCCTCTCCAAACCATACTACATGAGGGCGTAAAACATACCCCTCCGGACATCGATCTTCCATTGTCAGCTCCCAACCTTCGATCGGAAAATAATTCCTTTCACTATTGGGACCGGAACTTTTAGAATACCGAATATTTCCGTGTAAATGCAAAACGTTTTTTGAACCTGCTCTTTCATGAAGATCGTCAATGTTTTGTGTGATCACAGTTACAGGAAACCGACCTTCTAATTGGGCGATAATTTGGTGGCCTTTATTTGGTTTACATTCAAGGATCTTTTTTCTCCTGAAATTGTAGAATTGCTGCACTAGTGCAGGATTCTTCCTCCATGCTTCTGGTGTGGCTACTTCTTCAATTTTGTATTGTTCCCATAGACCTCCAGAGTCTCTAAAAGTGGAAATTCCACTTTCAGCACTCATCCCCGCGCCTGAAAAGACAACGATTCGATTTGTTTTTATTTTCACAGAAATTCTTGTTTGTCTATTAAAAATAACGATTTATCTTGTTGTAGGAGTCCAATAATTTTATAACTTTCACGTCCGTAAAGAAGAAGCTTTATTCTAGCTTTACACTTTCAATGTCGAAAATTATAAAAGTTAAACTATGAAAAAACTATTATTCTCTGCTCTTTTGGTGTCAGGAGGTGTCTTTTCAGTAAACGCTCAGTTGGCTGATGGATCAATTGCTCCTAATTTCACCGTTACTGCTTATCAGCCAGGTTTGGCGAATTCAGGATTGAACAACAACGGTTCATATACCTTGTATGATTACCTTGATATGGGTTACACAGTATTCATGGATGTTTCCGCTACATGGTGTGGACCATGTTGGAGCTATCACACAGGGGGTGCTTTGGAAGATGTTTATGCTGCTCATGGTCCAGCAGGACATCCAGGTGTTAGCGGGACAACTACTGATGATATAATGGTAATTTGGGTCGAGGGTGATGGTACGACTGCTGATGCAACCATGTTGGATGGTGCCGGCTCTATCGGAAACTGGATCAACCCTACAGGGTCATATGAAATTGAATTTCCTATGGCAAATCCACCATCGTCTCTAGCATCTCAAATAAACAATGGTTATAATATTGGATACTTCCCAACTATCTACAAAATCTGTCCGAACCGGACAATCACTGAAGTAGGGCAGTTATCTGCAGCTGCTTTATACGGCACAGTATCATCTTGCCCTGCTCCTGCCTCTGCACCAAATGACGGAGCTCTTCTTCAGTATTTGGGAGAAAATAAAGCTTGTGGAGCAGTTGATTTAGTTGTAAGACTTCAGAACAACGGGACATCACCTTTAACTTCTTGTACAATTGCAGCAACTGAGGGCGCAACAACAATTGCTACTTATAACTGGACAGGAAACCTAAGTACTTATGGTATTGCTGATGTAACAATTGGACAGTTTACACCAACCAATGCAAATCATAACTTGAGCATTTCAATTACAACTTCTGACGCTAGCTCAGCGAACAACGTGGTTGCTACTCAAGTAGGTCTTGCAACTACTGGAACATCGAACAATGTTGTTGTAAAAGTTAGTTTGGATAGATATGGTTCTGAAACTTCATGGAAGATCAAGAGAAGTAATGGTACAACGGCTTATTCTTCTCCTGCGTATTCTGATGCAGCTTCTAATGGAACCTATCCTCAGCCTGATATCAACACTTTCTTACCTGATGATTGCTATAGCCTAGAGGTTCTAGATTCTTATGGAGATGGATTTGACAGCGGATATGGAAACGGATTGGTTGAAGTTTGGGTAAATGGTGTTAAGATCGCTGGTGTATCTGATTTCCCAACTGGATCTGAAGCTGGTGATGCATTCCAGTTGGATGCAGTTGCTGGAATTGAAGAAAATCTTTCTAATTCTTTAAGCGTTTATCCTAACCCTGCTTCAGATGAGCTTAATGTTTCTTTCGAAGCAAATGGAGACTATGTGATCGCAATCCTTGATCTTCAGGGGAGAATGGTTGCAGCTCAAACGTTGACAGGTTTGACAGGTACACAAACTGTGAAGTTCCCAGTTTCTGACTTGGCAAAAGGAAGTTATATCGTTAAAATCTCTACAGAAGGAGTTTCTCAAACTCAGAATGTAGTTGTCAGATAATAATCATTAATTGATTGAAGAGCTCGGTGAAAACCGAGCTTTTTTGTTTCTATCAATTTCGTGCTAATACCATGCATTTTAGTATCTTTACGAGCTTCAAAAAACATCTATGGCTAAGATCCGTAAACAAGATGCGCTTGATTACCACTCTTCAGGAAGACCTGGAAAGATCGAGGTAATTCCGACAAAACCATATTCCTCCCAAAGGGATTTGTCTCTGGCATACTCTCCTGGGGTTGCAGAACCGTGTCTAAGAATTGCTGAAAACAAAGAGGATGTTTACAAATACACGTCAAAATCGAACTTAGTAGCAGTAATTTCCAACGGAACTGCTGTTTTGGGATTGGGTGATATCGGCCCAGAAGCTTCCAAGCCTGTTATGGAGGGAAAAGGTCTTCTATTTAAAATCTTCGCGGACATTGATGTCTTTGATATTGAAGTTGATGCTAAAGACCCTGAACTTTTTATTCAAACAGTTAAGGCAATAGCACCAACTTTCGGAGGTATAAACCTCGAAGACATCAAAGCACCAGAGGCTTTTGAGATAGAAAGAAGGCTTAAAGAAGAACTTGATATTCCGATCATGCATGATGACCAGCATGGAACGGCGATCATTTCTTCCGCCGCTCTTTTGAACGCATTGGAAATCGCAAAGAAAAAGATCGAAAAAATAAAAATCGTGGTGTCGGGAGCAGGAGCCTCAGCATTAAGTTGTGCTCGACTTTACCATGCTTTGGGAGCTAAGTTAGAGAACATTTTCATGTTTGACTCCAAGGGCTTGATACACAGTGGGAGGACAGATCTTGACGATATGAAATTACTCTTCTCTGGACATAAAAAGGACATTGCTTTTGAAGATGCATTTAAAAAAGCAGATGTATTCCTGGGCCTATCAAGAGGTGGATTGGTATCAAAGGAAATGATCGAAGTTATGGCCAAGGATCCTATCGTTCTGGCTTTAGCAAATCCTGAACCTGAGATTTCATATAAGGAAGCAACATCGGTTAGAAAAGATATTATTATGGCTACAGGACGTTCTGACCATCCGAATCAGGTAAACAACGTTCTTGGTTTCCCATTCATTTTTAGAGGGGCTCTCGATGTAAGGGCTACTACTATCAATGAAGAAATGAAACTTGCAGCCGTAAAAGCAATCGCATCACTAGCAAAAGAAACGATTCCGGAAGAGGTGGTTGAGGCATATGGAGAAAAGAGCATTTCTTTTGGTAGAGATCAGATCATTCCAAAACCACTCGATCCTCGTTTGATCTATTATGTTGCGCCTGCTGTTGCTCGTGCAGCTATGGATTCAGGTGTTGCCAGAGAGCCGATCAAGGATTGGGATGAATATGAAATGGAACTTAAGAACCGTTTGGGTCTTGATAATAAGTTGGTAAGAAACATTACTGAGAAAGCACAAGCTAGCCCAAAACGAGTTGTGTTTGCCGAAGCTGATAATATTAAAATCCTAAAAGCAGCACAAACGGCCTGGGAGGAGGGTGTAGCAATGCCAATATTACTCGGTAAAAAGAATAAGATTGAAAAGCTAATAGCAGAATACAATATCGAAATCCCAGATACCCAGATAATAGACCCAAAGAGCGAGGAAGAGGAAGAGAGGAGAAATTTGTTTGGGAAAAAGTTCTTCGAAAAGAGAATGCGCAAAGGATTTACTGAATTTGAATCTATCCAAATCATGCGCGAAAGAAATCACTTTGGCGCCATGATGGTAGAAATGGGCGATGCTGACGCAATGATCTCAGGTATTACCAGAAATTATAGAGATGTCGTTCGTCCTGCGATACAGACTGTTGGTTTACAGAAAGATGTTAAAACTATTGCAGGAATGTACATCCTCGTCACGAAGAAAGGGCCTTTATTCCTGGCTGATACCACGATTAACTTAAATCCGACAGCAGAGGAGATTGCTGAGATCACAAGTAACGTGGCAAAGACGATTCGTAAATTCAAAGTGACGCCAAAGATTGCTCTTTTGAGCTATTCAAATTTTGGATCATCGCCTGGTCCGGATGCAGATAAAATGGCCAAAGCCGTTCAAATCTTGCATGAAACCAATCCAAACCTTATTGTGGATGGTGAAGTTCAGGCTAATTTTGCGCTTGATAACGAGTTGATGCTCGAGAAATTTTCCTTTTCAACTTTAGCGAATAAACAGGTGAACACATTGATCTTCCCAAATTTGTCATCAGGTAATATTGCATACAAGCTGTTACAAAAGATGACTGAAGTTGATGCTATCGGTCCAGTTTTGGTTGGCTTAAAGAAATCCGTTCACGTTTTACAATTGGGGTCCTCAGTGAGAGAAATCGTTAATATGGTAAAGATCGCAGTTGTCGATGCTCAAAACAAATAAAGAATGATCGTTCAGCTTCATGGTAGATTAATTGAAAAGAATCCTACAGATCTTGTTATAGATTGTGGAGGTGTAGGATATGGTGTAAAGATCTCATTGAATACTTTTTCAAATCTTGGAGATCATGAATCAGTGCGGATATATACCAAATTAATTGTCCGCGAAGACGCTCATTTGCTTTACGGATTCGCCTCTAAAGAAGAACGAGAAATGTTTGAACATTTGATCTCTGTATCAGGAATTGGACCCAATACTGCGATGATCATGTTATCGTCTATGCTTCCGGATGATATTGCTCAAGCCATCCAGAATGAAGATGTGAGGACAATTCAGAGTATTAAAGGAATTGGAGCGAAGACTGCTCAGCGGGTAATTGTTGACTTGAAGGACAAAATGTTAAAATTGACATTTTCTTCTGAAAATATATTTACTCAAAACAATACGAATCGTTTTGATGCGTTAACAGCATTGATTTCACTGGGATTTGACAAAAAATCAGCTGAAAAGGCAATTGAAAAGGTTTCTTCAGGGGAAGACTCTGTTGAATTCCTGATTAAAGAAGCATTGAAGATACTATAATGAAGAGAATACTGCTTTTGAGAACGACACACTTTGTTGGGCTGCTACTTGTACAGCTTCTGTTCGCACATGCACTATTGGCTCAAGATCCTGACACAACCCTGTTATTTCCAATTTCGAACAGCAACGATCCGACTCAAACTTCACAGCAGAGTTTCGACCTTGGTGACCCGACATCTGTTAATCAAACGATCGTTTATGATCCGATCACTGGAACATATGTTTTCAAAGAAACAATGGGGACAAATGTCAATTATCGAAATCCTTCGATGATGACACTCGAAGAATATATCGAATACGAGCGTCAAAAATCATTGCGTGAAAACTGGAAAGATCGTATCGATGAACAAACTGCCGAAGGCCAGCCATTTGAACTACCGATCAAGATTGGGTCTAAAGCATTTGAAAATTTCTTTGGCTCAGATGAGATTACTATACGACCGCAAGGGTCTGTCGAATTATCCTTTGGGGTGAACTCGTCACGTTATGACAATCCCATTCTCCCAGTAAAACAGAGAAGGATCACTCGATTCGATTTTCAGCAGCAGATCCAGATGAATCTTGTGGGTCAGATTGGAACAAAATTAAAGATTGGTACTAGCTATAACACGCAGGCCGCGTTTGATTTTGATAACATTTCAAAATTGGAATATACTGGTGATGAAGATCAGATCATGCAAAAGATCGAATTAGGAAACGTTGCTATGGAACTTCCAACTTCATTGATCCAGGGTTCACAAACCTTGTTTGGAGCTAAGACCCAAATGAAGTTTGGTCGATCAACAGTAGACCTAATCGCTGCATCTTCGAAGGGGAAAAGACAAGAGATCAACATCACAGGTAAAGCGCAGGTGCAGAAATTTGAGTTATCTGCAGATAATTATGAGGCCAATCGACACTATTTCCTGAACCTTTATCATCATGACCATTATGACGAGGCAATGTCGACAGTGCCGATTGTAAACTCAACGACCTATATCACGCGTATGGAGGTTTGGGTAACCAACCGAACAAATAACACTGAAAACACAAGAAATATTCTTGCATTTGCTGATTTAGGAGAAGCTAAACCTGAAAACTGGCAGGGGAACCCTGGATCTGCTGCTGCTGTGGATCTTCCTGACAATGATGCGAATGGACTATATTCTTGGGCAGCTGGTCAGCCATTGGTTAGAAGCTTTGTGAATTCTGTTTCGGCTTTGTCTTCTCAGGTGGTTTCACCAGGGCCTTTCCAACAGGCGATTGAATATGAAAAGGTTGAGAATGCAAGGAAATTAACTGAGCAGGAATTTTCCTATAATGCCTTATTAGGTTACATTTCATTAAACCTTCCCTTAAATAATGATGAAGTTCTTGCTGTGGCTTATGAGTACACATACAGAGGAGATACTTATCAGGTAGGTGAATTTTCTACAGATGGTTCAAGTGGACAAGAGGCCCTCTTGTTGAAACTTTTGAAACCCACCATCACGAACCCAAATAATAAGGTTTGGGATCTTATGATGAAAAACGTTTATTCCATTGGTGCTTACCAAGTGGATCAGCAAGGATTCAGGATTGATCTTTTATATAATAACCCTGAAACCTCTGTATTAGTTCCTTTTTTCCCTTATCCTGGGGTAGATGACCGACAGTTGGTCACACTGCTTGATATGGATAAATTGAATCAGAACAATCAGCCATTTAGTGATGGTGTTTTTGACTTTGTTCCGATTGATTTCAATGGTAACCGAGCAGAAAATGGAGGTACCATTAACCGAAGAAATGGTAGGATCTATTTCTCTACCGTTGAGCCATTCGGTAAGACATTAGCAACAAAACTTCAAGGAGCAGGGATACCTGATGTAGTGATCGATCAGGTAGCTTTTACTGAACTCTATGATTCTACAAAAACAGCAGCACAGCAGATTCCAAGTAAGAACAGGTTTAGTTTTAAAGGAGAATATCAGAGCTCAATCTCTTCAGATATTCCTTTGAATGCATTGAATGTGCCTCAAGGCGCCGTTTCTGTCACTGCAGGAGGTATAAAATTGACGGAAGGGGTTGATTACACGGTAGATTACAACCTGGGCCGCGTTAAAATCCTGAATAGCGGTCTATTGGAATCAAATACGCCAATTAAGATTTCGATCGAAAGTAATTCTGTGTTTGGATTTCA
>JALRFI010000180.1 GCA_023253775.1 Crocinitomicaceae bacterium
GAAATAGGTTCTCAAGATACAACAGAGTTGAGGATCTATGGTTACGACGTCTATGGTGCACTTCAGCAAACCCTCAGCTACGAATTCACTTCAAATGATTCTCTTTTAAATCTGAATTCACTCATCGATGCCACTCAAATGCCCTACTTAAAGTTAAAAGCATTTTATAAGGATTCAGTTACGTATACCCCCGCTCAAATCGACTATTGGCATGTGTTGTACGATCCTTTGCCGGAAGCAGCGATTGATGGTAGTAACGGATATACTTGGAACCCGGCATTGGATACATTAACAGAAGGTCAAGATGTTTCGTTTGCAGTTGACATCCGGAATATTTTTAACATCGATATGGACAGTCTTCTTATTTCATACTGGGTGGAGGATCAGGATCAACAGATACATTTGCTCTCCTATCCTAGGCAAGACTCTTTACGCGTGGGTGAAACATTAAGAGACACGATAACATTCAATACAGCAGGAATGGCTGGACTCAATTCATTCTGGATGGAGGTCAACCCATACACCGATTTTTACAACGTTATTACTGATCAACCAGAGCAAGCCCATTTCAATAATTTATTGCAGATCCCATTCTTTGTGCAAGGAGATGACGAACACCCTATTCTAGATGTAACTTTTGATGGAAGACACATATTAAACCGAGATATCATTTCTCCTGAGTCAGAAATTCTGATAACACTTAAAGATGAAAATCCTTATTTGATTATGAATGAGGATTCGGACACGTCCTTCTTTGGGATTTATATTACTGATCCAGATGGAGTCCAAAGCAGAGTTCCCTTTATTGACGAATTAGGTAATACAATCATGCAATGGATCCCTGCAGAATCTCAATACAAAAAATTCAAAATCATTTACCCAGCGTTCTTTACGAAGGATGGCTTATATACTCTGTTCGTTCAGGGTTCTGATAAGTCAGGAAATCTATCAGGTGATTTCGAATATAAGATCGAATTTGAAGTTATTCACGAATCATCGATAACACATCTGATGAATTATCCCAACCCATTCTCAACGAGTACGAAATTCGTGTTTACGTTGACTGGGGCTGAGGTTCCAGAAGACATGGTGATCCAAATCCTGAATGTTTCAGGGCGAGTTGTTCGTGAGATTACCGAAGATCAATTAGGACCGATTCACATTGGACGTAATATTACTGAATACGCTTGGGATGGCAGAGATGAATTTGGGGATCAATTGGCAAATGGTGTCTATCTGTATCGAGTAAAAGCCAAGATCCATGGTGAAGATATTAAGCACCTTGAAAGTGGTGCGGATCAATACTTCAACAAAGGTTTTGGTAAAATGTACTTATTACGGTGATTAAAAAAACCGACAGCTGAAGATGGCAGTATCATCGACCAACGGCAAAGGACCCTTCCATTCATCCAGCTTCGAGAAAATCAGATTGTTCATGTCTTCCATTTTCAAAGGATAATAACTGTTGACCAATTTGATCAGTCTTTCAGCGCCAAAAAAATCACCGGTTTCATTTTCCAGCTCGACAACACCATCTGTGTACAATACCAGGGTCGTGTTTGGGCCAAGCGTTTGTTTTCCGACGTTTATAAAAGGCAGCTCATCTAACATCCCCAGTCCAATACAACCTTGATCAAGAAATTCTACTTTTCTACCATTCGTAATGAATGGATGATTATGTCCTGCGTTGACATATACCAATTCTCTTGTCGAATTATTGAAATGGGCGATAAAAAAAGTAATGAACTTCTCCCCTTTGGCCGTTTTATTGACCTTCTTGTTCAACTCCTCCATCAGAAAATCCATTTCAAAACGCTGGTAATTGAAAAGAGTCCTGATCGTTGCCTGAAAATTCGCCATAAGCATGGCTGCAGAGATTCCTTTACCTGATACGTCGGCAATGCAAATGATGTATTCGTCCTCAGCAATTGGGATAAAATCGTAGTAGTCTCCTCCCACCTGATGTCGAGGTTTGTATTTTGCAGATACATCGAGACTTCGATCCGAAGGAAGATCAGAAGGGAAAAGAAGTTTCTGCATTTCAGAAGCCACTTCCAGTTCCTTTTTTAAACGCTCCTGCTTCAAGCTAATCTTGGCCATTCTTTTGTTTTCAATGGCTACCACAATGATATTAGTAAGCGTTTGCACAAAGCTCATGTAACTGAAACCATACAGATCTTTCTGATTGGGTCTTCTGATACCAGAAATCAATAGATAAGCCAAAGGCTTCTCTTTATGGAAAACAGGAATGATAATGTCGAATTCACTCAATACAGTTGAGTGCGAAGACTCAATAACGGTAATCTCTTTAAATCTCTTCAGATCACGTTCAATATTGATCTCCTTCAACCTTCCTTTGAAGCCTACTTTTGATAAAATATCCCATTCCGTCTGATGATTGAATAGCACAAAACGATCAAAACCAAGCTGCTCTTTCAGGATGAATTCATAGATCCGGATCAGGTGTTCAACCTCCTGATTTAAATTAATGGCCGTAGTGATCTCCAGTAAGGAATTCAATTTGAAATCCTTCATTTTGATTTGATGTTCGAGATCTTTTATTAGCCGTTCCGTCATCTTACATTTTCTCTAAGATCTCAGGTAGCTTTCGTATGGCTGCCATCTCCCTGAATTTCATTTTTACCTCTCCACATGGACTTCCAAAATAGGTCTTACCAGGCTCCAAACTTTTAGAGATCCCAGATTGAGCAAGCACAATCGCCCCTTCACCTAATGTTACATCACTGGTGCACCCTACTTGTCCCCAAAGTATTACGCGGTCCTCAACCCTAACACAACCGGCTAGACCTACATTTGCAGCGAATAGACAGTCCTTTCCGATTACTGTGTCGTGACCAATATGCACCTGATTATCGATCTTCGTTCCTTCACCTACCCGTGTTATTCCAGAAACCCCGGCGTCAATGGTGCATAATGCGCCAATTTCAACGTGGTCATCAAGCTGAACTCCACCACAGGTATGCATTCGGTCGTATCCGGAAGGTTTTTTCTTGTAATAAAAAGCATAATGTCCGATCACCGTATTCGGTCCGATGGTTACATGATCTCCAATGACCGTATTAGGCATAATGGAAACTCCTGGATAGATTACACAATTCTTACCAATCTTCACATTATGTCCTACAAATACGTTTGGATAAATAACTGTTGAAGAATCGATGACCGCTTCCTCACTTACCGGAACGTTTTGAGGCTTAAAAGGAGAAAAATGCCTTGTCAATCTGTTGTAATCGTCAAATGGAGTTTTACAAATGATCAATCCCTTTCCTCCCGGGCACTCAACCTCTTGGTCGATCAAAATTGTTGTCGCTGCACTCTTGAGGGCTTTTTGATAATATTTAGGATGATCGACAAAAACCAGGTCCCCTTGCTCAACCATGTGAATCTCATTCAACCCAAGTACGGGATGATCAGGGTTTCCTACAAAAGAACAACCGATAAAATCAGCAATTTCCTTGAGCGTGTGAGGACGGTTTAATTTCATTAGAACAGTTTTTGTAAAAATACCGCACTAATTGTAGCTAATGACCCGATCTTTATTCGAATTATCACCCTGTGATTGTTAATAGAACCAATATAATTTTTTCTTGCTTATCCAATTAATTATACCTTTTTGAGAGGATAAACACTAAGTTTTCCATTCTAACTTAGTTTGTTTTTAAAATACGATTGGGAGATTTTCATAGTTCAATCTTCTTAAATGCCCAAAGCATTGAAAAGGATAGAAATAACCATCATTTTTTGAACGAATATTCATCATTGTTGTAAACGTCAAAAAACTACGACATATGAAATTCTCAATTTTCTTCCTCTTGATCATTTTTAGTTCTACAATAAACGCTCAGACAAAGATGATCAGGCATAAAAGCCATGGTGGCACTAATGTCAATTTCTTCAAAGCTTGTAAATCAGATGATATAACGGTATCCCTCTCAAATTTCGGAATGGCACCGCAATACAAGGTCAGAAATTCAAATTTGGACAGCCTTATTTTAACTCCAGAGAAAAAGATTGTAATGATTACTAGAGAAACCTGTTATTTCAGAGATTATGGAAGTAATGACAACACTAACGAAGAATTATGGAGAGAGGGAAAAGATACGGTTGAAAATCACCCGGTCTTCAAATCTGATATGAATACGGATACCATCAGGGAAATTTTAGCAAAGCGATATTTCTTCGCTAATCCTGCAAACACGGTAGTGATCGTTGGTTTTGAGGAAGGAAAAAAAGATAAAGAGCTGCGAATAAAAGAAGAGATCAAAGCCAAGAAAGTTGCTTCAAGAGGAAAAGTTGGGAACCGTTTTAACCTTATTCTTGTGATTATAGTCAAGATGATTGAAAACATTTGTGACTGTGACGTTCAAAAGACGCGATGAGATCATTGTTTCAATTCAATGGGATTTTTGCGTTTATCAGTTGTATCCTAATCCCATTTTCATGGTCTTTACTTTGGCCGATTAATGAGCTTCAAAAGTTCGTTTTATTGCCCATAACTCGTTCCATCGCAGATTTTTTAGGGATAACATATACACTTACGGATCTTTCTTCTGACAGTACTTTATTTGTACTTATTTACTTATTGTCCTTCCTCATCAGTATCCCAGTTTCTTGGTGGCTTTCAAAAAGACCGATGAACAAGCAAAAGAGAATTGAATTTCTCCAGATCTCGTTAACCCTATTTTTATCCATAGTTCTATTCAAATATGGTCTGGATAAAGTGTTCAAACAACAATTCTTTTTCCCTGAACCTAATACCTTAAACACCAGGCTAGGATATCTCGACAAGGATATTTTGTATTGGTCGACGATCGGGAGCTCTTATCTATACAATGTCATCACCGGAAGTCTTGAGGTAATTACCGCGATTCTTTTACTGTCCAATAAGCTGAGACGCACAGGTGTAATACTCAGTTTATTTATTCTTAGCAACATCGCTCTCATTAATTTCTCCTTCGACATTTCTGTTAAGTTCTTCTCTCTTCAACTTTTAATTACAGCCTTATTCTTGTTCACCTTTGAAATCAATAAAGCCGACAAAAAATCATTGAAATTTCGCTTTCAGGTTTTGTCTTTATCAAGGAATGCGTCACTAGTTTGCATCTTTGTTATTCTCACAGAAGGTCTTTATCCTTACCTAATAAATCAAAATTTCAATGATGATCTAGCGATAAAACCTTCAACATACGGGACATATCATGTGATTAACCCGAAAGGCAGTATAGATCAAATTTGTGTGCATAGTGATGGTTTTATCATATTCATGGACAATGGAATTCCCTTGAATTCATACCGAATGAGTCAAAATATATTCGATAAATCAATTGAAATAACAGGGTATGAAGACCATGAGCATCTTTTTCTTAAAGTGAAGAAAGAAAACAATACTCGTTTCATTTTTGAAATCTCAAATTTAAATAAGGGGAAATCAATTGTTCTTTCAACGGAGAAAGAAAACATATCCGAGTACCCACTGAACAAGCAAAAAGTTCATTATACAGTAGATTAAGACGTCTTTTGATTTAACTTAATGTTTATTTAACATTGATAATTGATATTGGTAAAAGGCTTGAAATATCTTTGACAAAAAGAATTTTCAATGAAAAATTTGTTGGGCCGGATCTTAGTAGTAATCCTTTTATCCAATGTACTCTTCACAGTATATGGGCAAAATGACACTATTACAAATAAAAGTCTTTCAGAAGATCTAATCAAAAACTTAAAAGGCGAAGGTTTTGAAGAGGGAATGACGATTAATTGGTCGATCAATTATGATGATTTTAATTACCTCAAGGAAAACAACTATAAACTCGTCATAGAATACAATACTGATGTTCGAGCCAAGAAACATAAAGATGGGTATTCAAATTCTGAATGGACAGCAATCAAAAATTTACCCCTCGAGACCACAGATTATGAAATCAAAGACCTAATTGGAGGTGAAAAATATGTGTTCAAAGTAGGTGTCTCCAATGGCAAGGAAATAGTTTGGTCTGAGAAAGGCAAAACAGAAACTGAAAGGGCTTGGGGATTGTTTAAATTACTTGTGCTGATCGGATCATTGGGAATGTTCATTTATGGTATGAAGATCATGAGTGAAGGGTTACAACAAGCTGCCGGATCTAAACTTAGAAATCTACTTGGATCAATTACGTCCAACCGTGTTTCAGGAGTAATTACCGGTCTTGGAATAACATCTATCGTCCAATCTTCTTCAGTGACATCTGTGATGACCGTTTCTTTTGTAAATGCCGGTTTGATGACTTTGACTCAATCTGCTGGGGTAATGATGGGGGCGAATATAGGTACTACAGTTACCGGTTGGTTGATCAATATTTTTGGATTTAAAGTAGACATTGGTGGTTATGCATTGATCTTTTTTGCAATTGCGGCACCACTTCTTTTCGTTGGAAAAAAGAAAATTAAAGCCTGGGCAAGTTCACTAATAGGATTTGCTTTATTATTCATGGGTTTGGCTTTCTTGAAAGATGCTGTTCCAACACTCCAAGAAGATTCTTTCTTGGTTCAGTTCTTTATCGACTACAAGGACATACCATTTATCAGTACGATTCTTTTCGTGATCCTAGGGACACTGGTAACCATAATTATTCAATCAAGTTCTGCTGCTATGGCTTTGACAATGACCTTGGTTGCTGGAGGGATAATTCCTTTTGAAGTGGCAGCAGCGATGATCCTTGGTGAAAATATTGGAACAACTATTACTGCTCAATTGGCGGCTACCATTGGAAATGTCCATGCCAAGAGATCAGCCCAGATCCATACACTCTTCAATGTCATAGGGGTAACCTGGGCAATTTTAATTTTTCCATTTTATCTCGACGGGATCAAATGGTTCATGCATACCATGGGTTCAGGTGACCCGTTTTCAAATCCAAAGGAATTCGCCAATACGGGGTTAGCTATCCTTCATACATCATTTAACACAGCCAATGTATTAATTTTGATTTGGTTTGTTCCTCAATTGGTTCGAATCGCTGAAAGAACCGTTAAATCGAGAGGAGCTGCCGACGAGATCTTTCATCTTGATTACATTGGAACAGGTATTATGGATACACCGGAATTATCTCTTCTGGAGGCTAAAAAAGAAATCCATAAGTTCGGTGAACTAACTTCTCGCATGTCAAAATTGACTAGGACACTTCTCTATGAGCAAAATCAAAAAGAACAAAAATTATTGTATGAGAAAATCCAGAAATATGAAGATATCACGGACCGTATAGAAATTGAAGTTGCAAATTATCTGAATAAAATTTCAGAAGGAGAATTATCTGAAGAAACTGCGAGAAGGATAAGATCTATGAACAGTATTGCCAATGATCTTGAAAGAATTGGAGACATCTATTATCAAATGTCAAAAAGTATTGAACGAAAAGATGAGCTTCGTATATGGTTCACCCCTGAACAAAGAAATAATCTTTCTGAAATGTTTGATCTAGTTGATGATGCATTTGAAATTATGCTTGAAAATCTTAAAGCTCATCATGACAGTGTAATTATTGACAAAGCAGTACTTGCAGAAAGAAAGATCAATGAAAAACGTGATGAATTAAGATCAGAGTATCTAGAAAACATTTCAGACAAGAAAGAATACAATTTGAAAGGCGGAATGGTCTACAACGATCTTTTCTCTTCGCTTGAGAAAGTTGGTGATCATATTATTAATGTATCCGAAGCGGTTGTTGGTCAGATCTAAAACAAAATAAATAAACTAAAAAAGGGCAGTCAAAAACTGCCCTTTTTTTGGTCAATGCATTATTAATATTCTAACAAACCTTTTAAAGCCACACCTACCTTTTCAGCATTCGGTAATAATTCGGCTTCAAGGATCGAATTTAATGGAATTGCAGGCGTATCTACTGAACCTACAATGGAAACAGGAGCATCCAAGTAATTGAAATTATCTCTTTGTATTCTTCCAGCTAATCCTAACGTAAATGATGCCTCGATCGATTCCTCGGTCACAAGCATAACTTTTCCATGTCTCCTTGCCACCTCATTCATCAAATCATGATCGAGTGGATTTAGTGTACGTAGATCGATAATCTCTACCCTTCCCTCAAACTGCTTGGCAGCTTCAAATGTCCAGTATACACCTCGTCCGTATGTAATCACCCCAACTGTATTCCCTTTTTTGATCTCTTCATCATTTGCTGAAAGAACGACTCTTCCTTTTCCAAATGGAATAATGTAATCCTCATCCGGTTCAATGGACATCGCTCCTTCAGTACCTTTTATCTTTGACCAGTATAATCCTTTGTGCTCAAAAATGACCACAGGGTTCGGGTCGTAAAATGCGGATTTCATCAATCCTTTAAGATCAGCACCTGTTGAAGGGTATGCCACTTTGACTCCTCGGATATTTGTTACTACAGATTCTACACTGGATGAATGGTATGGACCACCTGAACCATAAGCTCCAATTGGAACTCGAACGATGCAACTAACCGGCCATTTACCATTTGATAAATAATAGGATCTGGATACTTCTGTGAAAAGCTGATTCAGACCT
>JALRFI010000235.1 GCA_023253775.1 Crocinitomicaceae bacterium
ATTTGTTGAGGCTGCTTCCAAGCAGAACAAAAAGGTCAAATTGAAGGAAAAACACACCAGTGTTATTTATAAGAGTTACGAAAAGATCTATGATAAAGGAGTAACATTCATTGCATCAAACGATTACGACTGGCAGCGAAATTACGATCAGCTGATGAGAGTAATTGCCTACCGTTCAAAAGTGAATCACCCTGGAGTGCTGGACAACTTGAAGAATATCCTTTACGATGAGAATGTGCTAGGAAACCTGATCGTGAAGTTCAATACGGAAAATGCCAAAGATCTTGAAACTGCCAATCAACGAGAACAGGAAGGGGAGTACTTCAAAGCACTGGATATCTACAATCGAATAAAATTGCGACAAACTCAGGCACAGCCGATCACTACCTTCAAAGATCGCTTGGAGCTTATTGACGCAGAAAAAAAGATCAACCAGGCCAATCAGAAAATAGGTGATCAGTACATCGCTGAAGCCAACAAATTATTGTACAACGGGACAAAGGACGACGCTAAAGACGCCATTGCCCTGATCAATAAAGCCAAGAGTTATCGTCCATTGAGCAGGGAGGAAGAAGAAATGTTGACACTAGCCAATTTGATCCTTCGCGATTCATGGATGTTTGAGGCGAAAAACCTCAAGCAAACCAGAACAAAGCGAAATGGACGTTTGGCCCACGATCTGATCAATAAAACCAGATCGATCAAGGCACTCAATGCTGAGGAAGAAAAGTTGTTTCAAGATGCCAAAGAGCTAGGAATGACACGAGTGAAAGTCGTAGTGAACGGAAATCAATCAATTCACACCTCCAAGACCTTGTCAGGAATCCTGAATAAAGACCCTTTTTCAGAATGGATCACTTACTATACAGATGAAACAGTGGTCGGTATCGATTTTATTATGGAAGTGACAGAACGTAAGCCTGTAGTGGTTCTTGGTGATGTTCGCAAAAAGATTGAGCAAAAAACGAAAACGGTCGAATACTACGAAGAGCAGATCGATGCGAATGGAAATAAGATCAAAGTGAAGAAAACCAAGCAAGTTACAGCGTTGGTTGCCATTTTAAGCAGAACGAAGAGTTCTTCGGTCGAATGGACAGTCAATTTGAAAGACCTTTCAAACGATCATGTGGTCTATACTGAAACGAAAACGTCGGTAATTGAACGAACCAATCAATTTGCGAGTCTGGAAAGCGGTGATGTCTCTGCAATGCCTGATAAAATAGAATCAGAAGTCTCACTGGATTCTCAGCCTTTCCCAGAGGATAAAGAAATGGCGGACCTTGCCAGTCAACTTTACTTGAAAGAGTTTAAAATATTCCTTAAGGGTAAAGAGGATCATTTGCGAAATATTGATCAGGTTCAGAAGTGATAAAGTATGGAGTTACTTTGCCTGCTGTAAAAAAGTGATGTCAGATAGATGTCCGGCCTGTTTGAAATATTAATTTTTGTGATATCAGCATCCGTCATTCCTTTCATAGATTATTTCCAAAAAAGATCATTTTTATTATACGAGAAGTGTTGATTGTGTATCTTAGTTTCGAGTTAATACATGAGCACCTTTGAAAAATAGATTCTTACTGTCTTTTGTGACGATTTTTCAATTCTTTTGGATTCTTTTGGCCCAAAAAGACTCTATTCCGGCTGAAAGATATTTCACGGTTGGATTCAATTTTGGATACTACGGATATTCACCTGAAAAGATTGATCAGGTAAGCGGAGAAGATCGCATGACCTTGCCTAGCCAGACGTTTTCCAAGCCTCAAATTACAGAGGTGTATGACAATTATTATAATCCTATTATTTTCATAACTGGAGATAAGTCCTTTGGGTTGAATGCAGGGTACATGTTTCGAAAAAAGAATTCAAAATCCTATACACAATTGCATTTTGAATTTCAATTCAATAGTGTGTACACATATTTAAGTGCTCCATGGCATTGGTTGTATGATGGGAATTATTGGGGAGCATTTTTGTACAATTTGAAATACATGAAATATGGATTCGCATTTGAAAAATGTGGATACCTGGGCCAGGGAAAACATTTTGGAAATGATGTGTATGCCTTCTACAGAGTAGGGTTGGGGCAATCTTTTCATTATCGCCATTTAAAAATGAAGAATGAGGTTGGATATAGTGAATATGGTGTCGAAGATGGGACCGGAGTGATCTTAACCCGGATTCAGGCAAGCTCCTGGAGTATCCTCGGCAGCGCAGAGATTGGACTAAGATACATGACGACCAATAAATTACATGGTGTTGATGTGGGGATAGTGGCATATCATCCTTTTACAAAAATGTATACGGATCAATATGAGTACTTTCAGAATTATGAATCTACCGGAGTAAATCACGTAAAAATTCAGGGTACAACCTTCATTGGTAATGTAAGATATGCTTACAATATTAAATTACCACCTAAACAAGAGAAGAAAGAGATCGATGTAGAAGAACATGAGCTGATTGCTGAACATAGTGTGTTGGGAAGGAAAATGGAAATACAGAAAACGTTGAGCTCATCACGGAAAAAACTGAAAATTAAAGTCTGGGATTCAGGAGATACTGACGGAGATATCATTTCATTCTTGATTAATGGTGAAATAGTGGAGACCAATATCCCGCTCATCCGAAAGAAAAAGACCTTTAAAGTTCCCTTGAATGTCGGGACTAACTATTTGGTGATGCACGCTGAGAATTTAGGTTCTATACCTCCTAATACCTGTTCGATGCTTGTGAAGGATGGTCGTCAGAAGATCACAGTGAAGCTTGAGTCTGGGATGGACTACAGTGGAGCAGTCAAAATTGTTCGAAAAAAATGATGGTTGTAAAATGAAGTGTTTCAATATAAAATCAAACACAAGAAGACGGAACTTCAAGAATTAAAGAGTTTGTACCTTTTCTCATTTGTTAAATCCTACACGATAAAGAGCCTCTAGGCAGTTTATTAAACTCATAACAATCCTCTCCGTTTGAATTCACTCAATATGATCCCAGCGGCAATACTCACATTTAAGGACTCAGTTTTTCCGGAACCGGGGATCAGTAAAGGTTTATTGATCAATGGCAGTATAGCGTCCGAAATACCGTTTCCTTCATTTCCCATGACGATCATTCCGTTTTTTTCGAATACTTCTTCATAGCAATCATTACCGGATAACAGAGTTCCATAAACCGGATTAGCGTAGCTTTCAATGATTGGAGCTAACGCTTTGTACGAGATTGTTAATCGGAGCATAGACCCCATTGAGGCTTGAACGCATTTCGGATTGTACTGATCAACGGTATCTTCAGAACAAATGATCGTTTGAATTCCGAACCATTCTGCGGTTCGTGCGATGGTTCCAAAATTTCCCGGATCCTGAATGCCGTCCAGAGCTAATATGAGGCCGTTTGAATCAATTTCCTTGTCCTCTTTGTATTTAAGGATTGCCAATGCTTTTTGAGATGTTTTTAAGGCAGAGATCTGTTCTAATTCTTTTGCGGAGATCACATGGATTCGTTCCTTGCGATCATTCTCAAAAACAGTAGGATCAGTCGTATAAATCTCCTGTATGAGCTCATTACAATCTCTTAACGCTTCCTGGATCATTTTAATCCCTTCAACCATAAAAAGGCGGTTTTCATCACGGTACTTTTTTTGATGGAGGGAACGAATAAATTTGATCTTATTTTTTGAAATACCTGACACCAATTGTTTTGTATTATTTTTGCTCGTAAATGATCCTCTTGAGGCTGTTCAAACTTACATATATTCTTTTAATTTTTGTGCTACTGGCCAGTTGCCGTCAAACGCGATTTGTTCCTGAAAACCGATATATCCTCAAAAAAAATGTCATGGAAGTGAATGGCGAAGACCTTGATAGCGACGATTTGTATGCTATTGTTCGTCAAAAACCCAACCTAAGATCTTTCGGTTTCAAGTTTAAACTGCTTGCCTTCAACATGGTCGATTCAACTCGAGTGGCGAATAAGCGATTCCGCAAAAACATGCGTTTACGAGAAATAAATGCTAAAAGGAAACAGAAAGAGGAAAGGATCAACTCAAAAAGAATAGCAAAAGCAAGAATTAAAGGTAAGAATGCTTATGTCAACAGATTTGTAGCTCTTAAGGATACGGTTAACCCCAAAAAGTTTTTCAGGGAGTGGTTCAAGTATAAATTTGGAGAGCAACCTGTTGTATTTGATAGCTTGCTTTTCAACAAGACCGACGAGCAATTGGGATTGTATCTCTTGTCAAAGGGGTATTATTATGGAGAGGTCAATTCAGAAGTGACTTATAAAAAAAGTAGGAAGGCCATTGCAAAATACAGTATTCAAACCGGCAAGCCTTATTTGATCGATTCTGTTTACATCAAAACGCATAACAGAGATGTAGAATTGATGTACAATAAGTTCGTCAAAAAACAAGATGAAACACCACTGATTGGAGAAAAGCTTGACAAAGATCTTCTGGAAGATTATCGTTCTCAAGTGGCTCGTTCCATGAGGGATAATGCGTTATATGGATTCAGCTCATCGCACATCACTTATGAAGTGGACACGACATTAGGGGATATGAGAGCATCTGTGGGTGTTGTATTTGGTGACAGAATGATTCGTTCTGATCTGAACAGAGATAGTTTGATTGCAAGGCCTCACCGAACGACATATGTCAAAAACGTTTATTTCCATATCGCTGACACAACTTATTTTGAAGGAAGCTTTAAGGAGAAGGTTGAGGAACTTGGTTTAAGTCTGATGGATGGCCAGTTCGTGAATGCCATTGATACGTTTGTATACGCAGAGATCAAAAAGAAGGATGGATCATTGAACCCTTTCAGGGTAGCTACCTTTCTTTACAACGGGAAGCTGAGTATTGATCCAGGCTTGTTGGAAGCACAGAACTACCTTGAAAAAGACAATTATTACAAAGAGTATTATTTGGAGAGAAGCTATACTCGTTTATTGCAGTTAGGGCTATTTCAGGCGATCAAACCCGTATTGAAAGAAATTCCGGGAACCAATTTTATTGAGGTACATTATTACCTGGTTCCTTCCAAGAAACAAAATTTCAGTTTTGAACCTCGATTTACAACCTCAAACGGTTTCCTTGGGCTTGCTTCATCGGTGAATTATACCAATAAGAATCTCTTTGGAGGAGGTGAAAAGGTGACTTTCTCTTTAGGGGGAGGTTTTGAGTCTCAGCCAAGCATTTTGGATGATGAAGGAAGGATTTTCAACACATTTGAGATTGGTCCAAGTTTGAAATTCGATCTACCAGGTTTATTTCCGACAAAGGTGACCAGATTGGGCAAGCGTCAGCGTCCTCGTACAGAATTATCCACGGCCATGAATTATCAGAATCGAACAGATTTTGAGCGATATGTTTTTCAGTTTAATTATCTGTACAAGTTCTATGTTTCAAAGACACAGATCTTTCAGATGGGGTTACCGTTTGTCTCGGTTGTTAAATTCGTTAGAATTAACAAATCGCCGGATTTCGCACAGAGAATTGCTGAATTGAACGACATTTTCTTGGAAAATGCATATTCAAATCAATTGATCTGGCAGGATTTCAAATTAACTCTTCAATATAACAACAAGGACAAGGACGATAAAACGTCGAAAAATATTATTCTATACAATTCGACATTTGATATCGCTGGAAATACGCTAAGAATGTTGAAGGTAGGGGATGATGCTTTTCCAGAGACTCCGGATAGTTTATTTGGCGTTGCTTATTCGCAGTTTGCAAGAATTGATAATGACTTCATTTTCTCAAGACCAATTAACCGAAAAATGAGTATTCATTCCAGGGCTTTGGCTGGAATTGGGGTACCTTACGGAAATATGACCACTTCAATGCCTTATGATTATGGTTTCTTTGGAGGAGGATCAAATGATAACCGAGGATGGAAAGCGAGAACAATGGCTCCGGGGATCTACAAATCATATTTGGATACCAATGCGGCTAATACCCAAATTGGTGATATCCGACTTGCAGCAACTTTCGAATATCGTTTCAATATGGGGACAAGTTTTAAAGGTGCCTTCTTTGCAGATGCAGGTAATATCTGGACGATCAACGATGACGTGAATCGTGATGGGGGAAAGTTCTCTGGAAACTGGTATAAAGAGATCAAGTTAGCCGGAGGATTTGGTTTGCGATATGATTTTGAATTCTTTGTATTCCGTTTTGATGTCGGTATTCCAATCTATAATCCAGCATATCAGTCAGGATCGAAATGGATCTTTGATGACAGAGGTACTCGAGAAACCTATTACCGAGAAGGAATGGAATTGTTTGGTCAAAAAGCAATCAATATGTACATGAGTGATAATCCAACACTAACGACGCCTCCTGATTTCAATGATTCATGGAAATACATCAAGCAATACAAATTAATGCCGGCACCATTTAAACCTGTCTTCCATTTCGGAATTGGTTATCCATTCTAAGTTAATTTCGTTAACATATTATTCAAATTCATATGGCGAACAAACTGGTTTCCCTTTTTTTCTTGGTGCTAATGAGCAGTTATGCAGATCGGCTCAATGCGCAGAATATTGTTCGCAATCCAGGATTTGAAGAGAATACGGGGTGCCCGGGAGCTTCTGTGTTTTTAACCAATACGAAACACTGGTCATCCGTTCAAAATCATCAAGGGACTCCTGATCTTTTCTGGAAAGACTGTGCATACAACGGAATAGGAAAGAACAGAATGGCACCGAATCAATTGCCAAAGGCTGGTGAGGGCTTTATTGGTTTGTTTTGTGCCGGTGACGATCTTCGGGAGTATTGCACCACTGAGTTATCAGAGGCTATGAAAGCGGGAGAGATCTATGCTGTTGAATTCTGGGTAAGACCAGCTGCCGGATATGGAACGGGTATCAATTCCTTTAGTGCCCATTTTTCACAGGATGCAATAGTGGGACAAGGAAATTTGAGGTCTTTGCCTTTGGAACCACATATTACGAATCTAGAA
>JALRFI010000044.1 GCA_023253775.1 Crocinitomicaceae bacterium
GCATCATAATCTGTTAGGATTCCCTTCGATTTGAACGAAACACTGTCGTTGATTACCAGAATTGTATCAAAATAATCTGCCTCATAGAGCATTTCTCCCTCGTAACTGTAGTATTTCCAGCAGCCCACTTTCTTCCCTTTCGAAAGTAACCCATCTCTGGCGATCGTGTCATTTGGATAATACTTGGTCATGTGGTAGTCGATCCCTTTCTTATCGATCAAACTTGGTCGACCAAAATATGGACGGTAGAGATTCTGTTCACCGATTCCATATTGATAAAGTATTCTATCTAGACTTTGAGTCGAAGTAATGTCCTGTGGAACAAAACGGATGGAATCTCTCCAATCGAACAGATAACGCACACTCAATTGATTTTCTTCCCAGATCTTTTCTTCCAACGGGAATGAATACATGAATTTGACATAATGATACTTGAATCCAAGCGTGTCATATGCTTCATAATCGTCAATCGGATCTCCATTCAAAAAGAATCCTCTTTTGGCTAAACCCCCATTGATATGGTAACTTTTCGACTCCCCTTGCAACAGCCCATTCTGAAAATTCAGATCGAATAAAAGAATAGAATCTCTTTCAGGTATGGTCAGATAAGTTCTGACGTAACCATCAAGAGAATTATCGAGGTAATTCAAATTGGTATGCGCGAGTGTGTTTCTCTCAAAAGCAGGGCCCTGACGAAGACCATCGACAAAATTTTCCCTTGACAATAATTGTCCTGTCCAGTCAAATTCACTGGCTTCACCATTCTGCATTCCATTTTTAAAATTAAGAATATTGAAATTGTAATAGGTCTTCTTTTTTGGGAAGGTATCTCCATAGTCTTCGTAATAATATTCCCTGTCTCTTGGATACGCATAGGCATATTGACGCAATTCTCCTTCAAGCTCACCATTTTTGTAATTCATTTCCGTCAACAGCTTCCCGAACTGATCATACACCTTCCAAATACCATCTGGTTTTCCATTCAGGAAGTACCCCGTTACTCTATCTGGATAGGGAGCCATTTTTCGTTTACTTTTCGATTCGTATTCTCCGTAATATCCATCGTATGGATATTCCACCCAATCACCAATTGGTCCTCCGAATAATCCTCCGAAAATACCAGCAGCATACTCCTCATCAATCTCGGATGCATCTATGATACTAAACAAAAGTTTGTTTTTACACTTCCCGGTCATTCGATAGTTATCTACATCATTCTGAAGTTTCTTGAGCTTCTCATAAGGTTTCGGAAAATCAATGGTTAATTTCTTCCCGACATTGATACTTAATGCTGATCTTCGAAATCCAAGTTCAATGGGTCCGCTAAATGGATTTTCTTTAACAAGCAGCGTGTAGTCTTCTGTAAGATCGAATAGCTGCCCAAAGCTGTTTACATGCGTTTGAGGAATGGAATCTTTCGGATAAAATTCATTGAAGGAGGCTGATGTTTTCGTTTCAAGACGAAGTGGACCAGCGGTATAGTTTTTCTGACCGGTCCAGCTTTCAAAATCCTCGGCAAAATTGATTTCCGCATCAAGCACTTTATTCCCTTGAATACTTTGAAGATAGAATTGCAGGGTTTTATCCATCGGGTTATAACTTCTGCTGTACAATAGGGAGGTGTCCTTCTTAAACCAAGATCTGAAGATGACCATGGAATCAGCAATTTCATGAGCCAGCGTATCCAATTTATCGAAGAAGAAATACTTGCCGTTTCCAATTCTGTCCTCTGCTACAAATCCGTCGATGGTGAGGTATTTTACTTTGGGAGGTTCAAAATTCAAACGAATGAAATCTCCAATTGAATCAAATACGATCTCCTTATACAAAATACCTGTATAGTCATAGATCCGTTGAATGTAATGTGAAGAATCTTCCTCGAAAACAATTACGTCGTACGGACGACCATTGTCCCAAAAGATGGTATCCTCTTGCAATAAAGTTCCATTATCAAACTCGTATCGAACCATCAATTGCCCGTTGGGATATCTTTTTTCATAAACACCATCGAAATTGAATTTGATTCCCAGACTATCGATCAATTTTGCATGAGATATATACTTACCAAGCTTATAGTCATATGATTCGCGAGAATACATTTCCTCATAATAATATTCTTCATCTTCGTAGTACATTTCCTCCTCATACATTCCCATGTCTTCCTCGTCACCGCCCTCATATGAATTTACCAGTTCTTCCTCCAGTTCTAGTTCGAAAGACTCATCTTTAGGAATGGCCAAGCTATATAGTTTCGAAAATCTAATGTTCGGTTCATACTTGCTTTCAAACTCAAATTCATTACTGAAGTCGTCGCTTTTAATCAAATGAAATCTGATCATCGGCCTTTTAACTATTGTGTCTGACAAAACAGGAGTGTATCTAAACGTGACATTCTCGTTGTAACGATTTCTTTTACGTTTTGACCCTTTTCCAGTAATCTGGATTTCCCTTTCGATCCATTCTCCAATCATTTCATTGTCTGAAAACGCTCCTTCAATAACTGGAAAATAAGAGTTGCTGTACATTGAATATTTCCCATTCTTAATTCCATTCACAAAATGAAAACTTTCCACAATCGTATCCATTTTAGGATAGCCAAAGTCTGCATAATGTTTGATGTTTTCCTTGCTCAAGGAAAACTCCAGCTTACGGTTGATCAATATCCATTCTCCTTCCTTTAACCCTTCTTTGAACATCCCGTATTTCAGCGTGTCTCCGTCCATGTTCAACCAGCAGGCTGGACCGTCAAGTACATTGTTTTTAATCGTAAAGATTCCTGAAATTCGGTCTCCAATCAAAGTACCCTTTCCATTCTTTTTTATTAGATTGAAGGAATCGAAATACTGCACATACCTTCCATCCGGTATTGGGTCCAGGAATGGAACGATATCTTTTTCCATTGAGTAATGCTGCTCCAACATTGGCATTGGATTAACTCTTACCGCCCTTTTCAATTTTCTTTTATTTGATCCAGATTCCTCATACTCTTTCCACATTCGGTTTTCTTGTCGAACATCCTTCATAAATCTTCTGAAGTCCTTACGATTGAATTCCCCTTCCATATCCTTATACCACATCTTGTTGATCTTGCGGTTCGATACAAATACGTCACGTTTCCAAGCTGAGTAGTAGGAACTATGGTATGAGACATTTGATCTGAACGGATATACGTGAAATACTTCACCGTTTATCGTATCCGTATGGATCTTTTGTCCAAAACTTACTACATTAAGAAATAATGCTGCCGCTAATAGGATCAGTCTACCTGTTTGTTTCGTAAAAGTCATATTCATATTCTTCAAAAGCAATTCTTGTTTTTCTTTTGCCACTCTCCTTAAATCGATTCTGTTTTACAGGTAACCCTTGTTCATTTAATTTGAATTCAGAGGTTATCGCTGTTAGGAAAGCACTTTCAGAAAATGTTGAATCAATGTATCCTACACAACGAGAATTTTTATCGTAAGTAACAGATCTTTTATTGTCGAATGGAAATTCTGATCGTTCGATCATCATTGGAAAGCCATCTCTTGTATATGTAAACAGGTTGACATTGCTTTCATGGACCTTATTCACCACATTGTATTTCTTTTTCATTTTTGCAGGTCTGCCCAATACGATCAGATCTTCAGGATGCGGATTAAAGATAGAATCCACAGAAAGAGGGCCAAAATATTTCGGGTCTGTCATTATGTGCAAGTGATTTCCTGTTTCCATTTCGACAAATGTCATCCCCTTCTTGGATCTTGAGATCAAATTATGTTGCTTAAAAGGTAATTCTCTGATGAGCCCGTCATAATTGACCTGCTCCCCAACAATGGTCTTAACACTGAAATAATTGGGAATATCCGTAGGCGTAAAGACATAAGCCACTCTTCCAATTTCCTGGTCATCGAATAAATAGGCGATCTCGACTGATTTGATGGTTCCTTGACGGTCAAAATGGTAAACTCTTGTTTCTCTCGGTATGTCTTCAATGTCATCCGAATCCTCCAGATCATTAATTGAAATATGATAAACCCTTCTTCTGATCTCTTTGATCCTATTCATTTTTAAGACTGAATCATTGAACCAAACTGGAAAGGACAACCAATTTTCGGATTCACTAAACATTGAACCCATATTGAAGACGCTCAATCCGGCCTTATTTTCTTTCAAATCATCTTTGCCTTCCTGTTCATTTTTGCAAGAGAACAGGAGGAAGAAAAAAA
>JALRFI010000076.1 GCA_023253775.1 Crocinitomicaceae bacterium
AAGAAACTGAAACGGATACGGACCCACGTTGGGACCAATTAAAAGACTTGTTGAATAAATAACGAATTGAAAAATGGCATACCCGATCCAGAAGAAATCAACAGGATTTTATTTCCTAGTTGAATTCCAAGCTGAAGGAAATGTAGTTGCCGATATGGAACTACAAATGAAGCGTGATGAGCGTATCATGAGATTCCTGACAGTTAGAATGGATAAGGATCACCTAGAATACTCTGAGAAAAGAAGAGCTAAAATGGGTGAAAAGAAAACTGCAGCTGCCGAAGCTTAATTCATTAACCTTTAAAAAAGAAGAATCATGTCACAAAATGATATTCGTTATTTGACTCCGATCAACATTGAGATCAAAAAAGAAAAATACTGCCGATTCAAAAAGAGCGGTATTAAATTCATCGATTACAAAGATCCTAACTTCCTTTTGAAGTTGGTGAACGAACAAGGAAAGATCCTTCCTCGTCGAATTACTGGAACTTCTGCGAAATACCAGAAGAGAGTGAATAAGGCGATCAAAAGAGCTCGTCATTTGGCGATCCTTCCTTACGTAGGCGATATGTTGAAATAAAACGATTGTTGAACAGGAAAAAATTGAACAATGGAAATAATTCTTAAAAAGAACGTAGATAAGTTAGGATATGCGAATGAGATCGTAAAGGTTAAGCCAGGATACGGTCGTAACTTCCTTATCCCACAAGGATACGCAGTATTAGCTACTGCTTCAGCGAAAAAAGCGCATGAAGAAGTAATGAGACAAAAAGCACACAAAGAGACAAAGATCCTTGCTGAAGCTCAGGAATTGGCTTCTAAGCTGGAAGGTACTTCTGTTACGATCACTACTAAAGCCGGTGAGAACGGTAAGATCTTCGGTTCTGTAAACACAGTTCAGCTTTCTGAAGCTCTTAAGGCTGCAGGTATCGATATCGACCGTAAATCGTTGAAGATCAAAAATGAACCAATCCGTGAGATAGGTTCATTTGAAGCAATGGCTAATCTTCATAAAGATGTTCAGGCTACAGTAAAGTTTGAGGTTGTTGGAGAATAATTGAAGTCAAAAAAATACAAGCCCCGGAAATTTCCGGGGCTTTTTTATTTTAAAGCGTAACCGCTACCTTTACAACCAAAATGAAAGCTCGCTATTCTTTTATGCTATTGATCCTCCTTCTTACATCCTGTGGGGAAAGCACGAAAAAAAGTACAGAAAAATCAGAGAAAAGCGAAGATATCCCTGTTGAATTTGCGAATTGCTTTATGATCACTCACTCTAATGATCATTACATTCTAACCATTCAAAATCCGGACAAAAAAGATCACTTTGAGCTAGTAATTGGCAAAAATTCTACTACCAAGAATTGTGATCTTACAATTCCAACCAATCGAATGGTACTTCTGTCTGCCAGCATGATCGGTAGGGCTGCTCTTTTAAAAACCTTTGACAAAGTTATCGGAATTTCAGACACCGCATTTCTTTTCAATGAAACTTTCAGATCAAGAGCATCAAATGGAATGATCACATCGTTTGGAGATGAAGGAAATTTCCCAATCGAAAAACTGATCAAAAGTGATCCTGACATAGTCATGTTCAGTGATTTCGGAAATGAATTTCCCAAGCAAAAAGAATTAAAAAAAATGGGGATCATCCTTATTCCTGACCTTGACTGGCGAGAGGAGCATCCTTTAGGGAAAGCTGAATGGATTCTTGTCCATGGCTTACTTACCGGAAGATTAAAGGAAGCCCAAAAGATCTTCAATCAAATAAAGACCGATTATCTGCAATTAACCGCTAGAACAAAACCCTCTGAGACACGTTGTATGAGTGGATTTTTATATGGCGATACATGGTGGTCTCCATCCGGAGAAAGCTACACGGCAAGACTATTCAACGACGCAGGAATAAAGTATGTCTACTCAAAAACAAATGGTACCGGGAGTATCCCCAGAAGTATCGAGGAGATCTTATATGATTGTAAATCCGCAGATATCTGGTTTAACCCAGGATTTGATTCAAAGAAAAAAATACTCCAAATCTCAAGCAAGATAAAACACCTTGAAAGCTTCAAAAAAAATAAGGTATTCTGTTATTCGCATAACATGAATTATTTCTGGGAAATGAGCGCCGTGGAACCTCAAAAAGTACTTTCAGACCTGATCTCAATAAGAAGTGGAGACCCTGTAAATTTATACTTTTACAAAAAACTGAATTAACTGTGTCTAGCGCCTACAAGAGAAGCCTCATCTTACTACCTATAACCTTGGGACTACTTGCGTTCACACATGTATTGTCTGGTAAATTTGATATAACCTTTTCAGAATTGGTATCGAGCTTTACAAGGTTCGACCCTAATGACCTTAATCATGTGATCATTCAGGAATTCAGGGTACCACGAACATTAACCGCCATTCTGGCCGGAGCGTCCCTCTCCCTGGCAGGAATGTTAATGCAAACCCTTTTCCAAAACCCACTTGCAGGTCCTTATATCCTGGGGATCAATTCTGGTGCAGCATTTACAGTGGCACTGGGAACACTTACCGGAATCTCATTTTTCCAATCAGATGCAGGCTTGCTTGGTTCTGCTCTCATCGGGGCATTTATTTTCGGACTGATAATTCTCACATTTTCATTTTTCCTGCGAAATATTGTCTCTTTGCTTTTAATTGGGATCATGATCGGCAGTTTCACCTCAGCCATAACCTCTATCCTACTTTCGATCAGTACTCCCGAGAACATGAAGATCTTCACACTTTGGGGATTAGGCTCGTTACAAAAAGTAGAATCCGGTCAGATCGTTTTCATATTTATCTCATTTGTGATCGGCGTTTTACTCTTGTTAACTCAGCTTAAAGGAATCAATGCACTTGTTTTGGGAGAAAATGCGGCTTCAAGCCTTGGAATCAATCTCCGTAGCCTAAGAATAGCCATGATCTCAATCACTGCCCTACTTGCTGGAATGGTGACTGCCTTTTGCGGACCTATCAGCTTTGTCGGACTTGCAATTCCCAATTTAAGTCGGATCATATTCAAGACAGCGAATCACAGGAAGCTCACTTACGCAAATACCATTCTAGGAGCTCACTTTTTATTGATCGCCGACCTTATTACCATCTGGTTTGAACCAATTATATTGATTCCAATTAACGCTATCACCGCCTTGATCGGAGCCCCTTTTATTATGTTAATCATCATAAAGAAATTGAAGTGATCGAATTGAAAAACATATCAATCGGATACACTTCTACATTGATTGAAGTCAATGAAATGATACTAAGACCAGGTGAAATAAAAGCACTGATCGGTGCCAATGGAATGGGTAAAACGACGTTTCTAAAGACTTTAATGAATCAAATCCCACCCATAAGTGGAACAGTAACAATTGATGACATTTCTCTTCACAAACTGGATAGAGCTAAACTCTCAAGCCTTGTGTCTTTTATTGGTCATGGATTCAAAGGAGTGGATGGACTTTCCGTTTTAGATTATATACTGCTCGGCAGAACACCATATCTCGATCGTTTTGGCTCAATTTCATACGTCGATAAAGAAGTCGCATTTGAAGCGTTAAAATCAGCCGGGATAAAGTCCTTGTCAGGTCTTAATACATCTGAACTTAGTGACGGTCAACTTCAGTTAGCCTCAATCGCTAGAGCGCTGGCACAGGAGACACCTTATATTATCATGGATGAGCCCACTACCTTTCTCGATTATAGAAATAGAGAGATCATATTCAACCTTTTGATCGACCTATCACACAAGGGAAAGGGAATTTTATTTTCCACTCATGAACTTGATATGGTTTCAAAGCATCAAATTCCCGTTGCTGCCATTTCTAACGAAAACAAAATGATCCTTTTTGATCATTGTCCCAAAATGGAGAAGCTGATTGAAATATGCTTCTGATACTGACTAATCAAGAATACAGACAGACTAAAGAAGCTGGTAGAAAAGCAGTTCAACGAAAAAAGCAAGATTATCAAAGAGACGTGAACTATTGAATAATTTTAGGATAAATCGTCATTATTTTCAATAAAAAACTAATTTTTTTATCCCTCAAATCACTTCCCAATTCATTAATATTTCCTTTAGATCAGTACAAAATTTTGAAGTTAGTTCTGGATTTAATTCTGACTTTTCTAAAGCAATTGCCATTTGATACAGCCCATCAAGTCCAAAAAGATCTAATGAAGGTTTTAATTGGTGAGAAAGTCTATTTATTTTCAGTGAATCTCCCATTTTGAGAGCGCCCTCAATTTCTTCGACAATTTTTGAAGTACTCTTGTAAAACGTAGCCTTAATTGTCTCAACAAATTCTTCATCTCCATCGCTAAGTGCAATCAATTTCGAAAATGAGGGTGTGAGACTAACAGTATTTATTTTATCCTTCAACAAACGATTTAGAAGACTTTCTAATTGACTGGAATTGAATGGTTTTCCTAAACAATAAGTCATTCCAACTTTTTTGTAATATTCAACGTCCTTTTGGGAGACATTGGCAGATAATGCCACTACGGGTATCGACAATTTCAATTCATCTTTAATTATTCTAAAAGCCGTAAGGCCATCCATTACTGGCATCTGAATATCCATCAGGACAATATCAAAAGTTTCCTTCTTAAGAATATTAATAGCCTCTTGTCCATTATGGACTACCTGAAAATCAGCATTCATTTTCGTTAATAACGAATGTATCAGCAATTGATTCATGTCATTGTCCTCAGCAACTAAAATTTTAATTTTCTTAAGATCAATACTTTCTTTTGCTACATCATTTTCATTTTTAATAGATCTTTCATCGATCTTTTGGAGCTCTAATTCAAAATGAAAAAAGGATCCCTGACCAAGTTCACTTTCCAATTTTAATTCTCCGCCCATGATTGCCACTAAACTTTGACTAATCGGTAACCCTAAACCAGATCCCCCAAAATTCCTTGAAATACTTGAATCTTCCTGAACAAAAGTATCGAAGATAATTTTTTGATTTTCAGAACTAATTCCTTTCCCTGTGTCAAAAACCTTGAAGAATATTTTGTACGACGTTTCACTTTCATCGTTCATCTCTGTCTGAATCCCAACACTGCCTTCAGAAGTAAACTTTATTGCATTATGCATCAAATTGAATAATACTTGAGTAATTTTCAAGTTATCGGCTAAGACAAAGTTTTTTATTCGATCATCAAAATAAACCTTCAAGTCAATGTTTTTATCATCTGCCTGTGGCTTGAAACTATTATAAACGTTGGTCACCAGATGTCTGAGATCTACTTCAGCTAGGGAAATTTCCATTTTACCTGATTCTATTTTGGAAAAATCCAGTATGTCATTGATCAAACTCAATAGATTATTTGAAGAAGTCTTGATCGCTTGAATATATAATGATTGTTCGTCATTTAGATCTGTTTCACTTATTAGCTCTATCATTCCATTAATTGCATGAAGCGGCGTTCTAATCTCATGACTCATATTGGCCATGAAAGCCTCTTTTAATCTTACAGATTGTAATGCTTGATTTTTTGCATCAATAAGCTCTTGTTCTGACTCAATTCTTTCTGTAATATCAATATGAATTCCCAAAGAACCAATCACTTCACCACTTTCGTTAAAAATAGGTGCGCCGGAAATAATCACCCATTTAATTTCTCCTGACTTGCATCTAATACGAACTTCATACACACCAGATTCTCCTCTTGATCGATTTGAAAGCTGTATATCCAAAGATTTCAAATCTTCTTCAAATGCTAATATTTCACGTGCATTGTTGCCGATTAATTCTTCTGCTGAATAGCCAACTAATTTGCAGAATGCTGGGTATGCTTTTATTATTACTTCGTTCTCATCAACCTCAATGAGACCAAAATCGAGATTTTCAATGATTTTGCTGTACTTATCCTCGACTTTTCGTAAACTCTCTTTATGTTTTACAATTGCTGTAACATCTTCATATCTCCAAATGAAGCCATTCATTTTATTATTTTCAACAACCGGAATAAAATCTCTTTCTAGTATCCTTCCGTCTTTCATTTCCAATTTCTGGCCATAAACTGGTTTTTCGGATTTAATTATTTCCTCAATATCACTGAGAAAATCAACAGTATTTTTAAAGAGCTGAGCTGTATTCTTCGCTGCTTCTTTACAATCAGTACCTTCCAATTGATCTGGTCCTATAGGTATGTTGAAAATATCACAGAATAATTGATTCGCCATGATCACTCTTCTGTCTTGAGATTCTGCCAATACACCAACTTGCATATTTTCAAGAATTGCAGATAATCGGGAATTTAAATTGATCAGCTCCTGCTCATATTTTAAAATGTTGGATACATCTTTTAAATAAAAATTGATGTATTTACTATTTGGAAATGGCACTATAGATATTTCATATGTCTCACCTTGGATATCCTTTAATTTAGTGTATGCTTTACCCTCACTTTCTATAATTTCAGACATGAAATCCATCCAGAAAAAGTGAGATTTAATTGATAAGATTTTCTGGGCGGAAGGATTCCCATACATGATTTGCCCATCATAATTTATTCTAATAATTGGATGGGGACTTTCATCTGGAAATTGAGCTAATCCAAAAATAGTTTCATTCTTTTCAATGAGCTCATCGCGTTGCCTTAATGTTTGTTCAAGAAGTTTATTCAGATCTTCGTTCACTATTTGTTGTGATTTCAGCAGCTGCAGATGATCGGTAATTGGGTCATGTATGGCAAAATCTGTAATCAGCAAATTATGAAGGTTAAGGTCGATTATATCTGTGATCCAAGGAGAGTTAACATAAAGAATCTCATCTCTACTCTCGATAAAAACAAACTGACCCCTAAAACTTGTTTTAATTGGAAATTCTAAAGATTCAAGAATTACAACCATATTTTGGTGTTCTTGAAATGACTTGAAATGCATTTCAATCGAAAGTCTTGGTCTTGTGAATTTGAATACTTTATCAAAGTCCATTCCTTCAACATCACCAATTATCTTTTTCATTGAAGAACCCACATAACCAAGTTTCAAATCTCTGCCAATTGTCAGGCTAAATGGAAAAATCTTATCGATCTCAGATGTGTTGAAGAAAAATTTATTGTGCATTTTAACTAATCTTTATTTCAAATCGATCATGCCACATAATATCATTCGTCGAACTTATAAGCTCAATATTGATTGTCTCTTTGAACATTTCTGCAAGCCCAAAACATAGACCTTGTACAAAATGTGTTAATCCTTCACGACTTGAATAATAATGTAGAATTAAATGACCATCACCAAGTTTTTCCACTTTAAACTCAGGTGGATTGAGTTTTGGATAAATCAGCATTATTCGGCCATGGAAATTCGGAAGGTTGAACAAGAAGGTTTCAAGATTACTACCTCCTGCTTTCATCAGATCTCCATATTTCTCATATCCGACTTTTAATATCCAATATCTACCAAAGGCTGTAAGTAACTCTTGAGCAGACCAACCTAAAATTTCTGTCGATGCACCTATTAATTCATAGGTAATGTCATCATCGTATGCTTCGTTATTGAGAAAATACTCATAAGAAACATTTGCCTTTTCTTTAATCTTTACCCATTGTTCAGTTCCAAAATTTTCTTCAACTAAACCTTGGATTGCTTGGTTCACTATTCCGTACACACCGGTGAAATTAAATTTTACCTTCTTTTATCATTCTATAAATCGTTGATTTTCCGACTTGTAATTTATCCGCCACTTTGAGTACATTATTATTATATTTTGCTAAAAAGAACTTAATAATCCTATTGTTATATTCTTCGAGGGACAATTCCTGGTTCATAAGATCCTCTATGTCATCTGATCTCATTAATTGAATATCCCCTTCCATAATTGTATTACCATCAGCCAAAACACATGCTACGTCAATGAGAGATTTCAATTCTCTTACATTCCCGGGATAATTATACTTCATCAATTTTTCCATGGCCTCTTTGGAAAGAACTTTAACAGCCATTTTATTCTCATCACAAAAAGTCTTAATGAAAAATTTAGATAAGAGCAAAATATCCTGTTCTCTGTCCTTTAAATCAGGTAATTGAATTGTTAATCCTGCAAGTCTGTAGTAGAGGTCTTCCCTAAAATTACCGTTCTTAACTTCTTTTAAGAGATCTCTGTGAGTTGCGACGATCAGACGTATATCTATCTCTTTTGATTTGTTTGACCCCAGTCTTGTAATTTCCCTTTCTTGCAAAACTCTGAGTAATTTTGATTGCATGTTTAAATCCATTTCTCCAATCTCATCCAGGAAAAGAGTTCCCCCATCAGCAAGCTCAAATTTACCCTCTTTGGATTGATCAGCACCAGTAAACGCTCCTTTATCAAACCCAAATAACTCACTCTCGATCAATTCTTTTGGTATTGCAGCAACATTGATTGCAATAAAAGGCTTTTTCATTCGAACCGAGTTATAATGAATTGCCTTCGCTGCTAATTCTTTTCCGGTACCTGTTGCTCCTGTGATCGAAACGGTAATGTTTGTTTTGGTTGTCTTCTCTAAAAGAGAAAATACCATTTTCATGGCTGAACTAGAACCGACCATATATTCGCTGAAACGATATTTTTCGGATACGACATCACTCAAATTTTCTAATTCACGGTTCATGTTTGCTTTTTGAATAGCTTTATGAACTACAAGCCAGAGTGTATCTAATGCTTTTTGATCCTTACTTAAATAATCATATGCCCCGCCTTTCAGCATTTCGACTGCAGTATCGATTTCATGTTGTCCAGACAACACAATAACCTCCGAATTTGGACAAGAGTCTTTTACTTTATGAAGTAAATCTATTCCTGAGTAATCGGGTAAACCGCAATCTAATGTCACAACATCGGGATTTTCTACCAACTTTTTTATCAATTCTGCTCCAGTGGTACACAGCTCAACTTCAAAATCTGGATCCATAGACAATTTATGTCTGATCAATTTGCCATACAGGGGATCATCCTCAACAATGAAAATCTTGGCCTTCTTCATTCTTCCAATTTTTGAAAATATTTTCCCAAATTAGGAATTTATATCAGTGATTGAACATTAGAGTTGATATTTTATCCCAAAATAACTTTCTGATGATTAAAAGTGAACTCCTACGAAATATTTTCTGCCCAACCCTTTTTATCGAGAGAACGAAATTGAATCGCCTCAGCAACGTGTATAGACAGAATATCCTCTGAACCATCGAGATCAGCAATCGTTCGGGCAACTTTTAAAATCCGATCGTAAGCTCTGGCAGATAGACCCATTTTCTCCATTGCTACTTTTAAAACCTCGCTTACCTCCGAAGAAATTTTACAATGCAACTCCTGACCTTTTTTATTCATTTGTGCATTGCAATAAATCCTTTCTGAAGAATACCTTTCCTTTTGAATATTTCGAGCTTTTATAACTCTTGACTTGATTTCCATTGAATACTCATTAGAGGCTGATGAGATCAATTCCGAATGACCCACTGGAGTTACTTCTACATGGAGATCAATTCGATCCATCAAAGGTCCTGAAATACGGTTAAGATATCGCTGAACAACACCTGGTCCACATACACATTTTCGGGTCGGATGATTATGATACCCACACGGACAAGGATTCATTGCTGCAACCAACATGAATGAGGCCGGATAATCCACAGTAAACTTGGCTCGTGATATTGTTACTTGCCGGTCCTCAAGCGGCTGCCTCATTACTTCTAATACTGATCTTTTATATTCCGGTAACTCATCAAGAAAAAGCACTCCATTGTGTGCTAAAGAAATCTCACCCGGTTGGGGAATGGTACCTCCTCCGACCAGAGCTACATCTGAAATTGTGTGATGTGGTTTTCTGAATGGACGCTCTATCATCAACCCTTTAATCAATCTTTTTCTACCAGCCACCGAATGGATCTTTGTTGTTTCCAATGCCTCGTCTTCGGTCATTGGAGGTAAAATTGTTGGCAGCCTCTTCGCTAACATTGATTTACCTGCCCCGGGAGGACCTACCAAAATAATATTATGCCCTCCAGCTGCTGCAATTTCAAATGCTCTTTTGATATTCATCTGACCTTTCACATCACAAAAATCTAATTCAAATGAATTTAGTAGTCCGCCATCTAGATTAAAGTAAGGGGTAATTGGAGAAACACTTTCTTCATTATTTAAAAATGAAACTACTTGCTTCAAGCTTTTTACAGGATAGATCTCGATTCCAGAAACAACCGCAGCCTCAGAAGCATTTTCCTCCGGGAGTAATATTCCTTTAAAACCATCATTCCTTGCCTGTATTACAATTGGTAAAACACCACGAACCGGTCTTAACATTCCATCGAGAGACAATTCACCAATCATCAGATAATTTTCCAGTGATTCTGAATTAACCTGCTCACTTGCAGCCAATATTCCAATGGCAATAGGAAGATCATAGACGGCTCCTTCTTTGCGTATATCAGCCGGAGCCATATTCACTGTTATTTCCTTACCCGGAAATTTAAATCCATTGTTTGTGAAGGCGGCTTTTATCCGCTGATTACTTTCTTTGACGGCATTATCAGGCAAACCAACTAAAAAGTAATTGATTCCTTGGCCAAGATTCACTTCAATAGTTATCTTCTCCGCATTAATCCCAAACACCGCACTACTAAAGGTTTTTACTAACATTAAATTGAGTTTTTAAAATTTATACTCTACTTAAGTTAATAAATATTAGCCTTAAAAAATTAGCTAAACACGAAAAACATGAAACAAAAAAGGTCGAAGCAATTTGCTTCGACCAATATCTTGACAAGGTTAAAATTAATTAACGCTTGTGGAAAGGCTCATCAGAAACAGTAAGCTTCTTTCTACCCTTGCGACGACGCGAAGCAAGAACTCTACGCCCGTTCTTAGTGGCCATACGGCTTCTGAAACCGTGCTTGTTTCTTCTTTTTCTTACTGATGGTTGAAACGTTCTTTTCATGATATATAATCTTTACGCTTGTTCGTTCTCAAAAATTCGGATTGCAAAGATAGGCTTTTTTTGAAATCTACAATGTCAGAATGCAAAATTCTAAAAAAAAGAAAGAAATCCATCCTAACACCCTATTTTTGTATTCCAATCAGAAAACCAGTGTTGAGTCCAACAAATAAAAAAGAAAAGGAAAAGATCACCAAATCTTCAATTGAAAAAGCTCGGGGTATCTTCGCGTATCTTCGTCCATACGCTGGGATGTATTTGATCGGGTGGATTTTTCTGGCTTTATCTTCAGCAATAGGACTGATCTTTCCCTACTTAATGGGTAAACTTCTCGGAGGAAGTGAAATTTCCGACAGCAGTGATGCTGTAAAACTAATCAACCTGGATAATATTAACGGTGTAGCTTTTGCACTGTTTGTATTATTCGCTTTCCAGGCACTATTCTCATTTTTTCGGGTGGTTATTTTCACGAACGTTACCGAAAATGCACTTCGTGATTTAAGAAACGATGCATTAAGCAAATTGATCTACATGCCAATGGACTTTTTTAATCGAAATAAGGTTGGAGAATTGACAAGTAGAATCTCATCGGATATTACTCAGATTCAGGATACACTGAAGACAACGATCGCTGAATTCTTCAGACAATTAGTGGTTATCATTGGAAGTATTGCTTTTTTGTTCTTTATCTCATGGAAACTTGCCCTGATCATGCTAGGTACAGTTCCAGTGATGGCCTTAATTGCGGTCTTTTTTGGGCGATTCATTCGTAAACTATCAAAACAGGCCCAAGATTTCTCAGCACAATCCAACTCAATTATAGAAGAGGCGCTTACTGGGATAAGCAATGTCAAGTCCTTCACCAATGAAATTTTCCTGATAAACAAATACAAAAGTTCCTCACAAGAGATTCGAGACCTGAACGTAAAGAGTGGTATATGGAGAGGAATCTTTGTTTCTTTCATTATTTTCTGTCTTTTCGGAGCAATTGTCTTCATCATATGGAGAGGACTTTTAATGACATTAGGAACAAATCCGGAATTGAATACTGAAGGATTCTTTCAATTCATTATGTTTACAATGATGATGGGAGCTTCTGTAGGATCTGTTCCTGAATTGTATGCCGGAATACAGAAGGCTATTGGTGCTACTGAAAACTTAATGAGCATTATTCATGAGGACACAGAACTCAAATCACATCATGGAAGTAAAACTCCTCCATTAAGCGGAAAGATCGCCTTTGAAAATGTCAATTTCTCTTATCCACAGCGTAAAGACATTGAAGTTCTCAAGGATATCAGTTTCAGTGTAGAATCAGGCGAAACAATTGCTTTAATCGGCTCATCAGGATCAGGTAAATCTACCATAGCCTCTTTGATCTTAAGTTATTACGAGGTAAATAAAGGCAACATATTCTTTGATAATGTTCCTGCGGGAGAAATCGTGCTTGAACACCTGAGAAAGCAAATGGCGATCGTACCACAGGACGTCATCCTTTTCAGTGGATCAATTAGAGATAATATTCTTTTTGGCCAACCGAACTCAAATGAAGAAGAGATCATTGAAGCAGCGAAAAAAGCGAATGCCTGGGAATTCATTGAAAAGTTTCCCAATGGTTTGGATACTGAAGTCGGTGATCGAGGTATTCAACTTTCCGGCGGGCAAAAGCAACGAATTGCAATCGCCAGAGCTATTATTAAAGATCCAAAGATCCTGATCTTGGATGAAGCTACCAGCGCACTGGACTCAGAGTCTGAAAAGCTCGTTCAAAGTGCCTTAGATAATCTAATGAAAGGTCGTACCTCAATTGTCATTGCTCACCGGTTATCTACCATCAGAGAGGCGGATAAAATTCTGGTAATCAAAAACGGAGAGATCAGTGAAGCTGGAAGTCATGATTCGTTAATCGCTTCGAAGGGAGATTACGCAAATCTTGTACAGTTGCAATCCATGGATCTGATAGGATGAAACCAATCAGTTTATTAATAATTTATTTTTTAATTGAAGGATGCAGTAATAACAGGCCTGATCCTGAATTTACAAGCTGGGAAGGAACGTGGAAATCTTCTTCCGGCTCATCCTCTTTTACTGAAACCTGGACAAGAATAAATACCCAAATGTGGTCGGGCACAGGTACATGGAGAATAAATGATTCGGTCTCTTATCAGGAAAAATTATCCCTTCGAAAGAATGGAAAAGATTGCGTTTATTCGGCCATAGCTCCGGGGCAGAACAATGAGCAATCCGTTGAGTTTATGTTGAGTTTATTTACGGACAGCACTTGGGTATTCACAAACCCAAAGCACGATTTCCCAAATAAAATTGAGTATCAATTGCTCTCCTCTCGAATGATGAAAGTAGACGTTACCGGAATCGAAAAAGGAAAACCCAGATCATTAAGCTTCAGCTTGATCAAAAAGCCCTAAAAAGTAGGAATCATTAACAAGTCTTAAGGTGCAACGAACCTCATCAACTCTGCCGAAATAATTGCTCCGTAAGTTCCCAAGGCATATCCTAAAACGGCTAAAATAGCTCCTACCGAAGCAAGTGATGGATGAAAAGCTGCTGCCACGATCGGTGCTGATGCAGCCCCTCCAACGTTTGCTTTCGATCCAACAGCGATAAAGAAAAATGGTGCCCTGATCATTTTACCTACAAGGAATAAAATCCCAACATGAACCAACATCCAAACGATCCCCACAACAATCAGCATTGGTTCCTTGATCGCTTCATGTAGCTCCATCTTCATTCCTATAGTTGCAACAAGTATGTAGATAAAAACACTCCCCAGTTTTGATGCGCCGGCTCCTTCATATGATCTTAGTTTTGTCAATGACAACAACAAACCTCCGGTTGTTGAAATAACCACAAGCCAAAAGAAGGATGATGCAAATGGAGACTCCGGGCCTAAACTATTTTCAAAAAAAACAGCCAAGTCCTCCCCAAAGAAATGCGAAATTGATACAATTCCGAAGGCAACGCCAAGAATGACCATATAATCTGTTAAGCTTGGATTTCTTGAAATAGACAATTGATAATTACTCACTTTTTGCTTTAATTCTTCAATACTGGATGTATCTGCCTTCAACCATTTATCAAACTTTTCTGTTCTCGCTGCTCCCCAAAGTAAAAATGCCATCCAGAGATTTGCTACAACGATATCGACTGTGACCATCTTACCATATAGATCCGGATTGTACTTATACGTTTCCAGCATAGCTGCTTGATTAGCACCTCCACCTATCCAGCTCCCCGCTAAAGTCGAAAACCCCCTCCAAGCAGCATCGTATCCCTCCCCTCCTACTACACTGGGATCTATCCATGAGAACACAATTATCGCTACAGGTCCTCCAAGTATTATTCCTACCGTTGCCGTCAGGAACATGATTATTGCTTTAGGACCGAGATTCATTACGGCTTTGAAATCAATACCTATTGTCATCAAAATCAATGCAGCAGGGAGAAGATAATCCTTCGCTACATTGTATAAAGAAGAGTAATCTTTAGAAATTATTCCCAACGTATTAAACAAAGCCGGCAATAAATAGCAAAGCAATAAGGATGGAATAATCATATAGAACTTCTTCCAGAATTTATTCTGCAAAGAAGAAGTATAGAATACAATAGCCAATAGAACGGTCAAAATACCAAATACGAGTTTATCAGAAGAGAACCATGGTTCATTGGGCTCTACCTTTTGTTTCAGATCAAATCCTTTCGCACCCGACCTAAGATTGACTTGCTTTTTTTCTTTTGTAACGTAAACTGATACACTATTCTCGTTGTCGTCGGCAATTATCTCAAATGGAACCAGATCTTTCGATCCTAAACGCATTCCTCCCCATTTATAGATTACAGAATCGTAAACTCGCGGAACGTCTGACAACGTAAAGTCTACAAAGATCTTTTGACCTGGAACGACTTCGATTTCCTTTGTCTGGCTATAATTAATTATGAGGTATTCCTCTAAATTAATTTTGTTGACTTCTACACTATCCAATAGCCGCATTTGACCAAACATCGGTAATGAAGACAATAAAGCGAAAAAAAGAATTCTGAATTTCATCTGGAAAAGGTAATAATATAAAACAAGAACAGTCCTCCTTTCGGGGGACTGTTCAGTATATTTTCGAAAGATTTACTTCACTCCATGCATCATTTTAGAGAGTCTTCTTGACAATAACAACATCAATATTCCTAAAGCAATAACAAATACCGCTATAGAAACAAAGATCGTTGCTGCACCTAATTTTTCTACGTAGGCTGCAACAAATCCTCCGATGATGTTCGCTGCGAAAGAAGATAACATCCATACACCCATCAGCAAAGAAGCTAATTTAACCGGAGCCAATTTAGTAACTACCGAAAGTCCGACAGGTGATAAACACAATTCGCCAATCGTGTGGAAGAAATAAGTAAGAATCAACCAAGCAAGAGCAGCTTTTTGAACAACAACTTCTTTTCCTGCTTCGGTAGCTGTTTGAACTTCGAAAGTTGCGAACAACATGAAAACAAAACCAACACCCAATAGGATCATACCTAAACTCATCTTAACCGGAGTAGTTAAGCTCTTTCCATATTTTGATGTCCAGAACCATGCAAAGATTGGGGCCAAAGCAACAATGAACAAAGGATTAACCGATTGGAAGAATGTAGTAGGAATCTCCCAACCAAAGAAATTACGATTGATATACGTATCTGTGTAAAGCGTCATAGATGAACCAGCCTGTTCGAAACCAGCCCAGAAAAAGATCACAAAGAATGTAAGAATTGCAATTACGGCGATTCTTTGCTTTTCAATTGTAGACATTCCTTTATCGGAAGTTGAGGGATTATTCAGATCATCATCCTTTGCGGAAACTTCAAGATTTTCTGATTTAACTGGTTTAGTTCCGATTTCCAATAAATACTTTTTTGAAAGCATATTAAACAGAATCTGTCCTAACGCCATCCCAATTGCTGCTGCCAGGAATCCATATTTGAATCCATATGAAAGAATCTCACCATTAGCTCCCTTAGTAGCAAACATATCTTCTGCCAATAAACCAACGATTAATGGAGCGATCAATGCACCAAGGTTGATCCCCATGTAGAAAATTGAGAATGCAGAATCTCTTTTATCATCACCATCACGGTATAACTGTCCAACCATTGTAGAAATATTCGGTTTAAAGAAACCGTTTCCAATGATCAATAGGATCAATCCTAGTCCTAAACCAAAATGAGTATTCATTCCGAATAAAACCAATTGACCGACAAACATCGTAATACCTCCAATCGTGATCGCCATTCTTTGACCAATGAAACGGTCAGCGATCCAACCTCCGATAATCGGTGTAAAATAAACGAACCCTGTAAAGAACCCGTAGATTAGTGAAGCAGACTCCTTCGGTATTTCAAGACCGTTCTCCATCCACAATTTCGTCATGTAAAGCATTAGAATGCCACGCATGCCATAATAGGAAAAACGTTCCCACATTTCCGTAAAGAATAAAAGGTAAAGCCCTTTCGGGTGTCCAAGGAAAGTTCCTTGAGCTTCAATTCTGTCTATTAGTTCTGAATTACTTGCCATTTCGAATATGCTATTTGTGCCGTGAAAATATAAAATTAATTTAAATATCGGCAGGTTAACTTAATTTCGTTGCATGTTCGTGAATATTCACACACATAAAAAATACAGCGAAGTTCCGGGAATCTTGAATGCGGATCTTACGGTCCCTGATTTTGGTGTATTCTCATGTGGTATTCATCCCTGGAAAAAGGATTCCCTGGAACATTTGAACCGTTTAGAACATTTCCTGACGCATGAAAGATGCGTTGCTATAGGTGAATGTGGATTAGATACATTAAAAGGACCTGATCTTTCTCTTCAGAAGACATCCTTCATTACTCAACTTCAACTGGCAATGAAATTCGATCTTCCATGCATCATCCACTGTGTTAGGTCTTACGATGAATTAATAAGAATCTGTGATCAATTAAATCCCAAGAACCCTCTGATAATTCATGGTTTTGTTAAGTCAAAAATCACAGAACGATTGATCAAAAAAGGGTTCTATTTGTCTTTTGGCCATGATTTATTAACCAATAAAGCTCTTCAGGAGGCATTTAAAAATATTCCCATTGACAGGATCTTTTTAGAAAATGATAATTCATCAATCGAGATTGAAAAGATCTACGAATGTGCAGCAATCCTCAAAGAATTAACTTTGCAGGAATTGCAGGAATCGATCCTCAACAATACTAAAAAAGTTTTTACAAAATGGCAGATTGGTTAGAACGAACAGAATTACTGATTGGAGGTGAGAGTATCGATAAATTAAAATCCGCTCACGTCATGATCGTGGGATTAGGAGGTATCGGTTCTTATGCCGCTGAATTCATTTCAAGATCTGGGGTAGGAACAATAACTTTAATCGATGGAGACGTTTTTGATCTAACAAATAAAAACAGACAGCTGACTGCAACAGATTCTACAATAGGTAAAAGTAAGGCAAGCATACTAGGCGAAAGACTTCTCGATATTAATCCAGAGATCAAGTTGTCGGTTATCAATGAATTTGTTTTGCCGGAACGAGTTTACGAGCTGATCAATGAATATGAACCCGACGTAGTTATGGATTGCATTGATTCAGTTTCAGTCAAAATTGAATGGATCGTTGCTTGCCTATTGTCCAGAACAAAGATCGTTGCTCATTTCGGTGCGGGTGGAAAAATGGATCCTTCCAAAGTAAAAGTAGCACCAATGCCCCAAGTGACCAATTGCACGCTGGCAGCACATGTCAAGAAACGACTAAAAAAGAGAAACATTGACACTAAAAAGGTTAGAGCAGTTTATTCTGAAGAAGTACAACGCAGAGATTCTCTTAAAATGACTAATGGTCTTCAATTCAAGAAATCCTTTTACGGAACAATTTCTTATATGCCTGCCTTGTTTGGCCTGCATGGAGCGGCAGATGTTATTGACTACCTTACGAATCGGAAATAATATTATTTTTATGCTCTTGCATGTAAAATGAGGTCAGTATTACTTTTCGGAATCCTATGCATTAGTGCATTTATCAGCGGCTGTAGTGGACCTGCTACTGAAAAAAAGAACACCAAAGAAATCGAAGACCTTACCGTCGATCGTCATACCTATTCAAATACAAAAGAAGTATACACCACTCACCTTCATCTTGAACTCGATGTGAACTTCGATAACAAAACGGTATACGGAGTCGCTCGTCATCAAATGAAAAATATAGGTGCCGACACAGCAGTTTTCGATATGAAATGGCTGGAAATACAAAAGATCACTCTCGGAAAGAAGAATGAAAAAGAAACTGACTTTATGATTGGTGCATGGGATAAGGATTCGATCATGGGCCAACCACTAAGAGTGAAGATCGATCCTGAAACTGAGTACATCAATATTTACTATAAAACGACCGAAAGAACGGAAGCTTTGGATTGGCTGTCACCCGAATTGACCAATGGAAAAATACATCCGTATTTATACACTCAGGGTCAGGCCATTTTGACAAGATCTTGGATTCCAATTCAAGACTCTCCATCAAACCGAATCACCTACTCTGCTGATGTTAAGGTGCCGAGCGATCTTATGGCCGTAATGAGCGCATCAAATCCCACTTCAAAAAATACCGAAGGGAAATATCACTTTGAAATGAAGCAGCCAATTCCGGCTTACTTAATTTCTCTTGCTGTTGGAGATCTTGCCTACCGAAAGCTTGGACCAAATTGCGGGGTATATTCTGAACCTGGTATGATCCAGGCTTGCGCCAATGAGTTTGTTGATCTTCCAAAAATGATCAAAGCAGCTGAAAGGCTCTATGGTTCTTACCTTTGGGAGCAGTACGATTTGATCGTATTACCATACTCTTTCCCTTTTGGAGGGATGGAGAATCCACGATTGACTTTCGTTAACCCAACCGTTCTCGCAGGAGACAGAAGTCTTGTATCGGTTGTAGCACATGAGCTTGCCCATTCATGGTCAGGTAACCTTGTAACGAATGAGACCTGGAATGATTTCTGGCTGAATGAAGGCTTTACGGTCTATTTCGAAAATAGGATCATGGAACAGCTATACGGTAGGGAGGTAGCAGATATGCTTGCTTTGATCGAATTTCACGAGTTAAAGGTAGAAATGGATGACATCTTAAGTGGAACACATCCAGAAGACACTAAATTGAAACTTGCACTGACCGACAGAAACCCTGATGACGGAATGACACAGATCGCCTACGTTAAAGGAGCATTCTTCTTAAAAACACTTGAAGAAGTTGTTGGTAGAGTAAAGTTTGATTTGTTCTTGAAATCGTATTTCAAAGAATTTGCATTCAAGACGATCACTACTGAAAATTTCAGAGATTACCTGAATGAAAAACTTCTGAAACCTAACAATTTGACATTCAACACGGATGAATGGATCTATGAAGAGGGCTTGCCGAAGAATTGCGTACAGGTCACTTCTTCACGATTCAATGATATGACTGCTTTAGCGAATCGTTTTGCAGTCGGTGAAGATATTTTCAAAAAAGAAGTTACCTACGTTAAGATTAAAGGTTCTAAGCGTAAAAAGAGAGTGGTAAAGGAAATCACTCGTGAAAAACACATCACCCAGGAATGGCAAACCTTTATTCGCAATCTTCCAAAAGACATCGGCAAAGATAGAATGAGCGTTTTGGATGATCATTTGAATTTCAAAGCGTGTGGCAATACCGAGATCATGACGGAATGGTATGTTCTTGGAATTAAAAATGGTTATACAGAGATCAAACCGGATATCGAAAAGTTCCTTATTAAAATTGGAAGACGAAAGTATTTGATACCAATCTACAAAGCACTGGCAGAAACAAAAGAAAATAAAAGCTGGGCCAGAAAGGTTTTTGAAAAAGCAAAAAGCGGATATCATTACGTTTCAAGAAGCACAGTTGAAAGTATATTGAAATAAAAAAGAGCGGTTTCCCGCTCTTTTTTGCTTGACTCAATTACACTTAGTTTAAACCAGATAATTTATCCTCGAGGATCGCTATTTTTTCCAAAGCATCCGATTCCTTTTTCTTTTCTAATGCAACAACTTGTTCAGGAGCACCAGAAACAAACTTCTCATTTTGCAGTTTCTTCTGAACACTCACAAGGAACCCTTTCGTATAATCCAGCTCTTGCTGCAATTTCTGACGTTCTGCCTCGATATCGATACTATCTCCAAAAGGAATGAAGTACTCATTTCCATCTACGAGGAACGTATTTGCATTACCCACTTTGTCGCTTACATACTCCAATTGAGAAAGATTACCCATTTTAAGGATAACAGCATCAAAGGTCTGATCAAGGTCTCTGTTCTTTTTAACATAAAGGTCGATCTTCACTTTGTTCGCAATTGAATGCTGCTTTCTGATATTTCTGATATTCGTAATAACCTCTTCTGCCTTAGCAAAATTATTCAGCACTTTCTTTTCAACCGTTTGTGCGAGTGGCCACTCAGAAACAATGATATCATCACCGTTCTCTCGTGTTCTGATCAAGTGCCACAATTCTTCTGCCACGAATGGTGTAAACGGATGCATCACTTTCAATAGCTTCTCAAAGAATGATTTTGTTGCCTCCAGAGTTTTCGCGTCAATTGGCTGCTCAAAACCTGGCTTTACCATTTCAAGGTACCACGAACAGAAGTCATCCCACACCAACTTATAGACAGTCATTAAAGCTTCAGAGATCCTGAATTTATCGAAAAGATCATTGATTTCAATAAGCGCTGCATTGAATTTAGAATCGAACCATTCAATGGCCACTTGAGCCGATCGTGGTTGTTCCATCTCACGAACTTCCCATGCACTAACCAAGCGATATGCATTCCAAACCTTGTTGGTGAAATTCCTTCCTTGTTCACATTGGGAACTATCGAACGGAAGGTCGTTTCCAGCAGGTGAAGATATCAAAATACCAACTCTTACGCCGTCAGCACCGTACTTTTCGATCAATTCGATCGGATCAGGTGAATTTCCTAGGGATTTCGACATTTTTCGTCCCAATTTATCCCTTACGATTCCAGTGTAATATACATTTCTGAATGGAAGCTTACCCATATATTCGTATCCGGCAATGATCATTCTAGCCACCCAGAAGAACATGATCTCCGGTGCAGTTACGAGGTCATTTGTCGGATAATAATACTTGATCTCCTCATTTTCAGGATCTGTGAGTCCGTTGAATACCGAGATTGGCCATAACCAGCTTGAAAACCAGGTATCAAGTACATCTTCATCTTGCTTCAATTCAGCAGCTGAAATTTTTCGTCCTGCTTTCGCTGTTGCTAATTCAATGGCTTCTTCGATAGTCTTACACACCACGTAATCGTTCGAATCTGATCCATAATACCATGCTGGAATTCGATGTCCCCACCACAATTGTCTTGAGATACACCAATCTTTGATGTTTTCCATCCAGTGTTTGTATGTATTCTTGAATTTTTCTGGATGAAAAGCGATGTTTCCATTCATTACATTTTCCAACGCAGGCTGAGATATTTCTTTCATATCCACAAACCATTGCAACGATAGCTTAGGTTCGATAACCACATTAGTTCGTTCAGAAAAACCAACTTTATTGATGTGATCTTCTGTCTTTACCAGATATCCTTTGTCGTACAATTCCTTTTCGATCAGCTTCCTCACCTCAAAACGATCCTTTCCTTCATAGTGAAGTCCCAATGCATTTAGCATTCCGTTGTCGTTAAAGATGTCAATTGTCTCAAGATTGTGTTTCTTACCAAGCTCGTAATCGTTTGTATCGTGAGCAGGAGTAACTTTCAAACATCCAGTTCCAAATTCCATATCAACGTACTCATCCAGAATGATTGGAACAGTTCTATTCGAAATTGGAACGATCGCCTGTTTTCCATGAAGATGTTTGAATCGATCGTCATTTGGGTTGATGCAGATCGCAGAGTCACCTAAAATGGTCTCAGGTCTAGTTGTGGCAATTGTTAGCCATTGGTCATCACTACCTGCAACCTTGTATCGAACGTAGAATAGTTTTGAGTTCACTTCTTTATGAAGCACTTCTTCGTCTGATAATGCAGTTAAAGCTTCTGGATCCCAGTTCACCATTCTAACACCGCGATAGATCTTGCCTTTTTTATACAGATCAATAAATACGTTGATCACAGATTCTGAATATTCCGGATCCATCGTAAAGTTGGTTCTTTCCCAGTCACATGATGCTCCAAGCTTTTTCAATTGCTCAAGAATAATCCCACCATGCTTCTCTTTCCACTCGAAAGCATGCATTAAAAACTCATCTCTTGAAAGATCTGATTTTTTTATCCCTTCCTGTCTTAGCTTCTGAACAACCTTAGCCTCAGTAGCAATTGAAGCATGATCCGTTCCCGGTACCCAACAAGCATTCTTACCAAGCATTCTCGCCCTTCTCACCAAAACATCCTGAATCGTATTGTTAAGCATGTGCCCCATGTGCAGAACGCCTGTTACGTTAGGTGGTGGAATCACGACCGTATAAGCCTCTCTGTTATCAGGTTCAGAATGAAAATACCCTCTGTTCATCCAGTGAGCATACCATTTCTCTTCTGCCTTTTGCGGCTCATACGTCTTTGGAATTTCCATGCTTAATAATTTGAGGGCAAAGATAGGAATTCTACCTGTTTGAGAAGTTACTATCTTGGCAGTTTTGAACGGCTGATTATCTTTGATGAAATCTTTGTCATGAAAAAAGCATTATTCATTCTCGTTAGCATCCTGATCTTATCTTCTTGCTACAAAGGGAAATCAGTAGATCTGATAATCCATAATGCAAACATTCACACGATGGATGACACCAATGACCTTTCTCAAGCCATTGCGATCAAAGATGGAAAAATCGTTGAGCTTGGACCCGAAAGACAAATATTGAATAAGTACAGTGCTGACGAGATCATTGATGCTCAAGGAAAGGATATTTATCCAGGATTAACGGATTGTCACGGCCATATTCTCTCCTATGCTGATCAAAAACTTTCTGTTGACCTTGTTGGAGCTAAATCAATGGATGAAGTATTGTTCCGAACCGAAAAATATCAAAGTAAACATCATCGCAAATTTATTCTGGGTAGAGGTTGGGACCAATCCTTATGGGGAACAGCAGAATTCCCGACGAACGAATCCTTAAATAAACAATTCCCAGACATTCCGGTGTGTCTTATTCGAATTGATGGTCATGCATTACTCGCAAATGATAAACTACTTAAAATGGCGGGAATTAATTCTGAATCCAATATCGAAGGAGGAATTATTCATTTGAAAAATGGAAAGTGTACGGGTTTCCTGGTTGATAATGCTATGCTACCAGTGCAAAATCTTGTTCCTGAATACCCTGTAAAAGAAAAAATTTCAGCGATTCTTGAGATCCAGGAAGAATTACTGCAATATGGAATCACCGGAGTACATGAAGCAGGAATTGATTTTGAAGACATTGAACTATTCAAGAATTTGATCGATCAGCATGGTCTTTCAATTAACGTTTACGCCATGTTAATGCCTTCAGAGAAGAACATTTCTTTTGCTGAGAAACACGGAATCTATTCGTACAAAAATCTTCTTATTAGGAGTTTCAAAGTTATGGGAGACGGAGCCCTTGGATCGCGAGGAGCCTTTCTTAAACATGATTACGAGGATGATCCTGGACACAAAGGAGTATTGACTAACAGTGTTGAATTTATGAATCGAGTTGCCTCTATAGCCATGAAGTTTGGCTACCAAATGAATACACATGCTATCGGAGACTCAACCAATAAGATCATGCTTAAAATGTATGAACGCATCTTTTCTGAGAATCCAGATCATCGTTGGAGGATCGAACATGCTCAAGTGGTGGATCCATCAGATTTTTCCCTATTCAGCAAGTACGGTGTCTTCCCTTCAGTTCAACCTTCGCATGCAGTTTCAGATCAGCGCTGGGCGGAAGCAAGAATTGGAGTGAACCGAATGAAGGGTGCTTATGCTTATCGAACACTTCTAGATCAATACGGAATGCTCGCAATAGGTACTGATTTCCCAATAGAGTATATCGATCCATTCAATACAATTCATGCTGCCGTAAGAAGACAAAACCAGGAAAATTATCCGGCTGGCGGTTTTTATATTGATCAATCTATAACTCTCGAACAATGTTTGAAAGGAATGACCATCTGGGCTGCATTCGCTTCTTTTCAGGAAAATGAATTAGGCTCACTTGAAAAAGGGAAAGATGCTACCCTCGTGATCTTTGATGAACCAATCGTAGATCGTTCAGAATACAAAGCAAATTTTGCGTGGAAAACGTTCGTCAAGGGTAGACAAAAATATTCTGTGAATTAAAAAAAGGGAACAATACTCTCCTTTATGATCATATTATCTCTTCACTTTAGAATGAAGGACACGAAATCGTTTTAAACGAAACAGGTCTTGTTTTACAACTTAAGTTAATTCCCATTGATACTTCGTGAGAACCACCTGAAACACCATTGTTTAGTTTAGAAACTGTAACATCATAACTGTATCCCAGCTTGAATTTCCCTGTATTGATCCCGATGGTCATAATGAACGCATCTCTGTTACGATACCATACGCCAACGTTGAAAGAACCATACTTTATATATGTACCTAAATTCAATTCAGTAAATCCATTTTGATATTGAAAAATAACATTCGGCATAATGTTCGTGCCGCTTGAATACTTAGAACGCTTTCCAACTTCGATATCAGCGCCAACGTGACCAGTGAATCTCCATGGTAGCGGAGAGTCTCCAATGATCATTGATTCGTTTGGTCTGTTCATGTGATGCCATGCTGCTCCACCGTAGAAATGCTTGTTGAAAACAACGATACCTGTAGAAGCATCAAAGAATCCTCTTGAACCTCCTCTTGGAACGTCACCTGTAGAATAGATAAATCCTCTTCTTGGGTCGATCATATCACCGAACGTTAGCTTATCCCAATCAAGAGATTTTTGGAACCACGAAGCACGTGCTCCAAACATCAACTTCCATTTTCTTCCTAAATTCAAGTGATATGAGTAGAACAATCCAAGCATTGACGTCTTTATCGTTCCCTGACCTTGCTGATCATGCAAAGCCAAAACTCCAAAACCTCCCGAGATCTGCTTGAAATACTGATCGTATGATGCACTGTAAGTGACATAGTTCCCAGAAAGATTTGGCCACTCATTACGATAATTTAACGCAAATCGTGGACATCCGTATGATCCCGTCAAAGCTGGATTCAGATATAATGGATTTGCATAAAACTGAGTGAAGTTAGGGTCCTGTGCCATAGCTTGCTGGCTTATAAAAGCCAAAACACACACTGATAATAACCGACTTAGTCCTTTCATTTCTTTTCTTGTGGAACGATATAAAGTGACCAAAGATAACGTAAAAATTAATTTAAGGTTACAAATTTCAGTTTTCGAACAAAATAATCAAAACCTTGTTCCGTTTTTTAACCGTGTGTATTTTTACAAGCGAAACTTATTTTACATACTTTTTTTCAAATGAGATTTAATAGCTTCATTCTTTTTCTGATTATCTGGGTTGCTAATTTTAGTTATGGGCAAAAGAAAATCTCATTTGAAATCCTTTGGGAAAATCCTGTAGAGGTAATGCGTGATGGGAATTTAATTGTGATTCCAGTTCTAAAAGATCAAGGCTTAAATAACGGGATTCCAAATTATTTTAATACGATTCCATTGTCCAACGACAAGTTCAAAATGCTCCTTTCAGATGTGCAGACAACTCCTGCATTACAGGAGGAGATTAATTACCTGAAATTAAATAACATCGAAGTTTCAGAAAATTTGGAAGGTGAATTTAAAGTAACGAAAGGAGGCAATGAATCCTATGCAGTTGTAAGTGTTTTACCATTTATTCGACAAGGAAAATCGATTCGAAGAATTACTAATCTTACTTTCGATCTAAGCGTCAGCACTGCAGTTGAATTTCAAAAAGACTTTGTGACATCTTCAGTTTTGAATGAAGGAAGTGGTATTTGGTACAAAATAAGTGTGAAGGAAGATGGTATTTATAAAATAGATAAAGCTTTCCTCGAGTCATGTGGTATCAATGCTGATGGACTCTCCTCATCAAGCATTCATATTTTCGGGAATGGAGATGGAAGATTACCAGAGAGCAATAATGTTTCGAGAACAGATGACCTGGCTCAAAATGCCATTTTTATGAATGATGGTGGTGATGGTACTTTTGACGATGGAGATTTCCTGCTCTTCTATGGTTGGGGACCGGATCGACTCTATGCAAACGGTCTTTCGTCATTGGATCAAGATAGACATATATACAGTGATATTTCTTGTTACTTTATTAATATAAATTCTGGAACACTTCCTCTATATGTTTCTAGTATTTCACAGAGTGGCCTAACAGAAACACATTTCATAGACAGTTACAGTTATTATGACCAACATGAACTGGACCTTGTATCCCTGGTTGGCGGAGGCCAGCGTTGGTATGGTGAATTATTTGATACTGATCTTGAAAGAACGTTCAACTTTAGTGTTCCGGATATCGAACCTACAAGCCCTGCTTCTTTTAATGTTTCTATTGCTACCAATGCTACAAGCTCAGTAGGGACTGAACAGCGTTATTCAGTTAATGGTACGTCATACCATAATTCATTGTTGCCTTCAGTTTCAGCAGATTATGTTCGAAACGTGAAGTCATTTGATGTACCGAGTCCTTCCTCGACATTATCTTTCAAGGTAAACATAACAAGGAATAATCCCAATGTTCTCGTTTACCTGGATAGAATCGCTCTTAATGCTCGTAGAAAGTTGAAATTTTACAGTTCACAGTTCAATTTTAGAGACCTTCAATCTGTCGGTGCCGGAAATGTAGGCAAGTTTGAGATTTCTAACTTTCCAACCAACGGCTTTGTCTGGGATGTTACCGACAGGCACATCCCAAAAATTATTGAGGGATCACTATCGGGTAGTGTTTATGCATTCGTTCAGGAGATCGATTCATTGAGAGAATTCGTAGTCTCCAACGGATTCAGTTATTTCCTTCCTGAAAAGGTGGGAGATGTAAGTTATCAAAATTTACATGGGTTGGATAATGCTGAGTTGTTGATCGTTTCTCACAGGAATTTTATATCTCAGGCAGAAAGGTTAGCAGAGCTTCATCGTTCAGAAGGATTAACGGTCAATGTTGCGAATCTTGACCATGTGTATAATGAATTCAGTTCAGGAATGCAAGATCCTACCGCGATCAAGATGATTGCCAAAATGTTCTACGATCGTTCATTGGTCGATCCCACGAATGGAATAAAACAATTGTTGCTGTTTGGTGATGGTACCTATGATCCAAAAAATAGGGTAGCGAATAACAATTATTTTATTCCAACGTTTCAACTACTGAATTCTGAGAATCATATTTCTGCCATGGTAACAGATGATTATTATGGAATGCTTTCAGATGATGATGCTATCAGTCCTTCAGATCTGCAGGACATTGGAGTTGGTCGTTTGCTAATATCTGATGTTCTGACTGCAAAACAGCAAGTTGACAAGATCGAGCATTACATGAAAAATGGTTCGGGTTTATTTCCAAATACTTCAACCTGCTCAAACGATGCCTTGACCGTAGGAAATACGTTTGGTGATTGGAGATTAAAATATGTCCAAATTGCTGATGATGAGGAAACAGGATATTTTTTGGTTAATGATACAGAACCTCAGTTTGAGCATGTTAAGGCCAATCATCCTGACATGAATTGTGATAAACTGTATACCGACGCCTACATGCAGGTAACTACGGCTGGGGGTCAGAGATATCCGGATGTTTATGATGGAATAACGAACAGAGTTGAAAGAGGGGCTTTGGTTGTAAATTATGTAGGACATGGTGGCGAGGTGGGCCTTGCAGAGGAACGAATTGTAACTGTACCTCAAATTCAATCCTGGAATAATATTGATCATCTAAATGTTTTTGTTTCAGCGACATGTGAATTTACCAAATATGATGATCCGGCTCGTGTCTCAGCTGGAGAGTGGGCATCATTGAATCCTACGGGAGGGGCTATTGCTTTGATGACCACTACTAGATCTGTATTCTTTGGAGTTAATTCAATTACTGGGAAAAGATTTTTTGAAACAGTTTTCATGCTTGATGCAAATAACGAACCTTTGAGTTTTGGTGAGATCATGAGGCTAACCAAAAACGCCTCAGGATCTTCCGACAATAAAAGAAGCTTTACGCTTATAGGAGACCCAGCCCTGAAATTGGCAATGCCTAGACTGAAAATTGTGACGGATAGCATTAATGGGTTGGACCCTTCAATTGAAATGGACACAGTCCGAGCACTAAGTATGGTAACTATTAAAGGACATGTTGAGGATCAGTCGGGAATGGTGTTGAACGGATTCAATGGAATTCTAGCACCTTCGGTTTTTGATAAGCCCAAAGTTCAGAACACATTAGGACAGGACCCTGATTCTCCGGTTATTCCATTTGAGATTCAGCGAAATATCGTTTACAAAGGACAAGCAAGTATCAATAACGGGTATTTTGAGTTTAGCTTTGTTGTTCCGAAGGATATCAATCTATCCTATGGTCAGGGTAAAATTTCTTATTATGGGGACAATAATCAAACTGATGCTTCTGGGTCTGACATTCGGTTTTTTATTGGCGGTATCGATCCAAATGGTATAAATGATAATCAAGGTCCAACAATTGAGTTGTACCTAAATGATGAGTCTTTTGTCGACGGAGGATTATCTGATGAAACTCCAATACTTTTGGCGAATATTTTTGATCAAAATGGAGTGAACACTGTTGGGAACGGTATTGGTCATGACATTACGGCTATAATTGACGCAGAATCATCAAATCCTTATGTGTTGAATGATTATTACACTTCTGACGTGGACTCTTATCAAAGTGGTTCAATTCGATATCAGTTGCCTTCTCTGTCGGCTGGCGAACATACCTTAACATTAAAAGTTTGGGACGTTAATAATAATTCATCTGAAAAGTCAATAGATTTTGTGGTTCAAGCAAAAAATGAGATATTCTTGGAGCACGTTTTGAATTATCCGAATCCCTTTACGACACATACTGAATTCTATTTTGAACATAATCAAGCTTGTGATCAGATGGAAGTTCAATTGCAAATCATGACAGTATCCGGAAAGCTGGTAAAAACGATAAATAAATATGTTCATACGGAAGGTTTTCGCAGTGAAGGCATTCCTTGGGATGGAAAAGATGATTTCGGCGATCAGCTTGCAAAAGGAGTTTACATATATCGTCTTTCAGTAAAAACCACTGATGGCGAGAAAGCTGAAAAACTTGAAAAATTAGTTTTATTAAAATAAGGATGCAATAAAACAAAGGTTTAAGCGTATATTTGCATTTCTGTCATTGAGTATTATGATTAACAAAATAACAATTTTAGTTGCTTTTTTAGCTGGTAGTTTCACAACGTACGCTCAGCCTACTTCAGGTAGCGGAGTGACTCAAAATGACCTTCAATTAAACACAATTACTACGGCCGTTCCGTTCATGTCGATAACCCCGGATTCGCGTTCCGGTGGTATGGGAGATGCAGGAACAGCATTAAGTCCTGATGGAAATTCAATCTATTGGAATACTTCTCTTTTGAATTTTGCAAAACAAAAGTCTGAGTTGAGCCTCTCTTACACCCCTTGGTTAAGGCAACTTACTAACGATATACATCTTTCATATTTGTCAGGTTATTACAGGGTGAATGACAAGCATTCCATTGCTGGGGCGCTTCGTTACTTTAGTTTGGGTGAGATTACATTCACTGACCCAAGCGGGAACGTTATCAGAGATGATAAACCAAGTGAATTTGAAGTAACTGGAGGGTACGCTTTCCGACTAAGCGAACGATTGTCGATTGGTATTAATGGTAAATTTGTTTATTCAAATCTTACGGGAGGATTGACCGTTCAGGGTGTAAACACAAAGGCAGGTGTCGCAGGAGCATCAGATATTTCATTTTCTTACTTTAACGATGATGCCAAAATTGGCAAAACAAGTGGTACTTATACTTTTGGAGCAACCATTAATAACATCGGGAATAAGATCGCATATTCTCAGTTGGGATCAAGAGATTTTCTTCCGATGAACCTTAAAATTGGTAATTCATTCAATGCTGATCTTGATAAGTATAACAAGTTATTATTCGCTTTTGATCTTCAAAAATTACTAGTACCGACACCAGCAATTTATGAATTTGATCCTTCTACCAATTCATACAATTTGATAAGCGGAAGAACAAATGATGTAGGAGTGATTTCTGGTATGCTTCAGTCGTTTTATGACGCTCCTGGGGTTGCGCTGAAGGATGAAGATGGCGATTATATCCTGAATTCTGATGGATCATATCAAATCAAGAAGGGATCAAAGCTTAAGGAAGAGCTGAATGAGATCAATATCGCAACGGGTCTTGAATATTGGTACAACAATGTTTTGGCAATTCGTGGAGGATTCTTTTATGAGGCTAAAACCAAAGGAAACAGACAATATCTAAATTTTGGAGTAGGCTTTAAATACAATATGTTTGGAATTGATATCTCCTATTTGGCTTCAGTATCAGGAAGACAAAGTCCATTAGCGAACACACTTAGATTCACGCTTCGTTTAAATCTAGACGGAGGGGGTAAGTCTTCAGGAGGATCTACTCCAAAAACAGATATAGATAACACCAAATAATCTATGGATATTCGGATCGGGTTTGGCGTTGATGTTCATCAACTTGCTTCGACTCATGAACTTTTTATAGGCGGACTAAAGATTGAATCAGATCTTGGGGCTGTTGGTCATTCAGATGCAGATGTTTTGCTCCATGCTATTTGTGATGCAATGCTGGGGGCGTTAAATTTGAGAGATATCGGGTATCATTTCTCTGATCAGGATCTCAAATACAAAGGCATCGACTCGAAGATCTTATTAAAGGAAACCTACGCATTGATAAAAGATCGAGGATACAAAATAATCAATATTGATTCGACCGTAATCCTGGAATTACCGAAACTTAATCCTTATATACCGGGAATGCAGGCCATCATCGCTGACATTTTGGAGATGTCAAAAGATAGAGTGTCCATAAAGGCGACAACGCACGAAAAAGTTGATTCTTTTGGATTGAGAATGGCAGTAAAAGCTTATGCTGTTTGCTTGTTGTCCTCTATTTGATTGCTCGCAGTTACGGTTCAAAGTTAAAGATACAAAATAATAGATTTTACTAGGGTAGGATATGTTGAGATCGTTAAGCTGAATTCAACCTTCAGTTTCTAAATCCTTCAGAGCTAAAATGTTTTCAATGAAATGTATATCTATTCAGTCAAGTGCTACTGATTCAGTATATTTGCTTTCAAATGACCAATATGAAGATTAATCCTACATATTCCACGAAAGAACAGCTGCTCGAACTATACAACAAGCCTTTACTGGAACTTGTTTTTGAGGCTGCCACTATTCATAGGCAATTTCATAATCCAAGAGAGGTCCAAATGTCCTCTTTGTTAAGTATAAAAACAGGTGGTTGTCCTGAAGATTGCGGCTATTGTCCTCAGGCCGCGAGATATAGCACTGATGTTGAAGCTCATAAAATACTTTCTGTTGATTCTGTAATAGAGCAAGCCAATAATGCAAAATCTAACGGATCAAGTAGATTATGCATGGGGGCTGCCTGGAGGGAAGTTAGAGATAACAGAGATTTCGATACAGTAATTGAAATGGTTCAGGCGGTGAACAATATGGGTATGGAAGTTTGCGCGACCTTAGGAATGATGTCCGAAGATCAAGCAAAAAGATTAAAAAATGCTGGATTGTTCGCCTACAATCACAATCTTGATTCTTCAAAGGAGTTTTACAGTGATATCATATCTACAAGAGAGTATGATGAGCGACTGGAAACGATCGAGAATGCCAGAAAAGCAGGACTTACCGTATGCTCAGGTGGTATTATTGGAATGGGAGAAGCCGTGGAAGATAGAATTGGATTATTGATGTCTTATATGGCCATGGAAACTCCTCCTGAATCAATTCCAATTAATGCTTTGGTTGCTGTTGGAGGCACTCCCCTTGAGGATCAGAAACCTATTGAGCAATGGGAGATGATCAGAATGGTAGCAACTTCAAGAATTGTATTCCCTCAGTCTGTAATCAGGTTATCTGCAGGACGCACGAAAATGAATATGGAAGGTCAGGCCATGTGTTTCCTTGCCGGAGCAGGTTCTATTTTTGCAGGAGATAAATTGTTGACAACACCAAATCCTGAGTTTAATGAGGACAAGGAAATGTTTGATATTCTTGGATTGATCCCTAAGGCACCATTCATAGAAGGTGAACAACCAATCTCTTATCCTGACGAAAAGATTGAAGCCAGAAAAGCGATGGAGGCAAAGCGTAAAGAAGAATTGGAGGAAGCTTCAAGAGAGGCGCGTTACACTGGTTTTGAGCCAAGAAAAATTATCGTGAATTCGTGAAAAGATCGTTACAGGATAAATTGAATCAAAGAAAAAAGGAGGGAACGTTACGTTCCCTTATTTGTTTGGATGATTTGGTTGATTTCTGGTCCAACGATTATTTAGGTGTTTCTAAGAAAAAAATCAGCGTTGAGTATCAAGAGAAGACCCACGGATCTACAGGTTCTCGATTGATCTCTGGAAATTCAGATGTAATAGTTTCTTTTGAGGGTTTTTTGTCCCGATATTTTCGCAGCGAAGCGGCGCTTTGTTTTAATTCAGGATATGACGCTAATCTTGGGTTTTTCAGTGCTGTTCCTCAAAAGGGTGATTTAGTCCTTTATGACGAACAAATTCATGCCAGTATTCGTGATGGAATTCGATTGAGTTTTGCTTCAGGAATTGGTTTCAGGCATAACGATTTGAATGATCTAACTGACAAATTGAGAAGGGCATCTGAAAAGTACGATTGCATTTATATTGTCGTTGAAAGTCTGTATTCCATGCATGGTGATTTTGCACCATTATCAGAATTGACAAAAATATGTGATAATGAAAGAGTTTTTCTCGTTGTAGATGAGGCACATTCAATTGGAATTTTTGGTGAAAATGGGGTAGGACTGTCAGCTGAATTCTGTAAGGAGATCTTTGCCAGAATTATAACGTTTGGAAAGGCATTTGGGGCACATGGTGCAGCAGTTTTGGGTACTGATGACCTTAGAGAATATTTGATTAATTTTTCTCGTCCATTCATTTACACGACTGCTCTACCTGTTTCAAATTGGCAACGCTTAGAAAAGATATTGAAGTCTGACCTCACTGAAGAACGGGAAATATTAAAGAAGAATATTGAAATCTTCAACACATTAACGGACGGCATTTGGATGTTTTCATCAAAGGAATCTCAGATTCAGGGATTAAGATTGGGAAATCGAGAAAAACTTCAAAAGGGGCAAGAAGATTTAAGAAAGAAGGGATTCGCAGTCAAAGCGATTTATTCCCCAACTGTTTCCGAAGCGAACGAATGCCTTCGAATTAATCTTCATTCATTTAATACGCCTGCAGAAATCTGTCAATTGGCAAAAGAAATAAGACGCTTATACAGCTAATCTATTATATTCTTTGGAATCTTCATATCCTGAATCAATCACGAAATTGAGAATCTTATCAAGGTCACTGAGGGTTGAATTGTTTTTTTCAATGTAGTCTGTTGCACCTTCTCTCAAGGCTTTAATCGCAATATGACAATATTCTTGTCCTGACAAGAAAATAAACACAGCCTTATTATTGATCTTCTGAATCTCTTTCATGATTTCAATTCCTGAGGTAGCATCTAATTCCTGATCTAGAATGTAAATGCAATACAAATCTTCCTGAGCCTCTGCCAAACATTCATCCTCATTAATGAAATGAGTAATATCTGAATAGCCAAGATTCGCTAAAAATCGACTGATCAGCGTTCCGAAAAACAGATCGTCGTCTAGAATAGTAATTTTGATATTTCTATTTTGCATAGCGAAGATTTCTTTGAACTCGATAAAAAATATGCCATAAGTAAATACTCGATGACTCAAATAGAATTCTCATCAATCATGCGGAAATGTTAAAGTTAGTGAGTAATAAATTCCTAATAATGGAATCATTATCTCAATTTGGGAATAAATAAATTAATCAAAAGTTATCCCAATATACTTTGCTCTTATTACAGGAGAAGACCAACTCACCCTTGACAACAATTACTCGAAGGTATGGTATAGTAATTTTGAGATATTGAATAAAATGTATTTTGAATGATTATGAGCACAGAAAAGAACTTGACATGAAAGAAGAAGGTGGACTGTAGTTCCATGTGCTGAAATTCGGTACACAAGTGATGCAAAAAAATATTCTATAAAAAAAAAAAGCCCCAATCGGGGCTTTTCTATTTATTCAAAAACCGTAATTATACGGATGCAATCTTATCTGACATGTATTCTCCAGCCTTGAGCTTGCCAACAATCTTAGAGAAAGATTCAATGGTGTACTGAACATCTTCCATTGTGTGTACCGCTGTAGGGATCAATCTAAGAATGATCATTCCTTTGGGAACAACAGGATAAACCACCATTGAACAGAAAATATTGTAATTCTCGCGTAGATCGAAGATCAGGTTCGTAGATTCAGGAATAGAACCATTCATATAAACCGGAGTAACACAAGAGTCAGTTGGTCCAATCTCAAAACCTGCTTCTTTCAAACCTGATTGAAGAGCATTTGTTATTGTCCAAAGCTTTTCTTTGAATTGAGGTTGAGTTCTCATCAACTCAAGTCTTTTCAAAGCTCCATATACTAGAGGAAGAGGTAATGCCTTAGCAAAGATTTGAGAACGCATGTTGTATCTTAAATATTCTACAACTTGCTCCTCACTGGAAATGAATCCTCCAACAAGAGCAAAAGACTTAGCGAAAGTTCCAAAGTAAACATCCACACCATCCTGACATCCTTGCTCTTCACCTGTACCAGCACCTGTCGCACCAAGAGTCCCGATGCCATGAGCATCATCCACGAATAGTCGGAAATTGAACTTCTTCTTTAGATCAACGATCTCCTTTAATTTTCCTTGATCTCCGCGCATTCCGAAAACACCTTCTGTGATCACGAGAATACCACCTCCGGTTTCTTCAACTAATTTTGTTGCTCTTTGAAGCTGCTTTTCACAATCTTCTACATCATTGTGTTTGAATACATATCTCTTTCCCATGTGTAGGCGAACTCCATCAAGGATACAAGCGTGTGATTCAGCATCATAAACGATAACGTCTCTTCGGTCAACCAAACAGTCGATGGCTGACACCATTGCCTGATAACCGAAGTTACACAGGATCGTATCTTCTTTTCCTACAAATGAAGAAAGTTCATTCTCTAATTGTTCATGATAATTAGAGTTACCACTCATCATACGTGCACCCATTGGAGCTGCTAATCCAAATTGTGCAGCACCATCGGTATCTGCTTTTCTAACTTCAGGATGGTTGGCTAATCCCAGATAATTGTTCAAACTCCAGTTTAGTCTCTTCTTTCCTCTGAATATCATGTGAGGACCAATGTCACCTTCCAATTTGGGGAATGTAAAATATCCATGCGACTCTTTCGCATGGATACCAATTGGACCTCTGTCTTTCTTGATTCTTTCAAAAATATCTTGCGCCATACTCTTTTTTTATTCTCCTAGCAGAGAAGCTTTACAGCCGCAAAAGTAGTGGAAAAATTCTGTTTTTAAAGTAGATAATGCTATGAACTTATTAACACGCTTTAAGTGAATAGCAGCCTGTTAAGGTAAGCTGAAAAGCCTTTTGTCAGTTATAAGTTTTTATCGAGAAGATAGATCATCGCCGCAATTGCTGCTGCACCAAGTTCGAGTTCTCGCTTGTTTACGTTTTCGAACACATCGCTTGGAGCATGATGAAAATCGAAATAACGCTGACTATCAGGCACAAAACCAAATAAAGGAATTCCCTCAAACTCCGATTTTAACGGACCAATATCAACTCCTCCATATCCTTTTTCGAATATGTGAAGTTCATAGTCTTTGAAATGAGGTGCAAAACTTTCAAGGAATTTTATCTGTTCTTCAGTTCCATCACATTGAAATCCCCTTGGGGAGAAGCCTCCGCGGTCACTCTCTAATGCAGCGATCTGAAGTTCTCCTTTTTCTTTTGACCACTTTGCATAAGTTTTACCACCCATATTTCCATTTTCTTCATTCATGAAAAAGACCACACGCAGTGTATGCTTTGGTTTGTATCCCAGCGTTTTCAGAATTCTTAGTGCTTCCAAACAGTGAATTACACCAGCACCATCATCGTGAGCCCCTTCTCCTGTGTCCCATGAATCCAAATGACCTCCAAATGTGATGATCTCTTTGGAAGCTTCTGTTCCGGTTAACTCAGCAATAACATTGAAGGATGGAGCATCCTCGTAGTTTCTGCAATCCATTTCTAATGACAGATTCGCTTTTTTCATTGCTAATATTTCTGAAATCATTTCTGCATCTATTGTAGAAACAGCAGCAGCAGGAATTCTCGGAACACTGTCTTCGTAATGCATCGATCCAGTATGTGGGTGGTCATCCACAGGCAATCCAAGAGACCGGATGACAACTGCTTTTGCTCCAAGTTTTGCTGCTTCAACAGCACCAAATCCCCTTATGGCGTAACATCCCCCGTAAGCTTTGAATGTGTTGATCTCTTGTTCATTCATCGGCTGGTTGAGGAAGACAATTTTCCCTTCTACCTGAGATCTTTTAGCTTTTTTCAGTTCATCCAGATGACTAAATTCTATAACCTCACCCTTCAGTAATCCATTTGTTCCAATCGATCCACCCAGAGCCAGCACATTTATTTTGATCATGTTACCCTTCTCAGGAGTGATCCACGCAGCTTCTGTTGTTCCTCTTTCCCAGTGAGGGACCATGATCTCTTGCTTGTATACTTTATCAAAACCATACTCTTTCATCTTCTGAAAAGACCATTCTACAGCCATTTCTGCTTCAGCACTTCCTGATAGACGAGCACCCACATCTTTGCAAAGACTTCTAAGGTTATCGTAAGACATTCCATGGCTTAATGCCTCATTGTATATCGATCGAATAAAAAGACTATCTGAAGTTTGTTGTCCTATTGACAAGAAAGAGGTCGATAAAAAGGTAAACAATAAATGTCTCATTTTTCGATTGTGTTTTTAAGGTTGTTTAATCCAAGAGAGAAATCCCTGCCAATGAAATTATCCATCATGCTTCCCATTAATTTTGATGTTGGGTTACTACCCATATCCATATCGAATGACCAAATGACTTTTGTACCTGTTTCTTCAGTTATCAATTCAAAAGAGGTCAATGAGTTGCCCCTTGGACCAAAATTAAGATCAATATTCAGCTTTCGATTCGCTTCAATATGGCTGATCTCCATGCTTCCGACTCCAACTTTTCTGTTTCCTTTCCATTCGTAACGATGTCCGACCGAAAATTGGTCTCCTGAAAAAGTGGTTTTCATTGCAGGGTCTTTTCCCGACCATGGACTCCAGATCACAAACATTTCAAAGTCTCCTAAATGTTTAAAAACGGTCTCCGGTTCAGCACGAATCGAGATCGACCTTTCGACGTGCACGTCTGAAGGTAACATCCATCCAATCGCCAATGTTAGCAAGATTAAAACTGCTAAAACTAGGAGTAGAATAGGTGAAACAGACATAAAGTGTTTTTTACGAAGATAGAAGAATTGGATGAGAACATTTCAAATCCTTTTTAATCCTTAATGAATAGTTATCTTTGCCCAAAAATAATCGAAGCATGTCATTAAAGTGTGGAATTGTAGGTTTACCAAATGTGGGGAAATCAACTCTTTTCAATTGTCTTTCAAATGCAAAGGCACAATCAGCAAATTTTCCCTTTTGCACGATAGAACCGAATATAGGAACCATCTCAGTTCCTGATACCCGTCTGGAGGTCTTGGAGAAGATCGTCAATCCGGAAAAAGTGGTGCCAACAACGATGGAAATCGTTGATATTGCCGGATTGGTGAAAGGGGCTTCAAAAGGTGAAGGTTTAGGGAATCAATTTCTTGCGAACATCAGAGAGACGGATGCGATCATTCATGTTTTGAGATGCTTTGATGACGGTAATATCGTTCACGTTGACGGAAGTGTTGATCCGGTTAGGGATAAAGAGATCATTGATATTGAACTTCAGCTGAAAGATCTTGAGACGATCGAAAAAAGAATTACTTCGATTGCCAGACAACTTAAATCTGGAGATAAAGAGATCGTTAAGGAAAATGACGTTGCTCAAAGGATCAAACTGGAACTTGAAAAAGGGAATTCTGTGCGTTCAATTCCGTTCGATGAAAAAGAGAAGGAGATTGTTGGTAGATTCCAGCTGATTACTTCAAAACCTGTGCTTTACTTGTGTAACGTAGAGGAGTCAGCTGTGAAAACTGGTAATAAATATGTCGATCTTGTTAAAGAAGCAGTAAAAAATGAAGATGCCGAGGTATTGGTCATCGGAGCAAAGATCGAAGCTGATATCACTGAATTGGATACGTATGAGGAGCGACAAATGTTCCTTGAAGAATTAGGACTGGATGAGCCAGGAGTGAACCGTTTGATCAGATCTGCATATGCCCTTTTGAATCTTCAAACATATTTCACTGCAGGAGTTAAAGAAGTGCGTGCCTGGACTATCAGAAAAGGGATGACAGCACCGCAAGCTGCTGGAGTTATCCATACGGATTTTGAAAAAGGATTTATTCGTGCTGAAGTCATGAAATACAATGATTTCACAACACTTGGTTCTGAAGCTGCTGTCAAAGAAGCAGGGAAATTTAAAGTAGAGGGGAAAGAGTACGTTGTCGAGGATGGAGACGTCATGCATTTCCGTTTTAATGTTTAATTTAGGTCTTATTCGAAAAAAAACGAAAAATGAATATTGCAGCCAATAATCCTGAACTAAGATCATGGGTTGAGGTAAAACAAGGGTCAGATTTCCCGATACAAAACCTTCCATTCGGAATTTTCAAAACAAATGGATTAACTCCAAGAGTAGGTGTTAGGATTGGTGATTTTGTATTGGATCTGAAAACTCTTTTTGTTCTTGGATATCTTGAGAACCTGGCATTCGAACTTTCTGACTTTGATTCTCAGTATTTGAATCCAATGATGAAAAAGGGAAAAAAAGCTACAAGAGAGTTGCGTAACAGGATTTCCAAATTACTAGATGTGAGGCATGATGATCTGAAGAAGAATGAGCACCATGTAGTACAAGTATTAATTCCAATTGATCAGGTCGAAATGTGTATGCCAATTCAAATTGGTGATTACACCGACTTCTACTCCAGTAAAGAGCACGCCACAAATGTTGGGGTTATGTTCAGAGACCCTGCTAATGCGCTTCTTCCGAATTGGCTTTGGATTCCTGTTGGATATCATGGGCGTTCAAGCTCGATCATCATTTCAGGTGAAGCGATTCATCGACCAAAAGGTCAGATCAAACCAGTTGATAATGAGGATCCAATCTATGGACCTTCCAGACAATTGGATTTCGAGTTGGAAATGGGCTTTTTCACGTTTGACGGAAAGCCTCTTGGTGATTCGGTTTCGACTGAAGAGGCTGAAGATTATATTTTTGGAATGTGCTTGTTCAATGACTGGTCGGCAAGAGATATTCAGAAATGGGAATATGTTCCTCTAGGACCTTTCCTGGCGAAGAACTTTGCTTCTAGTATTTCATCCTGGATCGTTACTTTGGATGCATTACAGCCTTTTAAAACAGAAACACCGAAACAAGAGCCTGAAGTTCTTGAATACCTAAAATTCACTGGAGAGAAATCATATGACATTCATCTTGAAGTAGCGATCAAACCCGATAATTCTGAAGAGACGATAGTTAGTAGATCAAATTTCAAATACATGTATTGGAATATGGCTCAGCAATTAGCGCATCATACAGTTAACGGGTGCAACGTTCGTTGTGGAGATCTAATGGGTTCTGGTACTATTTCAGGTCCGACTGAAGACTCTTATGGCTCAATGCTTGAGCTAGCATGGAAAGGAACCAAACCACTTCCAATGAATGACGGTTCAGATCGTAAATTCATTATAGACAATGATACGGTAACCATGAGAGGATTTTGCGAAAAGAATGGAATTCGAATTGGTTTTGGTGAGGTATCTACTAAGGTACTACCGTCAAAGAAATAAATATGAGTCAGGCAGTAGATCCAAGATTTCCGGATATTGATCTGGAAAAGGAACGCAGGGAGATCCTTAATGCGTTTCGTGGTTTACTTCGATCTGTCAAAAACCGAAACAGGGAAGATACGAAAATGATCCGTAAGGCGTTCGACGTTGCAGTTGAAGCCCACAAGGATATGCGACGAAAGTCTGGCGAGCCCTATATTTATCATCCGATTGCCGTAGCAAGAATTTGTTCTGAAGAGATGGGATTGGGCGCTACTGCAATCGCATGCGCTCTTTTGCATGACACAGTCGAAGATACTTACATCACTCTTCAAGATGTTGAAGATCTTTTCGGAAAAAAAGTACGGATCATCATTGACGGGTTGACAAAAATCCCTGAAGTATTTGATGAGAATGCTTCAATTCAGGCTGAGAATTTCAGAAAAATGATCTTGACGATCTCTGATGACCTTAGAGTAGTTTTGGTGAAACTCGCGGATCGACTTCACAACATGAGGACTCTCGGTTCAATGAGGCCAGACAAACAATTAAAGATTGCATCAGAGACCAAATTCCTTTACGCGCCGCTTGCTCATCGTCTTGGATTATACTCCATTAAAAGTGAATTGGAAGATCTGGCATTGATGTACAGTGAGCCTGAGACCTATAATGGCATTGAAGAGAAATTGAAGTCTACCAAGGATGCCAGAAATCGATTCATACGACGATTTATTCACCCCGTTAAAGAGTCTTTAATTCAAGAAGGCTATGTATTTGATATAAAAGCACGCACGAAGTCGATTTCTTCGATCCAACGGAAAATGTCTTCCAAAGATGTTCCTTTTGAAGAAGTTTTTGATGTTTTTGCAATTCGAATAATTGTTGATACTCCTGTAGAACTAGAAAAACCGGATTGTTGGAGGATCTATAGTATTGTCACTGATTTTTATCAGCCAAGCCCAGACAGATTGCGTGACTGGATATCTACGCCTAGAGCAAACGGCTATGAATCTTTGCATACGACGGTAATGTCTCCTCAAGGAAAGTGGGTTGAAGTTCAGATCCGTTCCAAAAGGATGGACGAGATCGCTGAAAAAGGACTTGCCGCGCATTACAAATACAAAGAGTCTAACTCTGAGGAGAGTAAATTTGACAGATGGATAGCTGAAGTAAGAGAATTGCTTGAAAATCCCGATCTAAATGCCATGGATTTTGTGAATGAGTTCAAACTGAACTTGTTCAATGACGAGATATATGTTTTTACACCAAGAGGGGAACTTAGAGTTCTACCGACTGGTTCCACGATACTTGATTTCGCTTACGATATTCACACGGACATAGGAGACAAGTGCATCGGAGCAAAGGTGAATAATCGACTGGTGCCTTTAAGTTATCAGTTGCAAAATGGAGACCAGTTAGAGATTATTACCTCAGCTAAACAAAAACCGAATGAGGAATGGCTTCGTTTTGTGGTTACAGCACGCGCAAAACAGAAGATCAAGTCTTCATTGAACGAAGAGAAAAAGCTCATTGCACTGGATGGTAAGGAAATTTTGGAGCGTAAATTCAAGCAATACAATATTCGATTTGTATCTGAAAATATTTCCTTCCTTGAAAAACACTATGGTCTTAGCTCAGCTACCGATCTTTATATACGCATTGCAAAAGGAAAAGTAGAGTTATCGAAATTGAGAGATATTGATACCGAGCATGGTATGTTCCAACTTCCAAAGAAATCAAATGTTCCGAAGGAGAAACATGAAAAGCAGATTTACACCAAGTTGGGAAGCAAGGCCGACACGATAATCATCGGAGAAGACTTTAAGAATATTCAATACCAGCTGGCTAAGTGTTGCAATCCACTACCTGGAGATAAAGTGTTCGGTTTCATTACGATCAATGAGGGGATTAAAATCCATCGATATAATTGCCCAAATGCTGAGCATCTGATGTCTAAAATGGCCTATCGCTGTATCAAATCAAGATGGAAGTCTCAGGAGTTGATTGAGCGCATTGCGGCGATTCGCATCTCAGGTATAGATACCCTAGGACTAGTAAATAAGCTTACCGAGATAATCTCCAATCAGCATAATGTCAACATGAGATCTATTTCCTTTGAAACAGATGATGGAATATTTGAAGGGAAGATCAAAGTACTCGTATATGATACTGAGCATCTTGAGCAGCTAATGCGAAAATTTGAACAGGTCGAAGGGGTGAAAAGTGTTTCTCGTTGGGATACAGACGAGGAGCTAATTAATTGACTATCGATACTTTTCAATTAGGATTTCTCTTGGACGCAGTCCAGGAGACCAGTTGAAACCTTTCAAAAGCCATTCTTTTTCATTGATCTGATCCATGGGGTAGAAAACACCGTCGGGATGATCAAAATAAGTGATTCCCGAAATTTCTCCACTATCTAAGTAGAATTTGAGATCACTTGAGTACAGTCGGTTCATACCGATTCGCTGCACAATCAAAGCAGAATCTTCATTTTTCTCTTTTAAAGGGAAGAAGATGGTTGAGGCATTTCCTGAAACATCCGCTCTGTAAAGGTTATTATCATTATTGAAATATGCGAAAAGCTCCTTTCCGCCAATCTGATTATAATACAAGCCAGAGTCTACTTCCATTATAGTAATTGAGTTATTTCTGATGTGGATCCAGTCCAAAATAGTATCCTTAAAATATAGGGTCAGAGTATCGCCAGAGAGCTGAGCATTTTCATGCCAAACCATGGGTTGATGGAATAAATGAAAAACATCAGCTGTTTCGTTAAAAAGGAGACTATCACATGCAGCGGTGGTAGGTCCATTGAAAATAGATACATTATGATACCCTTTGATCAAGTTCACATTCCCTGCAGTATCTACAAATAGCTCAAGTGTATCGGCAAGCACGAAGGTGGTATCATTTTTCGAGATCCTTCGACCAACAGCATTTTCGTTTATCCTGAAATAATGATCCTTTTCGGCACTATATCCTTTTTGTCCATAAAAGGTATTTCCCTCAGTCGTATCAGTGAAACAAATATTTCCAAAGGCTTTTGTTATTCCTTCCTGTGAAATGTAATGTATGGTATCGGCAGATAAAATCTCCGGGCCATTCGTCACTTTTGCATTTTTGTGAATGAAGGATTCTTCTGTATTTACATTGAACCAACCTCTTTCACACTCGATTAATACAGTATCTTTTTTTATCCTTGAAGGACCATAGAAATAGGTCTTTTGCTCCTGATAGCTGTAACGAAGTGTATCTGTTGTCATCGTCACTTGATCATTCGTATATTTCACTTTCCCACCAACAGTGAAACTTCTGGTTTCGGGATAAAAATATCCTGTTCTGCTGGTTAGAACCTCTGACGAGGTGATACTCTCAATCTTTCCACCATGACGATAAATCCCTAATCCTTTTTTTGCATCATATTCGAGTGTGTCTGTTGTAAGTTTGTATTCAAGATCTCTCACGCGAACGTGTCCCCAGAGCTTTGCTCTTTTGAGTTTTCCATTGTAATGCAGTGAATCGCAATAGAGATTGATGTCATCTTTTGTAATATGGACATTACCGTATGCTTTAACGATCTGAGTCTTATCAAAGTAATGCGCTGAATCACAATACATCGTATTTCCCTGATACTTAAAGTTTACTGTACCAACCAAACGATGGGCCCCGGTCTTTTCGTCATAGCCCAATTTTTCAGAGCCTGGCATTAATTCCAATATCGAACTCTGAGAGATACCCTTGTCTGGATTCAAAAAAAATGCGCTTAATACAATAAGCGCAAGTTTTACGATATGGAAATTTTTATTGATCAAATTACCTGAGGTACTTCTTTCGTTAGTGTTTGTTTTCTATCCGGTCCGACTGAAACTACAGTGATCGGCACTTCCAATTTTTGTTCCAGATATTTCACATAATCTGTCAAAGCCTTCGGTGATTGATCCAATTCAGTAAGCTTAGTTAGATCACTGTTCCAACCTGGAAGTTCTTCATAAACGGGAAATACCTCTGTATCGTTTATATCGAATGGGAAATAATCTACTTTTTCTCCATTAATGATATAATGTGTACAAGCTTTGATACTTTCAAAACAACCAAGTACGTCAGCCTTCATCATCGAAAGCTCTGTTACACCATTGATCATGATCGCATATTTCAGCTGTGGTATATCGATCCATCCACAACGACGAGGCCTACCTGTTGTTGCCCCAAATTCATGTCCTTCTTTACGGATCAATTCTCCAACCTCATCATCCAATTCAGTTGGGAAGGGTCCGCTACCGACCCTTGTACAATATGCCTTGAAAATACCGATCACTTTGCCAATTTTGTTTGGAGCAACACCCAATCCTGTGCACGTACCTGCGGTCACAGTATTCGAAGAGGTAACAAATGGATAAGTTCCAAAGTCAATGTCTAGCATGGTTCCTTGAGCTCCTTCAGCAAGGATCTTTTTCCCAGATTTGATCGCCTCATTTAAATAGTGCTCACTATCAACAGCCGTAAGTTGACGCAGTGTTTCAATGCCTTCCATCCAGGGACCTTCAAGTTCTTGCAAACTGTACTCAAAACCTTGGTAATGCTTTAGGATGCCGACATGTTTTTCAACGAGTGAATCATATTTTTCCTTGAAGTTATCAGAGAAAATATCCCCAACTCGTAGACCGTTTCTTCCTGTTTTGTCCATATACGTCGGTCCAATTCCTTTCAGTGTAGAGCCGATCTTGTTTTTGCCTTTTGAATTTTCTGAAGCAGCGTCAAGCAAACGATGCGTTGGAAGAATCAAGTGTGCCTTTTTCGAAATCAGCAATCTGCTTTTGATGTCAATATTGAAAGGCGCCAGTTTCTCAAGTTCTTTCTGAAAAATCACAGGATCGATAACTACACCATTTCCTACCAGATTAATAACACCCTCACGAAAAATTCCAGAAGGAATCGTGTGAAGAACATGCTTGATTCCCTCAAATTCAAGTGTATGGCCTGCATTCGGCCCACCCTGGAAACGAGCAATGATATCGTACTGGGGGGTAAGAACATCTACGATCTTTCCTTTTCCTTCGTCACCCCATTGTAATCCTAATAATACGTCTACTTTCATTATTTACTGAAATAGTTTATTGATTCATTTTTTGAGTCGAAAATGGTGAACAAGCTGTTCACTTTTGACAGCTCGAATATTTTTTGGACATTGCCCCCTAATCCACAAAGAATAAGTTCTCCATTTTCAATTCTGCTTCGTGTGAGGTTTTTCACTATAAAATTGATCCCATTCGAATTGATATGAGTTAATTCACTTAAATCGAACACAAGTTTTGAAGATTGGATCAATCCTTGCTCATTTAGCTTTTCCAGGTCGGAGTCCGAAAGAATCTTTCCTGAAAATGAAATGACCTGCACATTTGAGTGCTTTTCACTGTTGATCTTTAAATTCATTACTCTTCGCCTTGATTTTTGTTACGGACTCCATAGAAATAAAGAGAATGATGTTGGATTTGCACTCCAAAAACTTCTTCGATGGTTGATTTTATATGCTGAATCCTCGGATCACAGAACTCGATCACCTCGCCAGTATCAGTACAAATCACATGGTCGTGCTGTTTTGAACCATGTGATTTTTCAAATTGAGCAATGTTTTTT
>JALRFI010000117.1 GCA_023253775.1 Crocinitomicaceae bacterium
GTCAACAGTAATTACACACCCGTTTGCATCCGTGATAGTCACAGTATGATCTCCTACATAAAGATCGTTCGCAATATTGGCAGTTGAAGAGGAGTTATTCCAATTGTATGAGTAAGGGGAAGTACCCTGAGTAACACCAATTTGGATCATTCCATCATTTCCTGAGTTACATGAAACATCCGTTTGATCTAATATGGTACCTATCATTCCGGGGATTTCTGAAACTGTAAGATTAACAGTTCCAACGCATCCTACCGTGGAGTTTATAGTACAGATATAATTTCCTGCTGCAAGACCTGTTGCTGTTTGAGTAGTTTGATTATTAGGGTCATCCCAAGAATAGGTGATCGTTCCCAATGGAGGAATCATTTCTGCAAACGCAGTTCCATCTGCTCCTCCAGGGCAACTAACAACAGTTGTAGAACCAGAAAAAGAAGCAGGTGTATCACCAACAGTAACTGACGCCGTTGAAGGACAACCGTTCCCATCAACCATACTCACAGTGTATGTGCCCGCAGATACATTATTGACTGTTTGACTGCTTGCTGCCAATGATGGCCAACTATAGGTAAAAGGCGGAATACCCGTCGTGGGATTTGCTGTAACAGTTCCAATTCCACTGCTACAAATGTCAGGTGTCGAAGTTGCGGAAACAGCCGAATTTACGCGAGTGAGCCAAGTTGTATCTTGGGTGATGGATCCAATATTTGCACCGCAAGCTGTTCCTGTTACAAAATATCCAGTCGTACCCGGAGGGACAGTTGTTACATTCAATACTCCATTATTGTATGGAAATGTTTGACCTAAAGTATTACCCCAAGCCAAATTTGTACCGGGAGATGAAATTAAGGCGTATGGAACCGTAGTTATAGTATAGGCCATTGTGTTATTCGGTGCTGTTGGCGTATATCGTTTTCCGTCTTGATTAGTAAACCATTGTTGGTTGTTTCTTCCTGGTGTAAAGTGCCCAATGATCGGAGTGCCTGCATTCTCTGTTGCTTGAACGGCTAATCCTCCATTCCATGAATTACAATTAGGTTTATCACCAATATGATATTCAACAATGTTCGAAGTTTCGTAAAGTATTATTCCGAAATAAGCACATCCCCCGCAAGAAAACATAGGAATTTCCTTGTAAAGAGCGACAAATTTACGGTTTGGCGCTGTTCCTATCGTTTGATATTGAACCTGGCCACCTACTCCTGGATTGATATCCATATAGCAACCCATAGTTGCGTTACGATAGTCCGCAAATGGACCAGGAACAGTGCCAGCGCCCCCAAGTGCCCATGCACAATAACCATTCGCTTTAGCTAAATCAAAAGATAATAATCCATTTGATCCTATAACTAATTGATTATAATTGTTTCCATAGAAATTAAAAGTGAAACCAATATTGATAACTCCTGAATAGTTATCATCCCAAAGAGTAACGTTCGTTGGAGCATTCAAATAAACACCAGCTCCTAAAGAGCCACAGTTATTAATAGTCACTGGCTGACCTTGACATACTGTAGCATCTTCTCCAAGACACAACGTTACCGGAGGCAAAGCTTGTGCAGAAAGGATCAATGATGTGAAAACAAAAAACTGCGTAAAAAATGTTTTTTTCATAAGTAACTTCTAAGTCTTGTTCCCTTAACGAATAAATTGATGTCAAGGTTGCCTATAATTAAAACAAATTTACATCAAGAAATTCAAGAATTGAAAGAAAACGTTTTACATTGAATAAATATGCCATTTCCTTGAATATTTAGGGATTTTAAACATATTTTTCAAAAAGCTTTCTGAGGTTTAAAAAATATATACATTTGTCGCGTTGATAAAAATACAAACGTATGTCTACTAAATACCAAGCTGAGATTGATGCTTTCATGGATCGTGTGAAAGCGAAAAATGGACATGAGCCTGAATTTTTGCAGGCTGTTCATGAAGTTGCGGAGGCTGTAATTCCGTTAATTGAAGAAACTCCGAAGTATAAGGAAGCAAAAATCCTTGACCGAATTGTTGAGCCAGAAAGGACCATCATTTTCCGAGTTCCTTGGTTGGATGACAACGGAAAGGTGCAGGTGAACAGAGGATATAGAGTTGAATTCAACTCTGCTATTGGACCATACAAAGGAGGATTAAGATTCCACCCTTCAGTGAATCTTTCGATCCTGAAATTCTTGGGATTCGAGCAAATCTTTAAAAACTCATTGACAACCCTTCCAATGGGAGGAGGTAAAGGAGGTTCAGATTTCGATCCTAAAGGAAAATCAGATAACGAAGTGATGAAGTTTTGTCAGTCCTTCATGACTGAACTTTCTCGTCATATTGGCGCTGATACTGACGTTCCTGCTGGAGATATCGGTGTTGGTGGTCGTGAGATCGGTTATATGTTTGGTCAATACAAAAGAATTAGAAACGAATTCACAGGGGTTCTTACTGGAAAGGCAAGAAATTGGGGTGGTTCTTTGATTCGTCCTGAAGCAACTGGATATGGAACTGTTTATTTCGCTAAAGAAATGCTTTCTATGAAAGGTGATTCCTTCTCGGGAAAGATCGTCACAGTTTCTGGTTCTGGAAACGTTGCGCAGTATGCTTGTGAAAAAGCTACACAATTAGGAGCGAAGGTGGTAACCCTTTCAGATTCTGAAGGATATATCTATGATGAAGCCGGCATCGACGCAGAGAAGCTTGCTTTCGTTATGGAGCTAAAGAATGTGAAAAGAGGTCGTATCTCAGAATATATTGCGAAATACCCTTCAGCGAAATTCGTTCCCGGTAAACGTCCGTGGGAAGTGAAGTGTGATATCGCTCTTCCATGTGCTACACAGAACGAATTGAATGGTGATGAGGCCAAAGTTCTTGTTTCGAATGGTGTAAAGTGTGTTGCAGAAGGAGCGAACATGCCATCAACACCTGAAGCAATTGAAGTTTTCCAGGCTGCTAGAGTACTTTTCTCTCCTGGAAAAGCATCTAACGCTGGTGGTGTGGCAACTTCAGGATTGGAAATGTCACAAAACTCACTGCGTCTTTCATGGTCATCTGAAGAAGTTGATCAAAGATTACATGGCATTATGGTTTCTATCCATGAGGCTTGTGTTAAATACGGAAAGCGCGAAGATGGAACAATTGACTATGTAAAGGGAGCAAATGTTGCAGGGTTTGTTAAGGTTGCTGATTCGATGATTGATCAGGGATTGGTTTAATGAACTACTTACAAATATTGAAGCCTGTCTTTGGACAGGCTTTTTTTTTAACATTTCCCTTTCAGAATGGTGAATTACTTAGTTTTGTACTTTAAATTATTACAATGGAAGTTTTAGAAAAACGGCATATTGAATTCGATCGAGCAGGATTTGACAATGAAGAATTACTGAAGATTTATGAGACTCTTTTGAGACCGCGTCTTATCGAAGAAAAGATGTTGATCCTACTTCGTCAGGGAAAGATTACAAAATGGTTTTCCGGATGGGGACAAGAAGCGATTTCAGTTGGATGCGCTTATGCGATGGATCGAGATGAGTATATACTTCCTATGCACCGTAATTTGGGAGTATTCACAACAAGAGATATTCCTCTAGAAAGATTATTTGCACAATTCCAGGGGAAAATGTCTGGTTTTACAAAAGGAAGAGATCGTTCGTTTCACTTCGGTACTCAAGAACATAAAATTGTGGGGATGATCTCTCATCTTGGACCACAGTTAGGAATAGCTGATGGGATAGCGCTTTCCTCTGTTATAAAGGATCAGAAGAAATCTACAATCGTATTTACAGGTGATGGTGGGGCCTCGGAAGGAGACTTTCATGAGGCTTTGAATGTTGCTTCTGTATGGGATCTACCTGTGATCTTTGCCATTGAAAATAACAGATGGGGACTTTCAACTCCTTCATCTGAACAATTTCGATGTAAGCAATTTATTGATAAAGGAATTGGTTATGGAATGAATGCGATTCAGGTGAATGGAAACAACATTCTGGATGTCATTCGTACGGTCAGAAAGATAAATGATGAAATAAGAAAAGATCCAAAGCCGTATATTCTTGAGCTGATGACCTTTAGAATGAGAGGACATGAAGAAGCGTCTGGGACCAAATATTATCCTGAAGGACTTCAAGATGAATGGTCAAAGCAGGATCCTGTAATGAACTTTGAATTATTCTTGAAAGAAGAGGGGATACTGACTGACGAAAATGAGGCTGCTTTGAAAAAGCAGATCAAAGAGGAAATTCAGAAAGGTTTTGATGCCGCTCAGGCGGAGCCTGCTATTGAAGCTTCCCTGGAAAGAGAGTTAAATGATATGTATGCTCCATTTCAGCAAACTGTTGTTACAGCCCAGGGTGAGACATCTGAAAAGAGATTTATTGATGCCGTGCAGGATGGATTGAAGCAATCCATGGAGAAATATCCGAATCTTGTGTTAATGGGACAAGATATAGCTGAATATGGCGGGGCATTCAAAGTTACTGAAGGATTTGTTGATCTTTTTGGTAAAAGTAGAGTTCGTAATACTCCACTTTGTGAGTCTGCAATTGTAGGTGCAGGATTAGGTCTCTCGATTTCTGGAATGAAAGCGGTGGTTGAAATGCAATTTGCTGACTTCGTTACGTGTGGTTTTAACCAAATTGTGAATAACCTTGCTAAGATCCACTGGAGATGGGGGCAAAATGCAGATGTTGTTGTTCGAATGCCAACTGGAGCTGGAACAGCTGCTGGGCCATATCATTCACAAAGCAATGAAGCATGGTTTGTCCATACCCCTGGTTTGAAAGTCGTTTATCCAAGCACGCCGTTTGATGCTAAAGGTTTGATCAATGCCGCTATCGAGGATCCAAATCCTGTGATGGTTTTTGAGCATAAGTATTTGTATAGAAGTATCAAGGAGGAAATTCCTAATGATTACTATACTGTTGAGATCGGAAAGGCAAGAACCGTGAATAGCGGTACTGATCTTGCGGTAATTACTTATGGCCTGGGAGTATTGTGGGCTCAAGAGGTTGCTGCAGAAAATCCTGAGATCTCATTTGAGATTCTTGATCTGAGAACTTTGCTTCCGTTGGATGTGGAGGCTATTTATAGTGCTGTTAGAAAAACTGGAAGGGTAATCGTTTTGCATGAAGACTGCATGACAGGTGGAATTGGTGGAGAAGTTGCGGCCTTGATCACTGAAAATTGTTTCGCTGACTTGGATGCACCAGTGAAACGAATTGCATCTTTAGATACTGCAGTTCCATTTGCCGTGCCTCTGGAAGCACAATTTCTTCCACAGGAAAGGTTTAAAAATGCCGTTAAAGAAATAATGGGATATTAAGAAAAAAAAGAGGGAGCAATTGCTCCCTCTTTTTTT
>JALRFI010000126.1 GCA_023253775.1 Crocinitomicaceae bacterium
ATCTGATTACTATTTTGGATTGTCTTCTACTCACTTGAGTGAAACATTGCTCAAGCAAAGTGTTGGAGGTGTTGATTACCAATATCAGACGAAAAGACACTATTATATAATGGGAGGTAAAAAGTTCTCTCAGATCGGGCCTGGGGATATTGACGCTCAAGTTCTATTAAAAACTGAACTTGTGAAATTCCAAGCGGATGTTATGGTTCGATACATGTACGCTCAGATGTTGAATGGCGTATATGGAGGGTTATTGTACCGGAGCTCAGATGCGATATCTTTGGTTTTAGGATGTTCTCCGATTCCAAACTTTACTGTGGGTTATTCTTATGATGTTAACACTCATAAGTTATCAGGTATTTCGAGAGGTTCACATGAGGTTGTTTTGAAGTATTGCTACTTCTTGCCGCCACCTCCGATTCAAAAATCGAAACATCCGAGATGGTTGTAAGTTTTTTTTTACAATCTTTGTAACCATTTTGGAAAATATTCCGTTATACTGACATATTGATCCTGTAGAATGTTAATGTAGTATCCGGAAGTAGAAATAAAAGAGGTAGAATGAAAAAATTATTTTTTGTTGGATTAATAGGTGTTCTTTTAGCGTCTTGTAGTACAAGAACTGGACATCTTACTGGTGCTTTGGGGAGGCCAGTATATTACCCTGAGATCCCTCTGGGTATGGTCTACGTCCCGTCAGGTTCCTACAACATGGGGGAGAATGATCTGGATGTCCCATTCTTGCATCAGACTCGTTCAAAGACTGTTTCTGTGCAGGCTTTCTACATGGACCAAACGGAGATCTCAAATAATGAATACCGTCAGTTTGTGGAGTGGGTCAGGGATTCGATTGCCCGTGAGAAGATTTACCTTGGTCTTGAAGAGGACGAGTCTGCTCAAAGATTTATCAATTATCAGGAAAGGTATTTTGATGAAGGGGCATTGGAATATGTTGATTACGATCCATCTGACCGTGAATTAAATCGCTCTATTTTTGCTTTGAATTGGGACCGTCGTTTTGATTATTACGACGAAGAGATTGTTCCCATTCTCGCTGATATGTACTATCCTCAACCGGAGAGATACTACAAGAGAAGAGAAATTGATCCACGTAAATTGATGTTCCGTTATTTTTGGATTGACTACCGAGAAGCTGCTAGGCGCGGTAGAATAAATGTAATTCCAAATGGATATGACAATGAAGGTAATAAGGTCGTTGATGAACATCGTGAATTAAATACCCCAGATCATCCGTTTACTGGTGAGCCTCAAGGTCAGGATTTAGATATGGGATATTTCAATAAAAAAGGTCAAAACAATTCAATCAGGGGACATGAGAATCGTCAGAGATTCATTATTGATGAAATCATCAACGTTTATCCGGATACACTTTGTTGGGTGAGAGATTTCACATACTCTTTCCATGATCCAATGACAAACATGTATTTCTGGCACCCTGCTTATGACAACTATCCTGTGGTAGGTATCACTTGGGTACAGGCAAAGGCATTTGCTGTTTGGAGAACACAGTTATTGAACAACTGGTTGGTTGCCATGGGAGATCTCTTTGTAAATGATTTCCGTTTGCCTACTGAAGCTGAATGGGAAAGAGCTTCTCGTGGTGACTTGAATTTATCTCAGTACCCTTGGGGTGGTCCTTACATTAGAAATGAGGCAGGATGTTTCCTTGGAAACTTTAAGCCAATGCGGGGTCGTTATTTTGAAGATGGTGGTTTTCACACTGTTAAAATCTTCTCATACAACCCGAACGGTTGGGGATTGTATTGTATGGCAGGTAACGTAGCTGAGTGGTGCGAAACTGCATATGATGAATCAATGTATGAGTTCTCTCATGATTTGAATACTGAATATAGATATGATGCAATGGATTGGGATCCACCTTCAATGAAGCGTAAAGTTATTCGTGGTGGATCATGGAAAGACATTGGTTACTACCTGCAAAACTCGACTCGCACATACGAGTACCAAGATACAGCCAAGTCTTACGTTGGAATGCGAAACGTAATGACACACCTAGGAAGAGGAGGACGCGATTTCTCAAGGGAAGGTGGTGAAGAAATTCGAAGCGATATTCAACTTCGCTAAGAATGCAACAAACAACAATTAAGTAGTACGTTAAATTTAAAACCAAAAAACAAGGAAAACTATGAAACCAGGAAGTAAAGGATGGAAAAAATTTATGTCCAAGTTGTATGGATTTGGAGCTGCAGTCGTAATCGTTGGAGCCCTATTTAAAATCCAACACTGGCCAGGTGCATCATTGATGCTTATCATCGGTCTGAGTACTGAAGCATTGATCTTCATCTTCTCAGCATTTGAACCTATACATGAAGACCCAAATTGGGAATTGGTATATCCTGAATTAGCTTTAGGACATTCTGATGAGCTCGATCATTCAGCAGTGGCAAAAGGTGGTAAACCAAAAGGTATTACGGATCAATTGGATAAAATGCTTGAAGAAGCAAAAATTGATGGTGAACTCATAGGACGTCTTGGTGACGGAATGAGAAGATTAGGCGACAATGCTCAGCAACTATCAGGCGTAACAACTGCAGCGGCAGCGACTGATTCTTATGTGAGTAGCTTGCAGGCTGCTTCAGATAAGGTATCGTCTCTTTCTGACGCTTATGAAAGGGCATCTGTATCTATTGCAGGAATGACTTCTGATGCCAAAGATGGCGAGTCATTCGGAGAACAAATGCAGAAAGTATCTAAAAATCTGTCTGCCCTTAACAACGTATACGAACTTCAATTAAAAGGGTCTTCTGCTCATCTTGAGGCTACGGAGAAATTCCAGGCTCAAGTAGTTGACATGATGAAGAATCTTTCTGATTCGGCTGAAGACACCAGACTATATAAAGAAAACATGGCAATGTTGTCTAAGAATTTGACTGATCTGAACACAGTTTACGGAAATATGTTGAAGGCTATGTCAATCAACAGAGGATAATCTGTTAATTGAATGAGATTTTATTGTTAACCAATAAAAATTATTAGAACATGGCAGGAGGAAAAGAAACCCCTAGACAGAAGATGATCGGTATGATGTACCTAGTACTTACCGCTCTTCTGGCACTTAACGTATCTAAGTCTATTCTTGACGCTTTCGTAGCGATCGAAGAGAACATCCAGGTAGCGAATGAAAATGAATTTGCAAGAGGCCAGGAAAAATACTTTGACCTTAGAGAAGTATCTCAGGATAAGACTCAGCCGGATCTTCAAAAGAAGGCGTCTAAACTAATGGAAACCGTTGAAAAGATTGATAAGATCACTGCGGAAAGAATTAAATTGATTGACGATATCAAGATCGAGATTCTTTCTGCATGTGGTGAAGATGTAACCACGGTGGGTACACCTGAATCAATTATTTTCAAGGCCTACGATGCAAAATCACCGTTGAAGCCTACACGCATGCACCTTGATCATGTAAGTGGTAAGGACAAGTATGATGAACCAATGTTGGTCATGGGAATCAATGAGGACATTACTAAACCAGTTGGTAGAGGAATGGAGTTATGGGAAAGCTACAACAAGTATCGTGGAGAGCTCACAGAATTGATTGCAGGATCTGTAATTGTAGAAAAAGGTCAAAAGAAATTTTACTTTAAAGATCCAAAAATTAATGATTGGAAGGATTTTCCAGACTTACAGGTTAAGATAAAGAAAGCTATTGACGCTGCTAACGTCAATATGGATGATAAAGAGGCAATAGCCAAGATCTATATGGGATTGTCTAAAATGGAGAAATCGGAAGTTCATGAAGTGCCTGGTGTGCATTGGATTGGTAAAACTTTTGACCATTCTCCTTCAGTAGCGGCGCTTGCATCTTTGTCTTCAATGCAGAAAGAAATTCTTACTGCAAGAGCAGACGCTGTTTCATTGATCAGAAGTCGTGTTGGTGGAGGTGAATACTCTTTCAACAAGATCATGGCTCTTGCTTACGGTCCTGAAATTGCAAACCAAGGAGACGAAATCGAAGTTCAGGTCCTTATGGCCGCTTATGACAGTGACAAGCAACCTGAGGTAACATTCAATGGTGCTAAGATCTCAGAGGTCAAGGATGGTAAGGGTTATGTTAAAACCAAAGCTTCTGGTGGTGCAGAAATGACACTTAAAGGTGAGATCACAATCAAGAATAAGTCAGGTATTCCAAAGACCTTGCCTTGGGAGAAGAACATTAAGATCATGAAGCCAATGGGAACAGTATCCCTACCTGAATTGAATGTATTGTACATTGGATATCCTAATAAAATCGATGCCGTTGCTTCGGGATACGACCAAACTGTACTTTCAGGAAGTGGGGTTTCACTGACAAAATCTGGTACTGGTTGGATAGGAAGCCCAGCTAAAGGAAGAGAGTGTTCTATTACAGTTTCTGGAAAGAGCTCTGTAACAAATAAAACTGTTTCTCTAGGATCATTCAAGTTCCGTGTTTCTCGCCTACCAGATCCATCACTGTACTGGGGTGCATCCAAGGATGGAGAAAAAGGTTCAAGAAATGAAACAAGATTATTTGCAAAATATCCGCCTGAAATTCCATTGAATGCGTCATTTACGATCAAGTCTTGGGAACTTTCTATCCCTGGAGCACCTGGTGCGCCACCAAAAGGGTCAGGAAACCAGCTTGACGGAGCGGCAATGTCTTTGTTGAAGCAGGCGAAGCCAGGTTCTGTTATCGGATTTATGACAACTGTTGTAGGTCCAGACGGAATCGTACGTAAGAAAGGTGGTGCCTTTACACTATAAGAATTAAAAAAGAGTGAATATGAAAAGTCTATTGTTAAGTGCGGCGGTTGTATGCCTATCTTGGGGATCAATGGCCCAGTTGGAAGAACTCAACGGGGGGCCAGTGAACGTTCCTACAGATGGTATCGTAGATGGGGTTTATATTGCGGAGCATATTCCAACAAAGCGTTTGATCCCATATGAATATGTGCGTGAAGCAGATGTGATTTGGAGTAAGCGTGTTTGGCAGTATATAGACTTGCGCGAAAAGATCAATCACAATTTGTATTATCCTTTCGATGAAATCACTCTTGAAGGAAGATGGATTAGAAATGCGACTCGTTGGAGCTTGTGGACAGTAATCCGTAACCACGTGTTGAATGGAGATATCAGATTGTTTTCACCTTATAATCCATACAATGTATTTGGTGAAAGAGATGGAGACCAGCTGAAATATCCAGTTGATCCACAACCAGGACTTAATTTTTATAGTGATTCAGCTTATCGTGAGAAGCTGGTTTATTTCTTTGGTTATTTAGGGCCTCAGTCCGATGTTCCATTGACTGATGAATTTGGAGATCCATTGGTAAAGGTTAACCCTGATGGTACTGAAGAGTTCGTTTATCCTCCACAAGATACTATGTGGTATACCTCTAAGGATATCGTACAATATCGTGTCAAAGAAGACTGGTTCTTTGACAAGGAAAGATCATTATTAGATGTGAGAATTCTTGCAATTGCGCCAGTTGTATATAAAATGGAAGAGACACCAGGTGGACAAAAAAGTATTACTGGAATGGAAGAGTTGTTCTGGTTATATTTCCCTCACTGTAGATTCGTTTTCAATAACTATTTCGTGTATAACGATAAGAACGATGCTCAGTGGATGTCTTTTGACGACCTTTTCTGGAAAAGAAGATTCAGTAGTACCATTTATAAAGCAAGTAACGTTTATGACCGAAAGGTCGACAGTTTTAGAACTGGAGTTGATGCTTTGATGGAATCTGACAAGATCAAAGAAGAAATACGTACCATCGAACATGATGTTTGGAGTTTCTAATCAGATCTGGTGATATTGAAAGCCCTGGATTTATTTCCGGGGCTTTTTTATTTATGCAGTTTTCGCTTTGTATCTTTGATCCATGTTAAACTTGGAGAATGTGGGAGTATTCCTTCCGCAGGGATTTTTATTTCAAAATGTCTCATTACAGATCAATGATGGCGACAGGATCGGATTGATAGGTAAAAACGGAGCCGGTAAATCTACTTTGCTGAGATTGATCAGCAGATTAAGCACACCGTCAGAAGGAAGA
>JALRFI010000150.1 GCA_023253775.1 Crocinitomicaceae bacterium
ATTTGTTAACGCTGCAGCTGCAGCTTTGAAAAAAGGTGATCGTATTTCTCTAGTTGGATTCGGATCTTTCTCAGTTTCTAAAAGAGCTGCTAGAACGGGACGTAACCCACAAACTGGAAAAGAAATCAAAATCGCTGCTAAGAACGTTGTACGTTTCAAAGCTGGCGCTGAACTTTCTGGAAAAGTTAACTAATTCGATTCTGAATTGGAATTTAAAGGGGCCTTTGGCCCCTTTTGTTTTTATGGGCTATGATGGACAGAGAAGAACTTGTATTAAAAGAACTTTACGATCTGATTACTGAAAATAAACGAGAAATGTTCGATCGAATTGCCGCAGACCGAACAAGGCATGTCACGGTGGTGCTCGAAAATATTTATCAGGAGCACAATGCTTCCGCAGTCCTAAGAACTTGTGATTGCTTCGGGATTCAGGAATTGCACATCATCGAGAAAGATAACACCTATAAAGTACAACGTGAAATCGCAAGAGGTGCTGGAAGATGGGTCGATATGTTCAATTACTCTGAAGAAAACCCTACAGTGAGCTGCCTAAATAGTCTAAAAAGCAAAGGTTACAATATCATTGCAACAACACCACATACCAAAGCAAACACGATTAATGATATTGACCTTTCCAAACCGGTAGCTTTCGTATTTGGAACTGAACGAAGAGGAATATCTGAGGAAGTGATCGAAATGGCAGATCATTTCGTTTCCATTCCAATGTACGGATTTACTGAAAGCTTTAACATCTCAGTATCGGTGGCTATAGTATTGAATACAATTCGAGAAAGGTTGGAGCAATTTAGTCTTAACTGGAAATTAACTGAAGAAGAACAACGCTCGCTAAAGTTGCAATGGTGCAGAAGCATTCTTAATGGAGGTCAAGCGCTTGAAGACGAAATACGTAAACGATTATTTGAAAAAGAATAATATCTTTGTATCACTTGAAAACGATTTTTGTTCATTCATAATAAAAACCAACTGAAATGGGAAAAGGAGATAAAAAAACAGCGAAAGGAAAAAGATCAATGGGATCATACGGAAATACCCGCCCAAAAAAGAAATCTACTCCCGTAGCAGTTAAACCTGCAGTTAAAAAAGAAGCTGCTGATGCGAAACCGGCAGCAAAGAAGACAGCCGCGAAAAAAACAACTGCCAAAGCTGAGCCTAAGGCAAAAACAACAGCAGCAAAGAAACCGGCCGCAAAGAAAACGACCACTAAGAAAACTGAAAAATAATATATTAAAAGCTGTCGACCGACAGCTTTTTTTTTAACTGAAAATTGAGGAAAACATATTCCTTTTGTTAGTTCCTCACTCAGATTTATTTTGAACTTTGTACCACAATAAAATAGTAAACAACATGAAACACAACTTTGGAGCCGGACCCTGTATTTTACCTCAGGATGTTTTCAAAGAAGCTGCCCAAGCAGTTTTGGATTTTAATGGTCTATCGATCCTCGAAGTTTCTCACAGACACAAAGATTTTGTCGCTGTAATGGACGAAGCAATGGACCTTGTTAAAAAGGCTCTTAATGTGCCTGCCGGATATTCAATCGTTTATCTTCAGGGTGGAGCTACACTTGGCTTTACAATTGCAGCCTTGAATATGATGAGAGATAAAAAGAAGGCTGGATACATAAATACCGGAACATGGGCTTCTGGAGCTATCAAGGAAGCTAAAAAAGTAGGTGTCGATGTAAATGTTTTCGCATCATCTGAAGGCAAAGGTTTTTCATACATCCCCAAAGGATATGCTGTTCCGATTGATGCGGATTACATCCACTTTACGTCAAACAATACTATTTACGGTACACAATTCAAGGAATTCCCAAAAACAGATCTTCCTTTAGTTTGTGATATGTCTTCGGATATTTTCTCTAAAGAGATCAAAGTCGCAGACTTTGATCTGATCTATGCAGGAGCACAGAAAAACCTAGGTCCTGCGGGAGCGACTTTGTACATTATCAAGGATGAGATCCTGGGCAAATCGACATCAGCATTTATGCCTACCTATCTTGACCTTAAGCCTCAGGTTGAAAAGGAGTCAATGTTGAATACTCCACCGGTGTTTTCAGTATATGTAGCAATGCTTAACCTTCGCCACCTTTTGGCCAACGGAGGTGTTGCAGCCATCGAAGCAGCAAACAATGCGAAAGGAGATCTTCTTTATAAAGAAATCGATAGCAATCCTTTATTCAACGGCTTTGCGGCTAACGAGGATCGATCAAACATGAATGTTACGTTTACATTACAGGAAGGCGCTAATGCTGAGGCATTCGACAAAATGTGGAAGGAAGCAGGAATCGTTGGACTTCCTGGTCACAGATCTGTAGGAGGTTACAGAGCTTCAATGTACAACGCACTTCCATTAGAAAGTGTGAAAGTACTTGTAGACGTTATGAAAGAATTCACAAGAACAAACGGATAATACAAATGAAGATCTTAGCAAACGACGGAATTTCTGCCGTAGGAAAAATAAAGTTAGAGGAAGCTGGATTTACAGTAATAACGGATAAGGTAGATCAAAACGATCTTATCAATTATATCAATTCAGAAAATATTGAAATGTTGTTGGTTAGAAGTGCCACAACTGCTCGAAAAGACATTATCGATGCGTGTCCAGGACTTAAACTAATTGGTCGTGGTGGTGTTGGAATGGACAATATTGATGTAGCCTATGCAAGAGAAAAGGGTCTAACAGTTATCAACACTCCCGCATCTTCATCTCAATCTGTAGCAGAGCTTGTAATCGGCCATATGTTCGCACTGTCAAGATTTCTATACGATTCATATAAGAACATGGAGACAGGAGACTTCTCTGTCCTCAAAAAGAATTATGGAAAAGGTGTTGAACTTAGAGGAAAGACAATCGGTATCATCGGTTTCGGAAGAATTGGACAAAACCTTGCTTCATATGCACTTGGATGCGGTATGAATGTAATTGCTGTCGATCAGTTCACAACCCCAGTAACTGTTAAAGTTCCTGTTGGAAACAATATTGAAGTGGATATTGAGATTACTCCAACCAATGATTTGAGCGCTGTCATCGGTAACCTTGATTTCATCTCATTACACGTACCTAAGCAAGCAGATGGAAGCGCAGTTATCTCTGCGAAGGAGTTTGCAATGATGAAGAAAGGTGTTCGCATTGTGAATGCCGCGCGTGGTGGAGTGATCAATGAAACTGACCTGATCGCTGCTCTGGACAATGGAACAGTTGCTGCGGTTGCTCTGGATGTTTTTGAGAATGAACCAAATCCAAGAATGGAACTTTTGAGTCATCCTAAAATTGCTTGTACTCCGCACATTGGAGCAGCAACACTGGAAGCTCAAGACAGGATCGGTGAAGAATTAGCCGCTCAGATCATTAGTCAGTTCGGTTAATCCATGAATTTTTAATATTCTTGTAATAGGGATGATTTCATCCCTATTTTTGTATTCAATCATGAGCAAGATCATCCCATTCAAAGCGGTTCGACCAGTAAGAGACAAAGTACACTTAGTCGCGACTCGTCCCTATTATTCATACAAGAAGAACGTGCTGAAGGCTAAGCTGGAAGACAATCCCTTTACTTTCCTGCATATAATCAATCCGGAATTCGGTGCTGCGAAAAAAACAAAGCCCAATTCTCCGGAACGATTTGAACACGTCAAAGATAGATATCAGGATTTTCTAAAAGAAGGCATCTTAAAACAGGATGACCAGAACCACCTATATATATACAAGCAGACGAAAGAAGGTCATGAATTCACCGGCATTGTTTGTGGAGCGAGCATTGATGAATACAATAAAGATCTGATCAAAAAGCACGAAGCAACACTTACTTCACGCGAACAGATGTTCACCACTTACCTTGATATTGTTGGATTCAACGCAGAGCCTGTTCTTCTATCCTACCCGCATAACAATGAGATAGATTCATTATTAACTGAATATACTTCAGGTAGACCTGAATATGAATTCACGACGACTGACAGAATAAAACATGAGCTTTGGGTTTTGTCTGAAGAGCAAACTAAAAAGATTCAAGGTTCATTTGAAAAGATTGAAGCTTTATACATTGCTGATGGCCATCATCGCTCTGCTTCTTCGGCTGGTCTGAAAAAGATGAGAGAAACCAATAATAATGGCAGATTTCCGAATGAAGATTATTTTCTTGCTTATCTTATCGATGAAGAAAAAATGAAGATCCTGGAATTCAATAGGTTGATAAAAGGATTGAATGGTCTATCTGAGAATGAATTCTTAAATCGAATCGAAGAATATTTTACGGTTGATCTCCTTCCGGGTCAATCGAAACCAAAACACCAACACCAATTCAGCATGTGTTTAAGGGGTAAATGGTATTCGCTTGATTGCAAAAATTCGATTATCGATGAAGACCATGCCGTACGATCACTGGACCCTGAAATCCTGACTCAATATGTGTTGTCTCCAATCTTAAGCATCCATGATCTGAAAACGGACGAACGAATAGAATTCGCTTCAGGCGTGGAATCACTTGACTCCATTGAAGAGAAGATCTCGAAGAATAAATTTGATATAGCCTTTGTACTCTACCCTGTCACCATGAATCAGGTTAAAAAAGTAGCGAATCAGAATTTGATCATGCCTCCAAAATCCACTTGGGTGGAACCCAAACTAAGAAGCGGACTAACGATCTATAACATTAACGAATGAGTATCGCAGAAAACATAAACAGGATCAGAAAAGAAATCCCTGAGTATGTTACCCTGATCGCTGTTTCGAAAACAAAACCTATTCCGGATCTTTTGGAGGCATATCATGCCGGACAAAGACATTTTGGTGAGAACAAAGTTCAGGAAATGCTTCAGAAATGGGAGAACATGCCAAAGGATATTCACTGGCATCTGATCGGTCATTTGCAATCGAACAAAGTAAAATTCATCGCTCCCTTTGTATTTATGATCCATGCGATCGATAGCCTGAAACTATTGAAGGAAGTCGACAAACAGGCAGTAAAAAATGGTCGTACGATCGATGTATTACTTCAATTTTTTATTGCTAATGAAGAAACCAAGTTCGGTATGAATTGGGATGAAGCCATCGAACTCCTTCGTTCAGACGAATTTCAAGCAATGAAAAACATTAGGATCAGAGGCGTTATGGGTATGGCATCCTTCACTGAAGATGAGCAACAAATCAGAAAAGAATTCAATACGTTGAAAAACTATTTTAGAGAGATCAAAGAAAACTTCTTCAGTCATACTGATTTCTTTGATACAATATCTATGGGAATGAGTGGTGACTATGTACTAGCCGTAGAAGAAGGAAGCACAATGGTCAGGGTTGGAAGTTCAATTTTCGGGTCAAGATGAAATTAGTAATAGTACTTATATTCTGTTTTATTCAACTGGGTGCATACTCACAGACCTACCAGGATTCTATTCGTGAGATCCGCGTAAAACATTATGCTGAGCTTACTGATCCGAAAAATGAGATCTTATCACAAGAGGAGATCGATCACTTCCGAGGACTGGATTATTTTCTGATCGACACCAGCTGGATCATCTATGCAACTTTTAAAAAGAAAAAAGGTCCGAAATTCGAAATGATCACAACGACAGACCGAAGACCCGTTTACAGAAGGACCGGATATATCTGCTGCAAAAAGGATTCGATAGAATTCCGCCTAACCGTCTACAAAAACATAGCGCTTAGTAAACAGGAAGAATACAAAGACTATTTGTTCATTCCATTCAGAGACAAAACGTCTGGAAAAGATTCTTACGGTGGAGGAAGGTATATCGACCTGTCGAAACCAAAGAAGAAGAAAGTAAAGATCGACTTCAATCTTGCCTACAATCCCTATTGCTCCTACTCAGACAAATTTTCCTGCCCTATTCCACCAGAAGAAAACACATTGTCTATTGAGATTAAAGCAGGTGAAAAAACTCCTATCGGACACTAGAAAAACTTTGCTGAAAATCTCGACCTGATGGATTTTCAAACAATGACAATTCGAATTCCGGAACGATGGCAAATATGTGATCAAAAATGTCTGAAGTAATATCTTCATATTCACCCCACTCCTTCGTATTCGTGAAGCAATAAATCTCTAATGGAACTCCTTTATCGGTTGGATGCAATTGTCTGACTATCAAAGTCATTTCCTGATTGATCTCAACATTGTGACGAAGGTAGTATTCTACATACCTTCTGAATAACCCTAAATTAGTTTGTTTCCTTGCATTGATCAACTCATCCCCCTTGAACCCGTGCTCTTCATTATAGCTCTCGATCTCAGCTTGACGCTCCTTAATGAATTCCTTGAGCAACTTCAACTTGCTCAAACTATTGATCAATTCCTCAGAAGCAAAATGAACTGTATCCACTTCAATATAGACGGCTCTTTTAATCCTTCTTCCTTCAGACTCTTGCATTCCCCTCCAGTTCTTGAATGAATCAGAGATGAATGAATAGGTCGGGATTGTGGTAATGGTTTTATCGAAGTTCCTCACTTTTACTGTTGCCAAATTGATCTCTTCCACATCACCATCAGCTCCGTATTTATCCATCGTCACCCAGTCTCCAATACGAATCATATCATTTGCAGATAGCTGTATACTACCAACAAAACCTAAGATCGTATCTTTAAATACCAAAATTAAAATCGCTGATACTGCTCCCAGTGACGTCAAGAAGAACAAAGGAGATTTATCCGTTAAAACGGACAACATCAAGATCATCAATATTCCAATCGAAACGATCTTGATCACCTGAAAATACGATTGAATGGGCTTGTCTGAATATGTGGGTTTTTCCTTGATATAATCCCTTAATGCATTTAAAATTCTCGATAACGAAACCATTATTGCATAAAGCATCAAAAAAGAAACCAGCTTCGACATAGTCCAATTCATTTCAGGATAGCGGTAGAAGGCAATAGATAGAAAATATTCAAGGAACATCAAAGGCACGATATGAGCCATCGATCTGAACACTTTATTATTTACGAGATGGTCATCAAGTGTGGATTTTGTTCGATCCACCAACACGTGAAGAATCTGCACCATGAACAAACGTGTAAGAAACCAAGCTAGAAGTGAGCTGGCAATCAGTGCCACAAACATTCCTGCCGACCAATAAAACGCGTGTTCATTGTATCCTTTAGTATCGAAATAGACCACCCCATCTTTTGAATATTGATAGAAATGCCTTATCCAGTCGATTATAAAATCCTTCATCCTTTTTTTGAGGCAAAATTAAGGGTTTGAAAAGAACAGGCCCGAAATTCAACCTATTAAAAAAAGTTAATCTGCTGTGATTAGAAGATTTGATTCCAAAGGTTCTTTACCTTTGACTGTGAAGATATCTAAGGGATACATACTCTTGTTAGGCCTGATCACCTTAATGATCTTTCCACTCCCGGCTTATTTTGCTTTGAATTACTTTGAGGATATCGATTTAAAAAATTTCCTTCAATTAGATAACCTCAAAACCATCCCAATCTTATTTGGCCTTGAATTCGGGATTATTTACGCGTTCTTCTCAGCACTTCTTTTATCATCTCCTATATTCGAAAAACTACCAATGCGAGTTGATAAACTAGTCGGAGAAATGGACATTTCATACGCAATGGGATTCTTTTTGTCGTTTTGTGCCGGTCTAGGAGAAGAGCTACTTTTTAGAAGTGGTGTTCAGTTTTACCTTGGACCATGGGTGACTTCCGTCCTATTTGTGGCAATTCATGGTTATTTCAAGATCAAACCAATTGCGCAATCATTGTATGGATTGATTGTCCTCCCATTTATCGTACTTATCAGTTTTGGATTTGACCATTTCGGACTTTGGTTTGCTGTTGCTGCCCATTTTTCATACGATGCTACTTTATTTTGGGCTTTTATTTCGTACTCAAGAAAATCTAATGTTGAATAATTTTCAGACGATTTGTCTGATAGACTAACAAACATGATGGAATCACTACTCTTTGATCGATCTCAAGTACTTCGAGCATTCTAAGATCACAAAACGTTTCAGGTAAATGAACTAAAAATCCAGAATTCACTAGATGGAGTTCTTTTAATCCTTTTATTTTACCGAGCGACTCTGGAATTCGTTGAAGATTGTTTCTGTTTAGATTCACGAATTCTAAAGCTTCACAATCACCAATGGATTCAGGGATGCTATCAAGCCAATTATATTGTACATATAGATTCTTCAAATTCTTCAATTGACCAAGGGATGCAGGAAGTACTTTTAAATGGTTCTGTCCTAACCATAATTGCTCCAGCACCTCCATTTCCCCAATTTCTAATGGTAAAGAATCAATTTTATTGGCTGTTAAAGAAAGAATTTTCAATTTTTTTAACTCACCTATACTGGCAGGTAAATACTTAAGATCATTTTTACCAACGTATAATTTTTCAAGATTTTTAAACTCGGCTATATTAGAAGGTAGACTGTCAAGACGATTACCATACAGTTTCAAGACTTTGATATTGTAAGCATTGAGATAAACTTCTTCGGGAATTTCCTTGAGCCCACTTCTACTTAGATTGACTACTCTTTTTTGAGCGAAAACCTCAGATCCTATCAAAAGGAATAAGCAAGTAAGCAAAGAATAACTTATACGGCTTGTATTCATTTTGTTAAATATCTTTATAATTTTATCGGTATCACGCAACCAATTCGAAAAATAATCATCTTTGTAGAGTGGTATGACTATTGTAGTGAACGAAACTAAAAAATGACTTTTATGAGATCAATGAAATTAATTTTAGGTATGTTATTGGTAACGGCTAGTATAAACACTGCAGTTGCTCAGGAAACTACAGCACAAGAACGTGCTCAGAAACAGACAGAGTCCATGACAACCAACCTTGAGCTTACTGAAGATCAGATCCCGAAAGTGTACGAGATCAATCTTGGTGTTAACTTGAAAAATGAAGCTATTCGAAACAATGCAGAAATGTCTGAAGAATCGAAGAAAGAAGCAATCACAGGGAATAACGACGGACGCAAAGCGATGTTGAAGAACGTTCTTACAGAAGAGCAGTATACTAAATTCGAACAAAGAGAACAGATGCAGATGAGACGTCAGGAGATAAAAAGAGTTCCTAAGACGATTACTACTGAATAAATTCGAAGAAATATTATTCAAGAATCCTGCTCAGAAATGAGCGGGATTTTTTTTGACAATTTTTTAATTCCTAATCATTTATTCCTTAACTTTGCCCCCTCAAAAACAAACTGTTACCCAGAAAAACAGTAGTTAGAACTCTTCCGGATGATCTGGGCCCGGAATACAAGTAATAAAAGCCAAATGGCAAAAGAAAAAGTATTGCAGGGAACTGCAGATTTCGATTGGGAAGCTCTGGCAATGGATGGTTATTCCAAAGCGCAGCGTTCCGAATTATCAGACAAGTATGAGCAAACATTAACATCGATCAACGAGAAAGAAGTGATCGAAGGAACTGTTGTTGCAATTACTAAAAAAGAAGTAATCATCAACATCGGTTATAAGTCTGAAGGAGTTGTAGCTGCCTCAGAATTCCGTTATAATGCGGACCTAAAAGCTGGTGATACAGTTGATGTATATGTTGAATGTCAGGAAGACAAATCAGGACAGCTGATTGTTTCTCACAGAACAGCACGTATGCACAAAGCATGGATTCGCGTAAATGATGTATTGCGCACAGGTGAAGTGATCACAGGATACGTTAAGTGTCGTACGAAAGGTGGTTTGATCGTTGATGTATTCGGAATCGAAGCATTCCTTCCAGGATCTCAGATTGATGTTAAGCCAATCCGTGATTATGACATTTATGTCGGTAAGAACATGGAATTCAAAGTGGTTAAGATCAACCAGGAATTCCGTAATGTTGTTGTTTCTCACAAAGCGCTTATCGAGGCTGAACTTGAAGAGCAGAAGAAGCAAATCATCTCTGGTCTTGAAAAAGGTCAGGTTCTTGAAGGTACTGTTAAGAACATTACTTCTTACGGTGTATTCATTGACCTTGGAGGGGTTGACGGACTTATCCACATCACTGACCTTTCTTGGGGACGTGTTAATCATCCAGAAGAAATCGTTGAACTTGACCAGAAACTGAACGTGGTTATCCTTGATTTCGATGATGACAAGAAGCGTATTGCTTTAGGATTAAAGCAACTTCAGCCACATCCATGGGATTCACTAGATGGTAACCTTAAGGTTGGTGATAAGGTTAAAGGAAAAGTTGTGGTTATGGCAGACTATGGTGCGTTCATCGAAATCGCTCCAGGAGTTGAAGGTTTGATCCACGTTTCTGAAATGAGCTGGTCTCAGCACTTGCGTTCTGCTCAGGACTTCATGAATGTTGGTGAAGCAGTTGAAGCGGTTATCCTTACTTTGGATCGTGAAGAAAGAAAAATGTCTTTAGGTATTAAGCAATTGATGCCAGATCCGTGGGAAGCGATCGAAGCGAAATATGCAGCAGGAACAAAGCACAAAGCGAAAGTTCGTAACTTCACTAACTTCGGAGTGTTCGTAGAACTTGAAGAAGGAGTTGATGGATTGATACATATTTCTGATCTCTCTTGGCAGAAGAAAATTAAGCACCCATCTGAATTCTGTAAAGTGAGTGACGAAATGGAGGTTGTTGTTCTTGAGATCGACAGAGAAAACAGAAGAATTTCGCTAGGCCACAAGCAACTTGAAGAAAATCCATGGGATGTATTTGAAACAATCTTCGGAGAAGGTTCTGTTCATCAAGGAACTATTATCGATATGAAAGATAAATCTGGCATCGTCTCCCTACCTTACGGTGTTGAAGGAATATGTCCTTCTAAGCACTTGAGAAAAGAAGACGGTTCTAACGCTAAGGTTGAAGAAGTTCTTGACTTCAAAGTAATCGAATTCAATAAGGAAGCTAAGAAGATCGTTGTATCTCACACTCGTTTGTTCGAAGAAGGAGAAGACAAACCAGCTTCTGCTGCTAAAGGTGGCAAGAAAGGCGGCGGTACATCTTCGACTTCACAAGCTGTGAAAGCAATCAATCAGAACACTGAGAAATCTACACTTGGTGATTTAGATGCTCTTGCTGAATTGAAAGAGAAAATGGATAAAGGAAAGTAATTTCAAATTTCCGAAAATAAAAAAGCCGACTCAATTGAGTCGGCTTTCTTTTTTCATCATTTCTTAATCTATTGAATTCGCAAGTGAGATTAATTGATCTGAAGTCATAAATCCAACAGACGATTTTACTAATTTCCCTTTACTATCAATAATTAATAAAGTTGGATAAGCTCTTACTTTATATAATTTAGCTACCTCAGGTCCATCGGTATCTTTTTCTATATCTATTTTAAGATTCACAAATTTATCATTGAAGATCTCTCCCACTTCATCGTCCTTAAATGATGTTGCTGCCATTCGCTTGCATGGGCCACACCATGATGTGTAAGCATCAATGAAGATCAATTTATCTGTTTCTGCAGCCAATTCTTTTGCTCTTTCAAGAGATACATTTTTGAAACGAATTCCGCTTTCTGATTGAACAGGTGTATTTACAGTTACAGATGAATCCGATTTCT
>JALRFI010000155.1 GCA_023253775.1 Crocinitomicaceae bacterium
TGGAGGAAGCACTCTTCTTGGTACATTAGCAAGTGCAGGTATTTTCTTGCCTTCTGCTTGTGGTGGAGGTGGTACATGTGTTCAATGCAGGTGTCAGGTTCTTGAAGGAGGAGGAGAAATCCTTCCAACTGAGGCACCTCATTTTTCTCGTAAAGAAGTTGCAGATAATTGGAGATTGGGATGTCAGGTAAAGGTAAAGGAAAACATGAAGATTCATGTGGAGGAAGAAGTACTCGGAATCAAAGAATGGGAAGCTACTGTAGTATCTAATTTTAATGTTGCAACATTCATTAAGGAATTCATAGTAGAAATCCCGGAAGATATGGATTATAAAGCGGGAGGTTATATTCAAATTAAAATTCCGCCATGTGAAGTGAAGTATTCAGAAATGGATATTGCGGCACATCCACAAGATCATCCAGGTGAGCCAGATAAGTTCAGAAAGCATTGGGATAAATTCGGAATGTGGGATCTTGTTATGAAAAATAACGAAGAAGTTGTGCGTGCTTATTCGATGGCTTCTTACCCTGCAGAAGGAAGAAGAGTGATGTTGAATGTACGCGTAGCAACCCCACCTTGGGATAGAGCGAGAAATACATGGATGAACGTTAATCCGGGTATTGCTTCTTCTTACATTTTTAATCTTAAGGAAGGAGATAAGGCGATCATTTCTGGTCCTTATGGTGAGTTCTTCATCAATGACTCAGATGCTGAAATGCTTTATATCGGAGGTGGTGCTGGAATGGCGCCAATGCGTTCACATTTATATGAACTTTTTAAGACCATTAAAACAGGTAGAAAAGTAACGTATTGGTATGGAGGTCGTTCAAAGGAAGAATTATTCTATATTCATTATTTCCGTGACCTTGAAAAGGATTTTCCAAACTTTAAGTTCTATCTTGTATTATCTGAGGCATTACCAGAAGACAATTGGGTTGCCAAAAAAGATTGTGATGATCAAAATGGAGATGGTTTTGTAGGTTTTGTGCATCAAGCAGTAATTGATCAATACCTTTCTAAGCATGAGTCTCCTGAAGATATCGAGTTTTATTTTTGTGGACCACCCATGATGAATAATGCAGTTTTGAAAATGTGTGAAGATTGGGGTGTGCCTAACGAAAACGTACGTTTTGACGACTTTGGAGGATAATTCCAATAAAATATAGTAAACCCGCTTCGGCGGGTTTTTTTGTGGTATAAATTTTGATAAATTGCAGGAAATTTCAGGTTATGAAAAATGTATACTTCTTAATCATTTTATTGTTATCGTCAAATTCTTTTTCTCAAGAAAGGGAGAGAATTGTTTCAGATAACGTTTTGCGTTCTGAATTAACATCATGGGATCCAATACGAGGAGAATGGTTGGCTTCGTCCATTGAAGCAATGGCAGTGGGAAATGAAATTCCTGATCGAACATTCCCCGAGGATTTTACTCCGGATGAGATGTGGAGAATTGTTCCTCAAGGCACTAGAGAACGAATAGTTGCCAGTTCTCCGTTAGAGCAGTTTCGAAATGAAAACAATTCTTCAAACGTGTCAGCTGTTCAACAAACATTAAATCGAAATTGCAATCCTAGAATTGGAAGAACATTTGGTGATCCGCATATGGTTTCGTTTGATGGTTCCACATATTCGTTTCAGACAGTAGGAGAATTTGTATTGGCAAGATCAAATGATGGTTTATTTGAAGTGCAGACAAGACAAAAACCTCAGTCTAGTGACTTTTCATTGAATACTGCAGTTGCGATGAATGTTGCAGGCGACAGATTGAGCATCTATGCGCAAGACGTTCCTGGAAGCTCTCAAGGCAACCCAGTCCGTTTGAATGGGAATCCTATCCAAGTAAGGAACGCCACTTACTATCTGCCTCACGGTGGAACTGTAAGACCAGAAAGTGATGGATATTTAGTTTCTTGGCCAACAGGAGAGACGGCTCGTATTCAAAACAGAGGTTCAGATTTCAGATTCATGAACGTTACATTAAATGTATTTCCGTGTGGCAGGGAGTACAATGGTTTGCTTGGAAATGCAAATGGTACGCAAAATGATGATTTTGATATGAGAGGAAAGAAGGCTCCTGCCTCACAATTTGCTTTTTCATCTTTCGGCAATCAACAGTTGAATCGTGCAAGTGATGAGATGGAAAAAGAGTATCTAGCATTTCTTGCCAAAGATTTTGCAAGGACTTGGAGAATAACAGATTTGACATCTTTATTTGAATATGATCCGGGAGAGAATACGATGACTTTTACCGACGAGAGTTTCCCAAGGGTTCATAGAACACTCAATGGATTGACACCTCAACAGCAAGCCATAGCAAGAAAAAAATGTGAAGATGGTGGTGTAACAAGAGAAGAAATGGGTGGATGCATTTATGATCAGGCATTTCTCGAAATTCCTCCGAGTCCGAGACCGATTGTAAATGATCCGACGATCAATTATAAACCTTCTCGTTTGGAAAGACCGGAATTGAACATTAACCCACCTGCCGAACCAATGACCAAACCAGGTGGAAGGCCAGTTAAAGGAACAATTCATCCCGATCTGCTGAAAGAAGAGCCGAAAGTAAAACCTTCTCAGAGGGTTCAAGAAAATCCTACGAATCCAAATCAAGAAAAGGAATCACAAATTAAACCCAATTCAGAATCAGAACCAGTATCCAAACCATCCGCACCGGTTCCTTCAACAACGATTCCATCAACGAATTCAAAACCAATCAAAACGAAACCTGTTGGAACAAAACCAAACCCTGGTCCGAGCAATAGCCCTAGTCCGAGTCCAGTGCTTAAAGGTAAAGGCAAGAAATAATGGAGATCCCGCAATTGCGGGATTTTTTTTGCGCTAACTTTTAAGTGTTCAAAAGCTCATTCTTCTATGCTTGAATAAGCAGATCAAATTCCTAAATTTGAGAAAACACTTCCTATGCGCATAATTATTTTTCTGTTCCTCCTGATGAATTTTTCTATTCAGGCACAAGTCAAGATTTCTTCGAATTCCAGATCGGATCTTGGAATCATTTCTGAAGAATATAAATTGACAGGAGGTATCTCCAAAGAATTGAAAGATCGCTTTGCTATTTATGATATCAAGGAACAAACCTATGTGTCTTGTATCGCAAAGGTGAATGATCAATTTGAAAGACAATGGTATACTCAACAAGACATATTAGTTGGAAACATTATTAATGGGATAACAAGTATTAAGATTCCAGTTCAATTAATTGGCGCTGTTGATCAATTTCCTGGATTAAGTCATCTGGAATTAGCTGGTAAGATCAAACCATTTTTGGACAGAGCGGTTGAAGATACCAGAGCAGACAGTGTCCACGCGGGTTATGGCTTGCCACAAGGATATACGGGTAAAGATGTTTTAATAGGAATCACTGACTGGGGTTTTGATTACTCATCTCCTATGTTTTACGATACGTTAATGCAACAAACCAGGATCCTTGCAGCGTGGGATCAGTATAAGCTTTCCGGCCCTGCACCTTCAGGTTATTCGTATGGTACTGAATATAATACTCCAGCCGACCTAATTCTTGCTGGATCTGACACATCTAATATTTATAGTTATCACACGCATGGAAATCACGTTGCAGGAATAGCAGGTGGCGCTGGCGCTGGAACTGCTTTAAGAGGAATGGCATATGGGGCTCAATTTTTATTTACAACCTTCCTGGTGGATGAAGCCTCTGTCTTCGATGCGTGGGATTGGATGTATCAGTATTCAGTGCAAGAAAGCAAGAGGTTGGTAATAAATATGAGTTGGGGCCTTTATCACGTTGGAACACTGGACGGAAATTCATTGTTGAGTCAGGCGATTGACGGTTATGCTGCTTTGGGTGTTGTTTTTGCAAATTCAGGAGGAAATAATGGAGATGTCAACTTCCATATCAAGAAGACATTTTCCAATGATAGCTTTACATCACGAATTAACTTCTATCCGTACAGCTCCAATCCAAACATGTGGGGACAGTCTATTCATATGTGGGGAGAACAGGGGCAATCATTTGAAGCTGGATTGAAAGTGTATGATCAAAGCTCTAATCTCGCGGAAACTGGATTTTTTTCAACGGCTACGGTTACGAATTACATTGATTCGTTCCTTGTCCTTAATTCCGATACGATTTGGTACAACATTTCTGCTGACGATGTGCATCCGATCAACGGAAGACCTCAAATGAGACTAAGAGTAAAGAATACAAATTCGGCACTTAAAGTAATGTTGAAGTCACAGGCTTCAGCTGGAAAGGTTCACTACTGGAATGTAACTGAATTAACCAATGATGTAGGGAATTGGGGTATGGATTTTTCTGTTTATGGAGCAGGTTCAATAGCAGGTGATAATTTATACGGAATTTCTGAACCCTCGTGTTCTGATGGAGTGATATCTGTTGCGGCTCATTTATCGAGTTATTTAACGGGAGGAGGAACTCCGGCCGGTGGGAGCAGAGCAGCATTCTCGAGCATTGGACCAAGATATGACGAAGTAAATAAACCCGACATTTCGGCACCTGGTGTAGGTGTGACAAGTTCTATTTCTTCCTACACAGATGCGTCATTTTCAACAGTGACCTCAATTGATTTTAACGGAAGAACTTATCCGTTTGCGAAATTTTCAGGTACCTCAATGGCATCACCTTGTGTTGCTGGTATTGCAGCCCTGATCCTGGAGGCTAATCCATATTTGTCAGCAGCCCAGGTGAAGCAGATCATTAAAGTAACCGCAAGAACCGACAACTTCACTGGAATAATTCCTGCAGGAGGAAGTACAATGTGGGGTTGGGGTAAGATCAATGCCTACTTTGCAGTACAGATCGCAATCAATACCGTTGGGAATGAAATGGTAGATCTTGATATTCCTTGGAATATTTATCCGAATCCATCATCTGGTAAGATATACTTCACATTGATTACCGATCTACCGGAAAAGGCGCAGATCTGTGATCTAAATGGAAAGATCATTGAAAGAGAAATTGTGCAGGGCGGAGTAGACATTTCAGACTTGAACTCAGGGAAATATTACCTGAGACTAGTCATAGATGGTAGAGTATCACAACAGTCATTTATCAAGCAATAATGGAAATTGTTAAGGTCGGTGAAGATGATGCAAAGAGGATCCAGGATCTTGCATATTTAACCTGGCCCGACACCTTCAAAGAGATCCTGACTCAAGATCAGATCAAATACATGTTGGAATGGATGTATAATCTACCTCGATTGAAGGAACAAATCGTTTCGGGAAATGAATTCTATATTATTAGAGGCGACAAGGATTTGGGGTTTATTGGAATTGAGTTCGATCATCCTGAATCTGGGGTAGTGAAGATCCATAAATTGTACGTTTTACCGGATCAGCAAGGAAAAGGACTTGGTATTAAGTTGTTCGAACACATTCGAGTCAGGTCAATTGAAGAAGGAATGAAAAGTATCCAGCTGAATGTGAATAGATTCAATAAAGCTGTAGATTTTTATCATCACATCGGTTTCAACACGATCAAAGAGGAGGATATTGACATAGGTCAAGGTTACCTTATGGAAGATTATGTAATGGAATATCAGCTTTAAACTCAGTATTCAATTTGACTGATCGAAATATCATTTCCACAATTGAAATGACCTTTTGGACAGGTATTGTGTCCATGCAAACCACACGGTCGGCAAGACAGCTCCTCTTTCACTTGAATGATCTTCGATTGTTCCGACAAAGGGCCAAATCCAAAATCAGGCACCGTGGAGCAAAAAAATGAAGTTACCGAAGCATTCATGGCTGAAGCAATGTGTAATGGTCCTGAATCATTTACAAAGTTCATACTGGCAGTGCTCATTAAGGCAGCAGAATCGAGTAGATTTAGTTTGCCACATAAGTTGATCGTATTGCTTCCTGAAGTCTGTTCAATGATTCTTTGACAAAGTGGGTGGTCATTTTGAGCGCCAAGCAGATACACTGTTCCTTTTGAATTGAGTTGCGAAATTAATTCAACCCACTTTTGTTCCGGAAGTTGTTTCGTAAACCAAACACTGGCAGGGGCCAAGCAAAAGTAGTTATCAGTTACAAATTCTTTTACCTTGTTATAGTTATCTTCTCCAGGGAACAATTCAGGTCTTCTTAGATCAACTGAGCCGAATTCACGAATCAAACTCAAATTTCGACTGACCTCATGTGTGCCATCACCAATGTTATGTTGAAATGCCTTTGTGAAAAGGAAAGAAAATGGATTCTTTCTGAATCCATATTTGGAACGAGACCCTGATAATGCTGTTATCAGCCCTGAACTGCCAAAACGGTGAAGATTGATAACCAGATCATATTTGTTTCTGCGAATTTTTTTGATCAACGACCAAAGACTTTTCCATTTTCCGTCTGTTTTATTTAAAATCAGGACGTTTTTAATCGAAGTGTTATTGGTCAACAATGATTCGTTGCCTTTTTTAACAAGAACATCGATCTCTGAATCAGGGAATAATCTTTTCAATTCAGAAATAACCGGTGTCGCTAGTATGACATCTCCAAGAAAAGCAGTTTGTATGATAAGGATCCTGTTCACCTTGTAAAGTTACCACTTACTTCTGAATTACCTCAGCAGCGTGACATGTCCTCTTTTGATCACTTCTAGACCATTACCGTCCTTCAAGGTGATCATATAAATATAAGTACCGGTATTTGCCATTTCTCCGGAATTACCAAGCTGACCGTTCCATCCTTCCTCGAAACTTGTCGTATTAAAAATAACCTGTCCCCATCGATCAAAGATCGTAAATCTGTAATCTGATGCATCAAAGATCGAAATTACCGGTATGAATACTTTGTTTATTCCTTCCGGCCAGAAAGCATTGGGTACATATATGATGGGTTCAAAAACCTCACATGCGATGTTCGATCTTGAAATCTTTGGGTCATCGTATCGATTACTTCCTTCTATTGCTTCGACATAATAACAGACTTTACCTGTGAAGATCGCATTGTCAAGACTGTCCTCATAGAAGAAAACATTTGGTCCAACAGTGGCCAAAGGAAGTCCATTGAAATTTCCGTCAATACCTCTGTAAATGGTATACCCCAATATGGATCCGTCAAACTGCGTATACGAGCTCCAGTTCAATTGTGCGGTCAACAAAACATCATTTTTAGATACCTGTAATAAGATGGTACGAGCATAATTGGAATACGACGTGTAATTTCCACAGCTATCGATGATCTGAACTCTATAAGTGTAGGATCTTTGCTGAGGATCTACGTTCACATCAGTGTATGTTATGTTACCACTAACTACTGGGATCACGATCAACTCGTCAAAGCCACCTATTGAATTCTGTCTTTGTATCGAGACTGCTTGAACTGCGTCCGTAACTTCGATCAAATGCTCTAAAGTGATCTGCTCGTTCACTACAGTTGCCACTTGTAAATAGTTGTAGGCAGGAAGAGTGGCTGAATTGATAATCTGACAAACAGGATTACTGAACGAGGAAATTCCACTGATCGAAACTGCCTCAATCAAGAAACAGTATTGCTCAAGAACTTGCCCACTGTAACTGTAACTCAATTCTGATGTAGACCCTACCATGTTCCATTGAGCACCAGGTTGTTTCACCCAGACATTATAGGTGGTTTCATTTGTAAATCCGACATAGGGTGACCAGCTAAGATTTACCGAACTATTACAAACATCAACTGAGGTTTGGACAAATACAGTGGTATGAACGTTTGCTTTAGCTGAGGTTTGATAGGTAGGAGGAACGGCAGGAGTCCAGCACGAATCAAATGCAGCAACAGAATAGGATAAGGGTCCTGAGTCGATGTCAGGATTATAGGAGTATACTGTATTCGAAATTCCCCAAACAGTGTCCAATTCATAAATGAAGCCATCTGCATCGAACGTGTAAATAACATAACCATAAGTGTCTGGCTGATCATTCTGATTCCAGGTAAGATTCAATTGCCCTGTAAGCGTATCGATTGATGCTGATTGAATGACTGGAATGTCAGGAGTAAGCATGTCTTCAAAATCATCACCTTCAATATTAGAAGTAAAATCACATGGTGAATTTGGAAGAATGATCTGATAGTTTAAAAATGCCTGACAAATATCGATTGTGTCTTTGTAAAAGTTAACTCCATAAGGTACACTATCGATCAATGTCCAGTTTCCTGCTGGATATTCACGCATGATGTAATAGTAATCTCCCATGGTTGAACTAGCAACATCTGCAGGATCATTCCATTGCAGGATCGCTGTTCCGTTATTCGGATTATTTACTATCAGAAAAATACTAGAGACTGTATCACTGTAACGCACAGTGCCCCCACCACAGCCCGAGAGCACTGCAATAAAGAAATCCTCTTGGGAGGTTAATCCTGTGATAGTGTGAGAAGTTGTTCCAATAGATGAATAGCTTGCTATGAGTCCACTTTGAACAGAGTACACTTCATAGCCAGCAAACGAACCACCAGGGTCATTCACCTGATCCCAATTAATACTGACATTGCCTGTTGCATCTGTTTGAATACAGTTGATTTGAGGAGCCTGAATTACATTGGTATTAACCAGGTTAATCGTAACAGTTGCATAAGTAACATAAGGCACAGGGCAATAATCATCTTTGGCCTTGAAAACAAATGTATAACTTACAGTATCTTCTGCAATACCTGAAGAGCTGATCAAATGGTCACATGTTGTTTGCCAAAGGAAGGTTGTGTTTACGGAAATAGTATTATTTACGATGGGAGTAGGGTTCAACGTGGCACATGGAGCAATCGGACATCCGTTTGTGCTGTTGAAATTGGTTCCAAACATTAAACCAGATGCATCCAAGGACATTGTTTGCGGGCTGCCATCTTGTAAAAGTTCAGGCGGAGAAAGTGGAAATGATTCAGTTGTCACAGGGAAATAAATATTTGCACCTGCATCATACGTCAGTTCATAGTTTGGTGCAGAAAAAATTCCACTTTCGATGAATTGAGGAGGATTATTTATTCCATCGCAAGGAAGTATTATGAGCTGCATTTCTCTTTCAATTTGAGCTATGAGAATTCCATTTCGAAACGAATTTACAATAACTTTAACAAGGTAATTGCCGGTTGTGAAACTGGTAAATCTTATCTCTCCTGATTCTGTATTAATCGTAGCATTGACATTTCCTGTATTGATTGTTGAACTTGGAGTAGGTGAGGTGAAGTTAAATCCTGGTTCATATGGAATCGCAGCCGGAGAAACAGGAGGATTATATGCTGATCCATTGAGGTAATCGTATGGAATACCGAAATTCACAGTTACGGAATCCATGTCTATATCAACTGCATTCATGTTGTACACATATGGTGCACCTGCACAGCTGACAAAATAAGGCTCTTGAAGAAATCGTGGCGAATTGTCTACACATGTACCATTGGATTGCGAAAAAGCGAACATTTTTGCAGAAATGGTAATTCCATAGTTCGATGGGTTAGTAATATTCGTCAAAGCATTGCTGCGTGAGAAATTCTCATAGGTAAATACCCAACCTGAAGCGGGAGGAATTCCTGGGATTGATATCGGTGAACTCCTGTATACTATCTTTTCAATTGCTCCGATCCCGTTTCCTCCACCCATACCTGATCCACATTCTAATTGAGCAGGACCACCAGATACTTCAGTGCATTGTGGAGAAATATCCGTTCGGTTTGTGAAATAGACAGGAATTTCTGTAATGGTTGGATGATACCAAACCTTAATATTTTCTGAAATTATATTAACATCTGCACCGTTGCAATCCCTGTAGAATAATAGCTGAAACACGTATTGTCCGCCGGAACATTCCCACGTGATCTCTCCTCCCATCACATGGGAAGCTTTCGCAGTTTGGAATGCGAACAAAAAGACCAATATGAATCCAATTTTTTTCAGCACGTCTTTTAAACGTAGTTTAAAGGAATGTAGTATATAAACGATGTTGAATACCCTTTCGTTGCTTAAGATCCGGCAACCACAACTGTCATATCATTCCAATCAAGATATTTTGCTGCCAGTTCGCGTATTCTTTCAGGAGTAATCGACTTGATCGAATCGATCGATCGATTGTAAAATTCCATTTCCATATCATAGGGTTCGAGTCCCATGTATAGATCGATCATCGAATATGGCCCATCAGCACTTTTCAAGAGCTGACCCAACATGTAATTTTTGACTAATTCTAGTTCTTCAGCTGCAACAAGTTCCTCCTTTAATTTTTCTAGCTCGTATTTTACTTCCTGAATCGTGGCATCTTTCACTTCCTTAGCTACTTCTGTGGCAATGAGAAAATATCCTGAATGGTTTAGTTCTGCGACCATTGAACCGATTCCATAGGTATACCCTTTGTCTTCACGAATATTTGACATTAATCGGCTCCCAAAGTAGTCTCCAAGAATAGTGTTAAGTACTTGAAAATCAATAAAATCAGGATGGGTTTTATTGAAAAGAATTCTTCCAATTCGTATTGCTGACTGGATTGCATCTGATTTGAGCACTTCATGAGTTCCAGTTTCATTTTTGAATTCTGTTGCAAACTCTTGCTTACGATCGGTAGCCCATGCACCGGTAATGTCTATGATCTCATCAACTTCATCCTGAGCCAGGTCGCCAACTAAGACAACTTTTGTCAAACCATTCAGATAATTTTCTTTGTGGAATCTTTTTAGTGCAGAAATGGATACGTTATCATAAACATCTTCCTCAACAATGCGCCCATATGGAGTGCCGGACAAAAGTTTTTCCTGAAATTTTCGCTGTGCAAGAAAACTCACTTTGCCCATGTTCACTCTGAATTTTTGTTTACGGTCGTTCAACATTTCTTGAACCTCATCTTCATGAAAAGAGATGTTGTCAACAGCATCTTTTATAATTCTCAGGATCGGAACTATGTTTTCTTTCAATGCATAAACAGTGATCATTGCTTGTTCATGCGCCACGTTTGATTCATAAAATGCACCCAGTGCATCAAGTTCATTGCTGATCTGAATAGAAGATTTTTCGGCCGTTCCTGAAAATAGGAGGCCTCCAACAAATGAAGCAATTCCCAGTTCTCCGAGTCCGCTTCCTGCATCAAAATGAAGATCGATCCTTGCTGTGTCATTTGGTACTTCGTTCATGAAGAACAAATGACATTTTTCCGTTATGTCATACACATGAGGCTTGACGAAATCAATGTTCGCTATGTTTTGTAATTCAGGTGCTTTTTTACGATTCAGCATTTTGATTTGATTTTACCTTAAGTAAAGAACAGTTAGTTGGTTTTAGAATTTCTTTGGCCATTTTTTGAAGATCCTTCGGAGTGATGGAATTGTAGATCTCGTGTTCCTCATTGATCCCGTTTGCATCTCCCAAAAGTTCGAATTGACATAAATTCATAGCTCTGTTCAGGAGACCTTGTTCCTGAAATTCTCTTGCGGTTCTGATCTTGATCATCAGACGATCAAGCTCTGTATCGTCCATGATCTCATTTTTCAATTTCTCAAGTACTTCCCAAAGGGCTTTGTCAAACATGTTGAAAGAAACTCCTTCGTTCAATTTGCCACCTATTATAAGTAAGCCATTGTCCAAAGAGCCTGTGATGTATGCGCCAATTTCAGAAACAAGTTTTTGTTCCTTTTTCAATGAAGCGTATAGTCGTGAAGATTTGTCCCTACCCAAAGCGTCAGAGAGCACATCGGCTAGGTAATAACCTGCATTCTTTCGTTCAGGCATTTTAAAAGCATAGTAAAATGCAGCCGCCGGAACATTTCGCTCGATTAGCTTTTCTCTGAATTCTTTTTGTTCAGGCTCCGCTTCAAGCACTCTTGCAGGTTTAGAACCTGAAGGAATCGCACCGAACCATTTTTTCACAACATCTTTTACGTACTCAAGTTCAAAATTACCACCGACGCAAAGGATTGCATTTGATGGATTGTAATGCTTGGCGAAGAATGATTTCACATCCTCCATTGTGGCATCTTCAATATGCTTGATTTCTTTACCAATCGTTGCCCATTTGTAAGGGTGAACTCGATATGCCAAAGGTCTGAGCTCTAGCCAAACATCTCCATATGGCTGATTCAAATATCGCTGTTTGAACTCCTCTATCACAACGTTCCTTTGGACTTCGAGACTTTTCGGAGTAAAAGCAAGTGAAAGCATTCGATCGCTTTCTAACCACAATGCAGTTTCCAGGTTATGTGAAGGAAGTACATCATAGTAGTTGGTGATATCATTTGACGTGAAGGCATTCGACTCACCGCCTGCATGTTGTAAAGGCGCATCAAAATCAGGAATATTAATACTTCCTCCAAACATGAGATGTTCAAATAAATGGGCAAATCCTGTTTTGTCTTCTGATTCATCTCTGGCACCAACATCATACAAAACGTTGACGACAGCCATTGGAGTAGTAATGTCCTTGTGAAAAAGGACAGTCAGTCCATTTTCTAATTTAAATCGTTCAAAATGGATCATTAAAATTTGTATTTGTCTGTTTGTTGCTCAGCCAATGCTTGTCTGTATTCAGTAATAATTTCCTTAACCACCTCAGATGCGGGTTTGATCTCATGGATCAGCCCGGAAATCTGCCCGATCTCTAACTCTCCTTCAACCAAATCACCTTCGAACATTCCTTTTTTAGCGCGTCCTCGGCCAAGAATTTCTTTTAATTTATCGGCATTGGCACCTGATTGATAGGCTGCCTCAACTTTATTGAAAAATTCGTTTTTAACTAAACGTACGGGAGTTAGTTCCTTTAACGTAAGTAATGTATCACCTTCCTTGGCATCGACCACCACTTGCTTGAAGTTTTGATGTGCGCTTGATTCTGGGGTTGCTACAAATCGACTGCCGATCTGAACACCATCTGCACCAAGGTTCATTGCGGCTAGCATTCCTCTTCCTGTCCCAATTCCTCCTGCGGCAATCAATGGGATCGATAATTGTTCTTTCACCATTGGGATCAAACACATCGTCGTTGTTTCATCTCTTCCGTTATGTCCTCCTGCCTCGAAACCTTCTGCCACAACAGCGTCAACTCCTGCCTCTTGGGCTTTCAAGGCAAATTTCACGGATGAGACAACATGAACTACCGTAATGCCATGTTCCTTCAGTTGAGCAGTCCAGGTTTTTGGATTTCCGGCGGAGGTAAACACAATTGGCACCTTATGCTTAATAATTGTTTAGGCTTGTAATAAAGGAAGCTACCTGTTTCATGATAGCACTTAATCATTCCGTTTTCAGTGATACGATCAAACTCTAAGTTCCGGGACAATGCTTTTTCTAACGTCCCCTCCTTTGTGAATCCGTGATTGTATGGGTTTACTTTCAGCTTTGCGCCTCTCTTTAGTGTTTCAAAGTTCATCTTAGATTC
>JALRFI010000157.1 GCA_023253775.1 Crocinitomicaceae bacterium
ACCCCTGTCAAATTAGTCGTATTCGAATCCGGTGAAGCATCCATAAATAGGCAAATAGAGATTGATATTGCAAACCAGTTCGGATCAATAACTGAAGATTATATATCAATTGACCTCAGCAAATTGGTTGACAAGTTCTTCAAGAAAAAAAGTAATACCGACTACCTCGGTTACGCAGACATTCCGAAATCACCTTCAAGCACCGTTCCGTTAGGAAGTGTTGCTTTCACATGCACCGCTCCTTTAAAGACGATCGTGGTGTGGTCAAAGTCATGTGCATGGTCTTCAATCTTTCCGTCTTTATAGAGATACAAGATATATTCTATTGTATCTACAAAAAATACACTTCATCAAAAAGGCCCGAAAAATCGGGCCTTAATCTTAATTAAGAATAAGTTTTCTCACAATTCCTTTATTTGAGTCTCTAATTATATAAATCCCCTTTTGCCAGTTTGAGACATCAAGCGAAACTTGATTGGTTATCTGAAAGGTTTCAATAATTTTCCCATTTAAATCTATAATTTCAATATTTCCTTGCCCTGGATAGTGTATCGTTATTTTTTCACTTCCCGGATTTGGAAAGATGGATAAATTGATGTCTTCATTTTCCTCAATACTGACAACCGGAAAATTGCGGATCACATAGCCATTCTCGCCAACCCCGTAAACGTAATTGTTTCCGTAAGCATCGATCGAAATGATCTTGTTTTCAACTTCTTCATAGCTCCAAGCGCTGTTGAGATCCATTTGATGCATGTAGTGAGGTCCAACAGCTTGCGACGCACTTGAATAAAGATATCCATTGGTTCCCCTTTCAAAAGTGAACCATGAAGCATAAAAAATTACATCTCCACCCATTGGTTGAGCAGTCCACCAGGTTTCTCCAGCATCATTTGACTGATACCAAAGGTATTCTCCACTATAGAGTTCATGACCCGCAAATACCAGTGTGTCATTAACTATAATTAAATCTGTAAGTTGGTTGTTTTCATCAAACATTGGTGAGTTAACTGTTATCCAGTTTTGGCCAGCGTCAGTACTTCGCAGAAATACATTACTGTTCACGGTTGCAATACCCAGATTCCCCCTGAATTGAATATCCTTTACATAATGCGTTGCGTTGAAGGTTTCATGATTGTCCATTTTCTCAGACCAGATTCCATTATTATATTCAAAGATCATTGAGCTTTGGAAACAGCCTGCCCCCCCTACAAAAAAATGATTTTCATCAATTACATGCAGGGTTGAACGGTAGCAAAAAGCACCCATTGATGGATCGTCTAAGGCATTCCAAGTTGATCCCCCATCAGTTGTCTTGTAAATTCCTATTGTACCTTCTAATGTTGCAAATCCTACATCTGGGTTTACAAATTGAAGATCTTTAAAATGAAATGGACTAGCTGAATTGATTCCTGAATAGTTAACCGCATTCCAAGTTGATCCAGAATCATAGGTTTTTAACAAAACTCCATTGTTCCCTCCAATATATCCAACCCCAAAACTATTTTGAACGAAATGGATCACATTTAGTTGTTCTGTGGTTGGTACACCTACTTGATGCCATGTCTGTCCGATTGCAAATGAAGAGACTAGAACTGCTAATAAGATTGAACTAAACTTTTTCATATAAATGTTTTAATATTTAAAGTAAAATTAAGTTGCCAATTGATTACAAGCCATGTATATTTCTGCAGAAATCATGTATTATTCTGAAAGTCAAGAGGAGCAAGACCGGTTTGTGATTTAAAGAATTTCGAAAAATGGGCAGGATCATCAAAATTCAGAGAATAGGCAACTTCTTTTATGTTCATACCTGTTCTTAAATATCGCTTGGCCTCCATTATTATCTGAAGATACATGATCTCACTGGCAGTTTTCCCGGTTTGTTTTTTAACGATTTGATTTAGTGATCGGTCACTGATATTCAATGCATCAGCATATTCTTTGACTTTTTTCATTGTTTTGAAATTGGTCTTTAATAATTTCCGAAAATGAAAATAAGTTGTATTTAATCCTGTTGGATCCTGAATCTTTTTTCCCATACAGCAGATAAAAAGAAATTGAAGATCATTGACTAATTTCAATCGATCCAAAGTGGAATTAGATTTACATCGCTTATAAATGTTCTCTACTTTTTCACTTAGTTCCTTTTTAAAGTTTTCTTTGAATCTGTAAACAGGAGATAATTCATCTGAAGCTAAAAGGCTATGTTCAAAAAGAAAGGATTCGATCTCTTTGGGATGATCCATGGATTCCAGGGTGAACAATACTACATATCCCTCTGAATCCAAGGCTCTATTCATCTGATGCACTTGTCCAGGACCTACAATATGAACACTGTTCCCGCGTATTGGAAATTCGATAAAGTCAATAAAATGTGAACCGCCACCCTCTAAAAAATAAAATAATTCGTAGTAATCATGGCGATGAGGTTCTGTATGGTCATATTCATTCAATTGTTCCAAATGGTTCACAACGATTGTCATGTTGGAAGTTTTGTTTGAATGATGGGTTGGAATCATTATTTTCTTTTCTAAAAGTATTGACGATTAAAGTTTCCAACCTTCTACATTATATGTAGAGTATGATGAATTATAACCCGGAGGCGCGGGTAAAATGTTATTAAAAAAATGAACTGAATCAAGCGACCATTTTTCATCTCCATTTTCATTCAAATCGAAGATTTCATCCATGCAAGTACTGCAGTATATAATTATTATCTGGTTTTTATTAGGACCAAGTCGAATGGAACCGGTGCTGTCATTGTAACCGGTTGAAGAAGATTCTGTGTAGGTCCATACGGGAGTCTGACCACTGTAATCGTAAAAGCCTGAAAAATGGTAACTATTCGATTTAAAATTCCAATCCCCGACATACTTCATTCTGGGATCAGGAACTACCTTGTCTTTTGAGCAGCTAAAGCTTAAAATTACTATACCTGAGATCAAATAAAGTTGAAAGAACCTGTTCATTTAGAAAGTATTTCAAGACCAATATAGGGCTTATTCCTTTCAAAACGAAGCGAATGAGCGAAAGGATGATGGTAAAAATAGATTCGAGAATAAAAGAGTCTAGTTTTTGAAATTCACCAATTCTACAATGATCTCATTTCTTCTGGCAACCACCGCATATGGGGGATTGTAGCCTAAGTAAACGAATTTCCCAGTATGTTGAATATTGTTCTTCTTCAGTAGGTCATTTAGTTTATTTTGGTACTCTTCGATTCTCTCATCATTTGCCCAGCCTCCAAAACGAATAGCTGCCATGATGCTCTCAGGTTTTTGCTCAAAAAAGATCTTATCGCTATTTGGCTTTGGGAGATCTTTTTCACTGTAGTTAGATGGAACCATGAATGACATTTTCGTGCTGTCTCCAATTTCCATGGCAACCGGTGAAGTCATTGCAATTTTTTCGCCTTCTTCATTCCCTCCGAAGATGTATCCGGCTAATACTCTGAACCCTCTGCTAGAAGAAGCTTCATAGGTTGTATCATCCAAAATAACACTTGAAAATAATGCAGATTCGTATGCGCGAACTTCAAAATCATCATACGATTTGATTACTTTATATTCATGTTTTTCAATTCCAGAGGTAGAGAACATTACAAATGATTGAAGTACTACAAATAATCCAACTATCGTTAATGATATTATAATTATGGTTTTCATTGAACTTTTTTCTTTAAACAATCATTTTACAGGAAAGTTTTAAATTGTTTGAAATAAAAAAAATCCCAGAATAATCCGGGATTTTTTTGAAACTAAACCTAAACTACTTATGAAAGGCGTTAAATGTTTTATTAAAGGATCTGTAGGTATTTTCTGGTTGTATTACCATTGATATCCGTAGAGATGATGTAGTACTTTCCTGTCTTAAGGTTTAAGGTTTCGTTTGCGAAAGAACCTTTTCCTTGAGCAACTGTTGTTCCCATTTCATTTACCACTGCATATTCTGCAATTTTATCACCTGTTTTGATAGTCACTTCTCCAAAAGAAGGGTTAGGGAATACTGTAATTTCAGAGATTTCGTTTTCATTTGATTCTTGAGTTGCGAAATCCATGTTCGGGCTGAAAAGCTGATCATTTTCTTGTATTGTATATCTTTTAGCATACTGACAACCGTTAGATTCAGTGATCGTTACATCGTAGATACCTGCTACTAAACCTGTTTGGTCTTCGCTTGAACCATCGATCTGGATTTGCTCCTGAGTTGACCAGCTGTAAGCTACATTGTACTGGCTGTTTACTGTAAGGTCGATGTAACCATTGCTTCCTCCGAACTCAGTAACGTCTCCGATGATCGCAGAGATCTGAGGAGCTTGTGGTGATTGTAGGATTACTTCACCTGATGAGCTCGCAAGCGAAACATCAGATACCTGAATTGAATAATTTCCTGCTGTTAAAGCTCCCATTGTTACTTGAGACCCAGCGATCTGAACTCCATTGAAAGTGTATGGAGGAAAACCACCACTGATGGTTAACGTGATCTCACCGTTGTTGTAATTCTGACAAGTTGGGTTTGTCATTGCTACTGCAACTGTTAAAGGAACTTTGTCTACTTGTGCATTAGTGAATAAAGAAGTTGATACTAATGCTGTCATTAAAATTGACTTAAGGTTAAATTTTGTTTTCATTGTTTTATTTTTTTAT
>JALRFI010000172.1 GCA_023253775.1 Crocinitomicaceae bacterium
ATCAAAAGTTTCTGATTGATAAAAATTATCTCACACAGTTAGCTCAATATGAGAAAACCGTGAATGCTGGAGGAACAGCTGCAGCTCCGAATCCACCACTTTATCCAACAGCGCCTCAATTTATCCCCGTTCAGGCTCCACAGATGCACACTGAAATAATAGATGATGCTGTATATGGTGCTAATGTGAAACTGGATGGTTTTGAAAAAGGATTGGGTGGATCGATACTTACAATAGATATAATGCCTATTCGTTCGTATAAAATTGTAGAAACCAAGAAAGGAACCGCAGCCTCCACGAAGTATGAGTACTATTGCCAGTATGTCATGCCCTTAGGAGTTAAAATGGAAACTCCAACTCAGGGAGCACTTATGAACAAAACAATTCTTGAAGGTGTAAGAACCTACCAAATGAAATCGTTCTCTAGTAAATATGAATACCAGTTATGGTACATGGAGAATTCAGCTAAGTTCTTCCTGGAACTCGAGGCTGAGGCGAGAAGGTCTGCAATGGCTGAAGTAAACTCGTTGATCAATAACGAATTTGGTTTCACGATGTTGAGTCACACGGCTGAAATGTATGCGATGAATCGCTATAAGGATTATGATTATTCCGATGTGACAATCGCATATACGTACACAACGCAGGCTTTAATGCTTGTTGAAAGAGAAAGAGACAGATCTTCAGCCCAGGAAAAATTGGATCAGGCAATCAATGCATGGAAAGGAATTTTGACTGAGAGTAATTTATCCGACGATAAGGCAAGAATCAATGATAAAGTGACGGCCATGATCCAGTGTAATTTGGCAGAATTATATAGTTGGAGAGGAGATTATGATCAAGCTGAATTATATAAAAACCTTGCTCTGAACAGTGGGGTTAACAAATTTAGAAACCATGCTGAAAGAGTTCAGGGGTTCTATGCCGATCAAAAAAAGAGATGGGTCGTCCATTATTAAAATGTTAAAGTTTTTATAATTATGAAGGTTGGGTGATTTTGTTGCACAACCCTATTATATTTGTACTGTGCTAAAGGCATTTTGTCAACGGTTGATCTTAATCATTACACCAATTGTAATGTTGACAAATGTTTCTTTGAGTTTCATCGATTCCATCAATTCTTTTGCTTCGGACGTAAAGTCTGAAACTATTTTTTCGAAATCTTCCTCGTCAACAGTTCTTGATCTTCCAATGGAGGTATCTACGCTTGAGTTAGAAGAAGCTGAAGAAAGCTTTGAAGAGTTAAAAGAAACTGACAATGGATTTGACTCCTTCGTTCAAAGCTTCTATAGTGCTTCAGGAGCGAACATTCACGATAATCTTTCACGATTAAAAGAATGTCAGTGTTCGCTGTCATTCAAATACAATCAACCTGCCTATCTGGTAAACGAAAATTTCAGACTATAACCAATTGCCTTGTAATGAGTTCATTGCAAGGATTTTTTTTGGTGTAATTTGAAATGTTATCAACATGAAAATTTCTGAGTACTCGTATGGCGATGAGTACAAAATTATTGAAGAACTAAAACATTTTCTTCCAAGTCAAGCCCCGTTAAAAGACTTTATTCATCACAATACTTTACATGCTTTTCAGCATGATGAGTTTGAAAAAGCCTTGTTTAATGCTTCGCAGACCTTTGGGTATCGTGTCTACCTATCACTTGATCAATTCAGGATGAAATTCCGTGAAGGTGAAATTGAGGAGTCAATTCTCGATGAGGAGATAAGAATTAGAAAGGGCAACGATTCCGAAAGCTGGAAAAGGAAAATGTTAGAAGGTGCCTTCAACGAGGATCTTGAACCTGAAATCGGAAGATTAAGGCATCATTGGAAATCAAGGTACAGGATCGACATGGATTCAATGGTTCATCCGTTATTTTTCAGGATCCTGAGCAGTTATCTGGATCAAGGGATTGCAATATGGGGATTCCCTGTGTCTGATAAAGGTTTTTTAGTTTCCCTGGCTGATTTGGAAAGGAATTCAAAAACTTCCTTTTTCAAAACGGATCGAGCAAGAAAATTACTAATCGATGGAAGATCAAATCTTTCTGATCTGCTTAAACTAATTGTTGGGAATAAGGAGTTATATGAAAGATATCTTTTTGATCAGCAATTTGCTCATCCGGGTTGGTCCGGAATGGTCGCGGTCATTGAAGGGAATATTGAGCATCTCCTTGATAAGAGGAAGATAACGCTTGAGGAGTTCATCTGTTTTGAGTTACTATTGGAAATTGATGTGCTGGATGATCATTTCGGTTGTGTTTGGTCTCCGATTGGAGTGAACAACCCTGATCATTTTGAAGATTTGTTTTCGCACAAAAAGGTGAATGAGTACTTTGAAGTACTTCATATTTTTCAAGCATCCTATGAATGGACATATTACCAAAGTGTTCTGAGAGGAATTGGTCAGTTGAAGAAAGAGCAAAGGGAAGAACTTCAAACCTTCGTTGCTTTGTTCTGTATTGATGATAGGGAATGTTCAATAAGAAGGCATTTAGAATCACAGAACCCTGGGATCAAAACTTATGGGACGGCTGGGTTCTTTAATGTGGAGTTCTTTTATCAATCAGGAGAGAGTCAATTTTACACAAAGGTGTGCCCAGCTCCTTTAACTCCTGCGTATTTGATCAAAGATGAAAGTGCATCCTTTAAAAAGAAAAAGGATTTCCACTTTGGACATCATTCTAATGGCCTTTTCTTAGGATGGATATTCACTTACACCTTAGGATTTTGGTCTGCTTTGAGACTCTTTTTAACTGTCTTCAAACCTCAGGAGTCAGCCTCAATGGTGACATCTTTTGGACATATGGATCCTCAGTCAAAACTCACTATTGAAAATAAAAATGGCGAGAAAACCGAGGACGGTTTACAGATTGGATTTACAATTCATGAAATGGCTGATCGTCTGGAAGGTTTACTGAGAAGTATAGGATTGATCTCGAATTTTGGTAAAGTGATTTATGCAATTGGTCATGGATCAAGTAGTGTAAATAATACGCATTATGCAGGCTACGATTGCGGTGCTTGTTCCGGGAGGCCTGGATCAGTTAATGCAAGAGTAATCGCTCATATTGGAAACCACCAACAAGTTCGATCAATACTCAGAGAAAAGGGGATCGATATTCCGGATGAAACAGTCTTTGTGGGGGCATTGCATGACACCTCTAGGGATGAGATTATGTACTATGATCTTGATGTTTTAAGTCCTGCACAAAGTAAATATCATCAAGCTTTCGCTGATTCAATGAGCAATGCGCTTGATTTTAATGCAAAGGAGCGTTCACGCAGATTTGTTCTTACACCTTCACATGGAGATCCAAAAAAGGTTCATGAAAAGGTAAAGCTGAGAACGATCTCACTTTTTGAACCAAGACCTGAATTGAATCATGCGACGAATACCTTGTGTATAGTAGGTAGGAGAGAATTGACAAAGAACCTGTTCCTAGATCGAAGAGCATTTTTGAATTCATACGACTATAGTATTGATCCAGAAGGAAAATATCTTACTGGTATTCTGAATGCCGTAGCACCCGTTTGTGGTGGGATTAATCTAGAATATTTCTTCTCTAGAGTCGATAATCAGAAACTAGGAGCCGGAACAAAACTACCTCATAATGTGATGGGATTGATCGGTGTGGCCAATGGTATTGATGGAGACTTGCGAACCGGTTTACCGAGTCAAATGATCGAAGTACATGATCCGTTAAGGCTATTGGTGATCGTCGAACATGATCCTGAAGTGGTTCTAAATGTGTTGATCAACAATCCAAAAACATACGAATGGTTTCTGAACGGATGGGTGAATTTGTGTGTGCTGGATCCAATGACATCCATTGTTTACAGGTTCTTGAATGGTGAATTAATTCCTTCGGATCTGAACGAACCACTCAATCAAACAATTGCAGATCTGATGAAGACTGTAGAAGTTAATTCTGAAAATCTACCTGTTAGTCATTTAATACCTGAAGAATATGGAACAGCTCGTTAATTTATTTGTGCTGATCCCATTATTCGGTTTTATTATGGGATTAGTTATCCCTTCACAAAAGGAGGGAGCACTTTCGAAGATTACCTATGTAACGATCGGTTTGCAGCTTATAGTATCTGTGATCTTCATTGGATGGTGGATTTGGAATGAATCGAATGTCATAAATCTGAAGGAATTTTCAATTTTCAAAACAGTTCATTATGACTTTTTCATTGACCTGTACTTTGATAAGATCTCAGCGACGTACATTCTTATTGGGGCAGTTCTTACTTTCCTTATAACGGTATATAGCAGATACTATTTGCATCGTGAGGAAGGGTATAAGAGGTTCTTCAATACAATCATGTTCTTCTATTTGGGTTACTCGATCGTTACCGTCTCCGGAAACCTTGAAACTCTTTTCATAGGGTGGGAAATTTTAGGGGTGTCATCCTTTTTATTGATCGCTTTTTATCGTGACAGATATTTGCCGGTGAAGAATGCGGTGAAGGTCTTCTCGATCTATCGCATCGGGGATGTTGGTGTGATCCTGGCAATGTGGCTTAGTCATCACATGTGGAATGAAAACATTTCATTTTATAAGTTGAACAATTATGAACTGGTGCATGATCACATAGTTGAACATAGCTTGGTAGGGCTGTTCGTTGCCATCGTAATCTTTATTTCCGCTGCTGCCAAATCAGCTCAGCTTCCATTTTCAAGTTGGTTACCGAGAGCTATGGAAGGTCCAACTCCGTCGAGTGCAATTTTTTACGGATCGCTAAGCGTTCATATGGGGGCTTTCCTTTTAATGAGGACATATCCATTTTGGGAACAACAGATCTCATTCAGGATATTCGTCATTTTAATGGGGATTGCGACTAGTGTGATGGCGACATTGACCGCACGGGTTCAATCGTCAATAAAAAGCCAGATCGCATATTCTTCTGTTGCTCAGATAGGATTGATCTTTGTTGAAATCGCCTTGGGATGGGAAACATTCGCGTTGATCCATGTTGCAGGTAATGCATTCCTAAGAACATATCAATTGTTGGTTTCTCCGTCGATAGTAAGCTATAAGATCAGAGAGCAGCAATATCATTTCGTGCCGAAACAAAGGACGCTTGAAGACAGTTGGCCGAAGCGAATTGAATACACACTCTATATGTTGAGTTTGAAAGAATGGAACCTTGATTCTATCATGTATAAATACATGTGGAATCCTTTAAAGAAAATAGGTTCCAGATGGTCTTTCTTGACGTTTAAAAATGTTTATTTCTTTTTTGCAGGAGCCTTCATTTTGGGGATGGTTCTGTCGTTTAATCAAGACTGGATTTCTCCATGGTGGAGATTTTACCTTCCATTGATCTATGCCTTTATTGGATTGTTAATGGTGATCAAAGCGTTCACCGAACGCGCCAGTGTGCGATTAAGCTGGAGCTTGATCATAACAAATCACTTTGGTATTGCTCTGGCAATTTCATTCAATGAACATTTTGATGCCCTGCATCATGTTTGGTATCTCGGTGGGGTCGTTGTTTCTGGATTGCTCGGCTATGCATGTATTCAAAGACTAAGATCACTTGAAAGCTGGGTGAGTTTGGATCAATTCTATGGACATGTCTATGAACATCCCAAAATTGGATTCATGTTTTTAATTGCTTGTTTGGGTGTTTCAGGATTTCCGATCACTCCCACGTTCGTTGGAGAGGATTTGATCTTTAGCCACATAAAGGAAGATCAATTGATGTTGGCATTCTTGATTTCAATGAGTTTCATCATCAATGGCCTGGCAGCAATCAGGATCTATGCAAGAATATTTTTAGGACCTCATGTTAAAACCTATCACGGATCAGCAAAGAGGTCATCATAATTGAATTAATAACATTAAATAGAAATAAGATGTTACAAGAAAAAATAAAGGTTCCACAAGATGGAATCAAAGGTTTGAAAGAAAATTTTGGAGTAGATTTTCTTTCTGGTTTTATGGTTTTTTTATTGGCATTACCACTCAGTTTAGGTATTGCTAAAGCCAGTGAGTTTCCTCCGGCAATGGGTGTGCTTACAGCAATGATTGGAGGTCTCTTCGTGTCATTGTTTATGGGTGCAAGAATGACGATAAAAGGTCCTGCTGCAGGTTTAATTACTGTTTGCGCAGGAGCTGTAATTGAAATGGGAGGAGGTGTCGCAGGTTGGCAAATGACTGTGGCAGCTATTGTAGTGACAGGTGTGATCCAGTACATTTTGGGATGGCTCAAAGTAGGAAAATTGAACGATTTTTTCCCTCATTCTGCTGTTCATGGAATGTTGGCTGCGATCGGGATACTCATTTTTGCTAAGCAATTCCCCATTCTATTAGGAGTGGATCCTGCTTTAACGAAAGGGCTTTCACCAATTGAATTGTATACCCACATTCCACTTTTCATTACAAAAGCTAACCCGACAATCGCCTTAATAGGAATTATTGGATTAGTGATCCTTTTCGGATTACCTCTCCTTGGGAAATCCTTTAAAAAAGTTCCAGGTCCTTTGGTTGTTTTATTGATTGCGGTTCCTATTGCAATTGGAATGGATTTCAAAACTTTACAACCAGAATATTCATTAGTGAAAATTGGAGATTTCTGGAGTACAGTGAAGATCAACGTTGACTTCTCACTTGTCGGAACATTTGTTTTCTGGAAATATGTTTTCATGTTCTTATTCGTAAATAGTTTAGAGTCATTATTGACGGTTAAAGCGATAGACGGTCAGGATCCGTACAAAAGAAAATCTGATTATGATAAAGATCTTAGGGCTCTTGGAATGGGTAATTCCTTGTCAGGTTTATTAGGTGGGCTACCAATGATCTCTGAAGTTGCCCGTAGTGCGGCAAACGTCAATTTTGGTGGAAGAACCAGATGGGCTAATTTCTTTCATGGGTTCTTCTTATTGGTCGCCATGTTGCTTATGATTCCTGTGATCGAACTTATTCCTAATTCTGCATTGGCAGCGATGTTGATCTTTGTAGCCTACCGTTTGGCTTCTCCAAAAGAGTTCATAGGCGTTTACAAAGTTGGTCCAGAACAATTGGTGATCTTTTGTACTACGATCTTGGTAACTGTATTAGAAGACCTGTTATTGGGAATAGCTGCAGGTATCCTGGTGAAGTTTATCTTCCACTTAGCGAATGGTGCTAAATTCTCATCATTGTTCAAGGCAAAGTATTCGATCAAAGTTATTGGTGATCAACATTACCTGGATCTTGAAGGGTCAGCGGTTTTCTCTAATTTGATTACATTTAAACATATTTTTGAAGAAATCCCCAAAAGAAAACTAATCATCATCGATTTTTCGAAGGTGAGATTTATTGATCATTCCTTCATGGACTTTTTAGAGCGATTTGAAGAAGATTATCAATATGAGGGTGGCAGAGTCACAATAGTGGGTTTTGAGAAGTTTAAAAACCTCTCCAAGCATAATTTATGTGCAAGAAAAAGTGTAAGTAATGCGTAGTCTAAGTATGAAGCCTTTTCGTTTATTGTTCTTATGTATTTTGACGTTATCAAATCAGCTAATGGCCCAGAAGAATGATCTCAAATTTTGGTTTGACGAGGCCAAAGGGACATACTTTCAAGTCACTTTCTTAAATCAGACCTGGGTAAGGTTCAATGAAAGTAATTCGGGAACGAAACTGAATGGAGTTGAAGAAACAAGCACATTTGACATTGGATTAAGAAGGACTAGAATACAGATGTTTGGGCAGATCACCCCAAAAGCATTCATGTATTTTCAATTTGGACAAAACAATTTCAATGCAGTGTACAGCAACAATGGTAATCGCAAGATCGCCCCGTTTTTTCATGATGCACTTTGTGAATATAAATTGTCAAATGCCAATCAATTAAAATTTGGAGGAGGCTTGACCATAGCGAATGGATTGTCCAGATTCTCGCAACCATCGATTGGCACAATAATGACCATGGACGTGCCTGTTTTTGCTCAGGCAACCGTAGAAAAGATCGATCAATTTGCAAGAAAGTTGAGTCTGTATGCAAGGGGTCAAGTATCAAAGTTGGATTACAGATTTGTCGTTTCAGATCCATTTCCAATCAGCACCCTAGGGGGATCGACTGAACCTATTTCAGACAATTCTTCTTTTTCAGTCCAAAAGCGAAATAAGCAGTTTCAGACCTATTTAAGTTGGCAGTTTTTGGAAAAAGAGGGGCATACCACTCCATACATGACTGGTACCTATTTGGGTAAGAAAAAAGTGTTCAATGTAGCGGCCGGGATGATCTTTCAAAAAGACGCAATGTGGAGGACAGTGAATTCGGCTGATACATTGTTTGAGAATCTTAATCTGTTCTGTGTTGAATCCTTTCTTGATCTACCTTTGAACAAAGAGAAAAAGAATGCAATAATGGCATATGCAGGGTATTTTATTACTGATTATGGAAAAAATTATTTGCGCTATAATGGGTTGATGAATCCGGCTGATGGTTCCAATGCTCAAAACGCAATTACAGAAGCGGGCCCTGTTTACGGTAATTCATATCCGATGTTTGGCACAGGAAAAGTTATTTATTCTCAAATCGGTTACTTGTTTCGAAATAATTTGCTGGGAGAAGAGTTAGGCACACTTCAACCGTATGCTTCTTTTACATTAGGAAAATATGAAAGGCTGCAGGGAAACAATTCTGATGTTTACAATGTTGGTCTGAATTGGTTGTTGAACGGACATAATGCTAAAATTTCATTCGATTTTCAGTCACGGCCGTCATTCTTTACAGAAAACAATGTTGTAACCAAAGGAGGGAGAAAGAGTTGTTTTATCCTTCAGTTTCAGGCTTCGATTTAAGCAATCAGAAATGATGGATGTTAAAGATTTTGAGAAGTCGGTCAGCTGAAGATCGACTTCTCTTTTTTTTGGACTACTTTTACCAAAATTTTTTTGAATGACAGAAGATATTAAAGCATTGAGCTATTGCGTAGGAATGAGTATCGCAGGAAGTTTGATCGATCAGCAATTAGCTGGAATAGATACTGCGACACTTGCAGAAGCAATTGATGACGCATTTACAGGAAAAGAACCGAAATATTCACCAGATGAAGCGAATGCGATCATACAGCGATTCATGCAACTTCAAATGGAGAAGCAATTTGAACAAAATAAAATTGAAGGCGAAGAATTTCTAAAGCAAAATGCACTAAATGAATTAGTGTGCATAACAGCTTCAGGACTTCAGTATGAAGTTTTGGTAGAAGGAAATGGTTCAAAACCAGATGCGAACAGTACAGTCACCGTGCACTACCATGGAACTTTGGTAGATGGAACGGTGTTCGATAGTTCGGTGACAAGAAATGAACCAGCTACGTTTGGCGTTCGTCAGGTGATTCCAGGTTGGACTGAAGCATTACAGTTGATGAATCAGGGGGCGAAATACAGATTGTATATTCCACAGGAATTGGCCTATGGCGCAAATCCTCATCCCGGTGGGCCGATCAAGCCATACAGTACTTTAATTTTTGATGTTGAACTTTTAGAAATAGCGTAATGAAGAAGTTTTTGTTTTTATTCGTCGCTGCCATTGCGTTATCGGCTTGTGGAGGTGATAAAGAGGAAGTGAAGGAAGAGGTTGTTGAATTGAAAGATTTTAAAGATCGTCTTTCATATGTTCTCGGTTCTGTAAATGCTAAATCGATTGTTGGTCAGGAGGATCCAAATGTAGCAAGACTGGATATGAATCTTGTTGCAAAAGGTTTTGAGTCCAATTTGAATGATAATATGCCTGATGGTTGTGAGGAAACGCTGATGAAGTTGTTTGGACCTTATTACCAGGATTTTGATTCTACTTATGCTGCTGAAGGTGCAGAGTGTTTGGGTAAGTTAACAGCGTATGCCTTTTACCGTGATATGAATAGCCTTGGTGGATTGGAAAAGATCGATCTTAAAATGGTCGTGAGTGGATTCAGACATGGATTAATGAAAAAGGACACGTTGATTGCTGATGCTGAAAAGCAAAGCATTCTTCAAAATTTCATCATGGATCTGAATGTTACGAATGGAAAGAAGATGATGGCGGAAGCAAAAAAGAAGCCTGGTGTTCAGGTTTTTGAGAACGGTATCATCATGGAAGTGATTCAGGAAGGAAAAGGTGGAAATCCTGGAGCAACTGACGATGTGAAGGTTGAATATATCCTCACATCAGCAACAGGAGATACGATCCAGAGCTCTTATGATATGAAAAAGACAAATGGTTCTGCTGAATCGGTTGCCTTGAAATTGAACGGTGGTGTGATCCCTGGTTGGAGTTATGCCTTACCTAAAATGAAAAAAGGTGGGAAATATAGATTATGGGTTCCTTGGGAGCTTGCCTATGGTGAACAAATGGGTAAAGAGTCTCTTTGCTTCTTTATTGAGCTCGTAGATTACGCAAAGGAAGGGTCGTTTGTGAAACCTGACCCAATGCCTAATCCGGGAGCAGCGGCAGGATTTTAATAAAAAAGGAGGTGAATTCACCTCCTTTTTTATTTTTCGAATTACTCGTCTTCATCAGATTCTCGAATTTCTTTCTTTTTATTTCCTAGTGGGAAGAAAAAGCTAATTCGATAAATTACAGGAATTCTTTTTACAATCTGACCAGTTGTAGGATCCTTTATTGACATTTTATAAGCACTACGAAACGGGCTATTTAAACTATTTACCAAGTCATAATAGAGGCCAGCATTCAATCGAACTATTCCATTAAATTCTTTTGAAAATCCAGCACAAAGAAATATCGTTGGCACAAACTTTTTAAATATGGCGCTTGTATCGATAAATACATTCTTATTTCTTAACACCTCTGCTTCAAATCCCCCGAAAACAACGTTTCTATATCTGCCGTGAAGAAAGAAACCAATTCCTAGATTATTGTAGCTGAATGAGTTTGTTGAATAATAGGGCTGCGACCATGCTCGCTGGTATCGGAGAGTTGGCCCCAAAATAATATTTTCATTCATTCTGAATCCAAATTTTGGACCTAGCTCCAAAACACCTCCAATGGAAGAAGCATTAAAGGATGCATCAATTCCGATTTCATGTCCTTCCACATTTTTTTGAGCTAGTAATGAATTTTGATAAAAAATGATCAAAACCGAAACAACAAGTATTCTTTGCATAGTAATTCCTTTAGAGTAAAATTAACATTTGTTAGCTAAATTATGTGGATGATTAAATTGTTGAAGTTTAGTTAATCCTTTTAGTCATATTATCTTTGAGGCAAATTATTCAATCACATGCAGATTCTAGACGGTAGATCCACATCAGAAATGATCCGAAAAGAACTTTCTGAAGCAGTGCAGGAACGAAAAAAGAATGGGAAGAAGATTCCGCATCTTGCAGCCGTTCTTGTAGGAAATGATGGTGGATCAATGACTTATGTCGGTGCCAAGGTGAAAGCATGTGATCAGATCGGATTCGAATCGACTTTGATCCGATATGATGAATCAGTGCCCGAAGAGATTCTTTTGGCAAAGATCCATGCGCTTAATGAAGATAAGAGTATCGACGGATTTATTGTGCAGCTGCCATTACCTCAACATATCGATGAAATGAAAATCACCCAGGCAATCGATCCAAAGAAAGACGTCGACGGATTTCATCCGGTGAATTTGGGGAATATGATCTTGAATTTACCTGGATTTCTTCCTGCAACTCCAGCAGGGATCGTTGAGCTGTTGAAGAGAAATAATATTGAGACGGAAGGAAAGAATTGTGTGATCATCGGCAGAAGTAACATCGTTGGAACACCCTTAAGTCTTCTTCTTGCTAGAAATAGCAACCCTGGGAATTGTACTGTGACCTTAGCGCACAGCAAGACTAAAAATCTCAAAGAGTTGTGTCTCAGCGCGGATATTCTTGTTGCAGCATTGGGTAAACCAGAATTTGTGACGGCAGAAATGGTTAAGGAAGGGGCAATAGTTATCGATGTTGGAACTACAAGAGTTGAAGATGCCTCCAGAGCGAGAGGATGGAGATTGAAAGGGGATGTGAAATTCGATGAGGTCGCTGAAAAATGTTCGTACATTACTCCTGTGCCGGGCGGTGTTGGACCTATGACTATTTCGTCATTGATGATCAATACGTTAAAGGCGATGGAATTAAAAGGTAAATAATAAACACTTAATAACAATTGAAATGAGAAAGTTGATGCTCCTTATGGCAGGTTTTGTTGGGATTCTAATCCTTGATTCTTGCTCTTCGTCTAACAATGTTGTTGGCGGAGGAATGTTCCAGAAAAGAAAATACACTGGTGGCGTTTATTTGGATAGAGCCGGAAAAGTAAAAAAGAATACGGACATTGAAGAGTATGATATCCATAGGCTGGAGGAAGAAAGTCAGAAGAAATATGTTTCTACTACTTCTATTTATGGCGAGAATGAAATGTTCAATGAAGAAGAGGAGACAACTTCGAGGATTTCTTCATCAGATAACATAGAAGCTATTAATTCGGAAAATGAAACAAATAAGGAACCAGCTTTCAAGATGAATTTGAATTCGAATTTTAAGTCTGGACAAGTACTTAGTTCAATGAAACAAAACGTTCAAAATTTATCTTCAGAAGCGAAACAAACGATTAGTAAGAAAGTGGTTACGCCAGCAAGTAATGGCAGTGTAGGAGATTTGGTATTGATAATTTTGTTGGTCATTTTAATTATTATTCTGCTTTCTTTTTTACTAAATCTTTTAAGTCCTCTATTTTCAGGTATTATCGGTTTGATTTTAACCGTTTTATTGATCTACTTTATTTTGCGTTATTTTGGTATAATTTAGGAGAAAGTCATTCATAAAAAAAGGAGACCATGGTCTCCTTTTTTTATGAATAAATGAAATGGTTTAAAGTCTTTCTAATGGTGTTTTAACTCCATCAACTAAGGAGTAACATGCCAGCTTGTCTTTGAATACGGATGATTTGAAAACTGATCTGTTTAAAAGCATTCTAACACATTCCTGAATACCTTCCACAATTGATGGGTGAGGATGGATCAATTCCGAAAGTATCTCGATAGGCATTTGGAGTTTAACCAATAATCCAACTGCCTGTATTGCAGTAGAAGCATGTTCTCCAACTACCCTCATTCCAAGAATTCTCATCTGTTCGTCATTTGTAACAATGATCTTGAAGAAGCCTTGAGTTTTACGCATTGCTATTGCTCGAGTTACTAAAGAATAGTCTAGTTTTACGACCTTAACAGGGATGTTTTGTTGCTCGCATTGCTGCTCATTAACGCCAACACTCGCCACCTCAGGATTTAGAAACATAATCGTGCAAACATTTTCATAGGAAAGTCTCTCGGGTTTGTTTCCGAAAGCTTTTTCAACAGCATGTCTTGCTTCAATCTCTCCCATATTTACAAGAGCGATCCTCCCGGAAACGTCTCCGACTGCATAGATATTTGGTACATTCGTCCTCGTATCATCATCACCGATGTGTATTCCCCTTTTTGACATTTGCACTCCTGCCTCTTCAAGCCCAAGCCCTTCAACATTTGGCGATCTTCCTATCGACAAAAGAGCTTTTTCAACATTAATGATTTCTTTTCGTCCATCTTCATAAGAAAGCTCATATTCCACCTGTCCATTCACAATTTCCATTCTTTCCAAATTGGCTTTAGAATGTATTGTTACACCTTTGGACGTGAGATTGGCAGCTATCAATTTCGAGATGTCTTCATCTTCGAAAGGCAAAATTCTCTCCTGACGATCGATGATGTATACTTTTGTTTTCCCCAAATTCGAAAAGATAGTGGCGTATTCACAACCTATTACTCCGGCTCCAACGATCACCAGACTTTTTGGGTATTCATCTAGCTGATCGATCCCATCGCTCGTCATTATTATCTTTTCATCTACTGGGATATTTGAAACCTTTCTTGGGTGACTTCCGGTTGCCAAAATGATGTTGTCGCCCCAGATCACTTTTTCAGTGCCCTCATGATAGATGGTCACTTCATTAGCGTTGTTCAGAACACCTTTTCCTCTTTCATATGTGAGGAGTTTGTTCATCGTTTCGGTTTGAAGCAATTTTATATGACATGAATATTGAAATTTTCGCTCAAAAATCGCTTCTGCAAGTGTTCTCTTGATCTCGTTCCAGGAAACTTCATAGGGCGCCCTTCCTTCAGAAACGATCGTGTCGTTAATGTTTGCAACCTTATTTGAGATTTCCCATAGTGTTTTTGATGAGAGAGCTCCGTTGTACACACCCGCGCCACCAACTTTATCTTTTTCGATCAGGCAAACCTTTTTTCCAAAGTCAATTCCTCTCATTGCTGCAGCATAACCTGCGGGCCCTCCTCCAATAACAATCAGATCAAATTTCTCCATGTTTTTTATCTTCGCTGTAAATATATTAAAGCTTGGCAGAGCCTGAACAATTTTCTGAAGAATAAATCGCATGAAGGAAAGTTACCGAGAATTATTGGTCACAGACAAAGGGAAAAAAGGAGAGATCAAAAAGCTTTTTAAAAATCTAAAGTCAAAGAAACCGAAAGATCTGGATCAAAAGATCCACACTCTGCACAATGATGCATTTAAAAAGATCGATTGTCTGGAATGTGCAAATTGTTGTAAAACGACAAGTCCAATTTTCAGAGACGCCGACATACGCCGGATTTCAAAACATTTGAAAATAAAAGAGGCAAAGCTCATTAGTGATTACCTGAAAATGGATGAAGAGAATGATTACGTCCTTAAGAGCTCTCCCTGTGTCTTTTTAGGCGAGGATAATTATTGTTCAATTTATGAAGTAAGACCTCTTGCTTGCAGAGAATATCCGCATACAGACAGAAAAAACATGGTTCAAATTCTAGATTTAACATTGAAAAACACGGAGGTGTGTCCTGCAGTGGGACTTATTGTGTCTCAATTCCTTGGTAAAAATTCGTAAGCCAACTATTTTTTAGCTATTTTCGTCTGGAACTGTGAAACTAATGCTAAACTATGAAATTATTCAGTAAATACATGGCGTTCAGTTATGTGTTTTTTCTATCACTTTTTTCTTATTCACAACGAGCAAAAGAAGGGAACTATACAGTAACAGCCTCGAATACTGTAGTCAATACCTATACAACCATGACGGCTAACGCAAGTGCTGGGGCGACATCAATAAGTGTTACCAGTAATGCAATGTCAGGAGGTGTCTTCAGCGGAAATCTAGCTGCTGGTGATCTCATTATGATTATTCAGATGCAGGGTGCCTCAATAGACGTAAACACTATACCTACTGCTGTTTGGGGTGGAAATTATACTGTAATGGTTTCAGAGTGGATTGAATGGTGGCTGTATGCAGAGCTATGGGGAACAGTTTTGAACTATAACAATTCTGGAAAGTTTGAGCAAGTCGAAGTAAAGAGTGTTTCTGGTTCAAACACCATTAATTTACAATGTGGTCTCCAAAATAATTACACATCTGCAGGCAAGGTTCAGGTAATTAGAGTCCCGAGATTTGACAACCTTACACTAAACTCAAATACTTCAATTGTTCCTACTTTGTGGAACGCATCTACGGGAGGTGTTGTTGCGATTGAAGTTAATGGAAATCTAACTTTAAATGCCAATTCGAGAATTTCAGCTTCTGGATATGGATTCAGAGGGGCTGTAGCGAATAATGTTGGAACCACTCTGAGTGGTGGAGCGACATGTGGATATGGACCTGGGTATGGTTGTACATTTTTAGGTTCTAATGTTTCTTCTAATGGTGGTCGTAAAGGAGAAGGCATAGCAGGTTATGAAACTGAATATGCAGTATTGTATTCGGAATTTGGCAGAGGGGCTCCTGCGAACGGAGGCGGAGGTGGAGGATACACAAATTCGGGAGGAGGTGGAGGTTCCAACATCGGAGTTGGAACTTATACAGGAAAAGGGGTTCCGAATCCAACGTATAATGCTGCATGGAATTTGGAACTTCCTGGCTTAGGAGGTTCGAGCAGTCCTGGTGGAGGAAGAGGTGGTTATACTGTTAGTTCTTCAGATCAGAATGCTCTCACTCTTGGTCCTAATCAGGCTGCTTGGAGTGGTGCCGGTCGTCAGATCAATGGTGGTTTAGGTGGTCATTCTCTTACTTATGATGCTACTCGGCTTTTTATGGGCGGCGGAGGTGGTGCTGGTGATCAGGATAATGGACAAGGTGGCGGCGGAGGCCGTGGTGGCGGTATTGCACATGTGACGGTCTACGGAAATATTTCAGGTACGGGAATTATTGAGGCCGATGGTTCAGTTGGTCAGAACTCAAATCCTAATAATCAGGTGCCGGTAATTTCGCCAACCTCTGCTCAGAGAAAGGGTAATGATGGAGCAGGTGGAGGAGGAGCAGGTGGGGCTGTATATATTAAAAATTCTTCTGTTATTCCTGCAGGAATTCAAGTTTATGCTCGAGGAGGAAACGGAGGGAATCAGGTGTTGAGCTCATATTTTTCAGGAACGTCCTTTGAAGCAGGAGGACCTGGAGGTGCTGGTTCAGGTGGACAGATTGCATTCACTAGCGGAACTCCAACGACCTCAGTTGCTGGTGGAAATTCTGGAACAACGAATTCAGGTCAACTGAATGAATTTCCTCCAAATGGTGCAACGAATGGTGCATCCGGAATTGGGGGGATCGCAACTACGATATTTAACATGACAGCAAATAATGCAACTGTTTGTGGTAGTGGATCGGCAACATTATCGGTTAATGTTACTGGAATAGCACCCGGAACAATTACATGGTATACGACACCTTATGGTAATGTAAGTGTTGGAACGGGAACAAGTTATACTCCAACTCCCACACCAGCGACTACAACAACTTTTTACGTAGGTGTGTGTCCAGGTACATTCAGAGTGCCGGTTACGATAACTGTCAATCCAGCGCCTGCTATCAGTGGTACACCAATCTTAACGAATCCAAGTTGCTCAACCCCTGGAAGTATAACAGGCTTAACAGCATCTGGTGGCACCGGTGCTTTGACGTATAACTGGAACTCAGTTGTTACAGCTGGACCAAACCTAACAAATGCGTCCGCAGGATCTTATACTTTAATCGTTACAGATGCATTAGGCTGCACAGCCTCCTCAGGACCTCACACCTTAACAGGTATTTCGGGTCCAACAATTGACAATACTGCTGTTGTTGTATCAAGCGAAATTTGTAACGGCACATTTGGTAGTATTACTGGATTGATCGCGACCGGAAATAGTCTTACTTACGCATGGAATAATGGTGGAGGTTCCTCTTTGAATGCAACAAATTTATTTTCTGGCACCTACACCTTAACAGTTACCGATAATTTGGGTTGTACCGCTACTTCAGGACCTTACGCAGTCGCTTTTGTGGCTGGGCCAAGTATCGACGACTCCGGAATTTCCATCATAAATGAAACATGTACTGCTTCGAATGGTTCAATCTCTGGAATCACATCGAGTGGTTCAGGATTATCCTATTCATGGTCCAATGGGGGTGGTTCTAGTCTTAATGCATCGAATTTATCCGCAGGAAGTTATTCTTTGACGGTGACTGATGGAAATGGGTGCACCGATAACTCTGGGCCATACAGCATTACAGATTCACCTGCTCCAGTGATTGATATCTCATCCATAGTTTTGAATGATGAGAATTGTGGAAATTCCGATGGATCCATCGCAGGGATAACAGTAAGTGGTGGATCTCCGGCATACCTAATCTCGTGGACTAATACTTCACAAACAACATTGGATCTTTCTGGATTAAGCTCCGGATCATACTCTTTAACCGTTAGTGATCAGTTAGGATGTTCGGCCACGGCTGGCCCATTCTCAATTGCTAATCAGACAGGTACTACGATAGATAATTCAAATGTCGTAGTTCAGGATGAGATCTGTAATGGCACATTGGGTTCAATTTCCGGATTAGTTGTAAGTGGCGGACAGGTTCCATTAGTTTATGCATGGAATGCTGCTCCTTCTGCAGGTCCCGTTCTTTCTGGAGCTTCTGCAGGTTCATATACTTTAAGTGTGATTGATGGAAATGGTTGTTTAGCACAGTCTGGGCCTTATACGATCAATTATATTGCTGGACCAACTTTGGACGAATCACTCGCTTCAGTGACAGATGAGTCATGTAATGGTACTTTGGGTTCTATAACAGGATTTTCTGCTACGGGCACAAGTCTTACCTATACATGGAGTAATGGGGGAGGAAATAACATGGATGCGACCAGTCTGAATGCAGGAAATTATTCTTTGACGGTGACAGATATAAACGGATGCACAGCTTCTTCAGTTGTGTATAATGTTGATTTTATTGTTGGTCCGTCCATTGATAATAGTGGTCTTGTCGTTTCTCCAGAAAACTGTAATAATGCCAATGGTGCCATTTCAGGCCTTTCGGCAAGTGGAACTTCACTTTCATATTCATGGAGTAACGGTGGAGGTACTGCAATAGACATAAGTAATGCTGTAGCGGGATCATACACATTGACAGTAACAGACGTCAATGGTTGTTCTGATACAGAGGGTCCGATCGTGATTTCAAATCAAGGTGGACCGTCAATAGATGATTCGGGTATTTCGATCATGGATGAGCATTGTTCTCAAAATGATGGAAGTATATCAGGTATGACAGTGTCAGGAGGTTCTCCGGCCTATACTATCACTTGGTCAAATTCAACGCAGTCGACGTTGGATCTGACGTCTCTTGCGGCAGGTTCTTATCAGCTAACAGTATCAGATCAGAATGGTTGTTCGATTAGTAGCGGTCCTTATACGGTTAATGCGGTTGCCGGTCCTTCAATTGACGTTTCATCTGTAGTAGTTCAAGCTGAACTATGTGATGGCACTCAAGGATCCGTTACAGGAATTACTGCATCTGGGACAGGCCTAACTTATGCATGGTCGAATGGTGGAGGAACGTCTCTTGATGCAACTGGATTGGTGCCAGGGACTTATGGTCTTACAGTTACAGATGCATTCGGATGTACGGCTAGCGCTGGCCCATACACTGTTGCTGCTCCAGCTGGGGTGAGTTTGGATCTATCAAATATGATCGTAAATGAAACAGCTTGTACTTCTAACACCGGATCAATTTCAGGAATTATTATTGTAGGAGGTAATAATCCTTCTCCATTATGGTCAAACTCAGAAACGACGCTTGACATTAGCAATTTGGGAGCTGGTAGTTATACTTTAACAGTGACTGATGATGATGGTTGTACAGATCAGACTTCTGTTGATATTACGATGATCAATGCGCCGTCAATTACTTCTGCAATACCAACTGATGTAAGTTGTTTTGGTTTATCTGATGGTAGTATTGATGTTACCATAGCCGGAGGAACAACTCCTTACTCGTTCACATGGACTCCTAATGTTGGATCTACTGAGGATGTTACGGCATTAGCAGCGGGTAATTATACTGTGGTAGTTACAGATGATGTCGGATGTTCGGATTCAGAAACGATCACTGTAGCTGAAACTCAAGAGTTGTTGCTTACTTTATCTGTTACGGATATCAATTGTGCAACTGGTGCCTTAGGCGGAATAATCTCAAATGTTACAGGAGGAGATGGTAATTACACGTATTTGTGGGGTAATGGTGAAACGGCGTCCTCGATTTCAAATCAAAATGCAGGAGAGTATGGTTTAACTGTTACAGATGGCAATGGATGTAATTCAAATACATCAGGTATTATTGGTACAACTGGTTCAATTCCTGTAAGTGTTGATCCAGCTTATTCAGAAATAGATCTAGGATCTTCTGTTCAGTTGAATTTAACGGGTACGGGTACTGTAGTATGGACACCAAATACAACATTGGATTGTACAAGTTGTTCAGACCCTGTTGCTACTCCGTCTAATTCGACGACTTATGTTGCGATTGTGACGGACCCTAATGGTTGTTCTGGATCTGACTCTGCAACAGTGGTTATTAAAATGGTTTGCGGAGAATTGTTTCTGCCTACGATCTTTTCACCAAATGGAACTGGTCCGGCTGACAATAATGTGTTCAAAGCATTCGGAAACCCGTCCTGTGTAACTGAATTTAAGCTTCAGGTCTTCAACAGATGGGGTGAAATGGTATTTGACACCGAAACCATTGCGGAAGGCTGGGATGGTCAATATAAATCTCAAGATGCAAATACAGGCATCTACGTTTACCGTTTGTTTGCTGTTCTTATTGATGGAACAGTTGTAGATACATCGGGTAATTTGACCTTAGTGAGATAGAAAATGATAGAGATCCTTAACGGCACTACCGGAAATGAATTAAGAGGCGTATATCTTAAAAGCCTTGAAGAGTATAGTTCGATCGAAGGAGGTTCAATCATCGTTCATCATTTTAGTGAATTTACTCAAGATTTCATTTCTGGAATTACGGAGACCATTGAAGAAATCCTTATTTCAAATGGTGATGATGAAAAGGTTATTCGAAGAATATATTCCATTCTAGTTGAAGGTTTACAGAACATTCGATCACATGCTGAAAAGGATGAAGGAGGGTATAAGGCTGCTTTTCTTTTTATGGTGAAGACCAAGGAATCATACATTATCAAGATGGGAAATCTCATTCAAAAAAATGATGAGGATCTGATTCATGAATACATTGGAGATATCAATATCATGGTCGAGGGTAATCTTCGAAAACTTTATGTTGAGATCTTAAATAATAGTGTGTTTACTAGAAAAGGTGGTGCAGGTTTAGGTTTCCTCATCATGAGAATGAAAAGTGGTCAGCATTTAAATTACAACATTATTGAGCTTTCGAACGGACAGAGTTTTTTTACAGTCGAAGTAAGAATAGCCAGATAATATTATGGAAATACGCTTGAGCTATTTTTTTTCGCTTTTTATTAGTTTGAGTTTTGGACAAACAAAGATCTATAAGGGGAATAGTACTTTTATGTCTGATCAACTTTATGAAATAAATAATTCAAAGATCTACAGAGTTCAGAACCCGGCAAACAAAATCGATTACTTGTATGTTGACCAGGGAAAGATGTATCTGAAGGAAAAAAAATTCTTTTCAGATGTGCTCTATACATTACAAAATGATAAGATCTTTAAAGGGAATTCTACATCTGTCTTTGATCTTCTTTATACCATAAAGGACGGCAAGGTATTAATAGGTGATGGAAACATTTCGTCAATTTGTCTGTTTACGATTGTTGAAGGTAAAATCTTTAAAGGGGATAGTACCAGTTCGTTTGATATAATCATGAGTTATGAATTAGATGATGATCATTCGATAACGATGATAGCTGCTTTAATAGTACCCTATTAATAATTGAATGAAAGTCGCCTTTCACGAAGAGTATGTGCATCCTTTACCGGAAAATCATCGCTTTCCAATGGAGAAATATGACCTTCTCCCCAAACAGCTCATTTACGAAGGGACATGTTCGCAAACTGATTTTCTTACTCCTGGTCTGATTGAAAATCGAAATATACTTCCTGTCCATTCGGAGGAGTATTTAAAAAACCTTGAAAGTCTGAAAATAGATCCCAGAGCTCAGAGAATATCAGGTTTTGTGCATTCCGACCTTTTGATTAAGCGAGAAAAGAGAATCATGGAAGGAACTCGTCTTTGTGCAGAATACGCGTTGAACGAAAGAGTAGCATTCAACATAGCTGGAGGCACACATCATGCATATGCAGATAGAGGAGAAGGGTTTTGCTTGTTAAATGATCAGGCCATCGCTTCAAAATGGCTGATGAATGAAAAAGGGGTAAACAAAATTCTCATAGTTGATCTGGATGTCCATCAAGGGAATGGCACGGCAAAGATATTTGAGAATGACACGAATGTTTTTACCTTCAGTATGCACGGAAAAAACAATTATCCACTGAAAAAGGAGCTTTCAGACCTGGATATTGAATTGGAGGATGGTACAGGAGATGGAGACTATTTGTATTTACTAGAAAGTTCGCTTGAGTCTATTTTGAAGAAATTTGAGCCTGATTTTGTCTTTTACCAATGTGGCGTCGATATCATTGAAACGGATAAGCTTGGGAAACTCAAGGTCTCAAAAGAAGGGGCTCGAAAACGGGATGTTCTGGTTTTCGAAGCCGTGAGACAGTTGGATGTTCCGGTCGTTTGTTCAATGGGAGGAGGGTATAGTCCGAAGATTGCCGATATTATTGATGCGCATGCCAATACCTTCAGGATGGCTCAGACTATTTTGTGTTAATTTTTGCACAAATGTCATCTTATTTCGAAGAGGTTTTTATTTTTGTTTGGAATTATTCTAAATAAGGTGAAGCAACAGTTTCCATTACAAAATTCAACTGCGCCCGAATCGTGTTCGAATTGTGATTGTGGCAAGAAAAAAAGCTGTTGTAAAAAATACAAGAAGAAAGGTGTGCATTGCAAGAAATGTCCGAAATTGTGACAAGATTTGAAATGTCATGAAATTCCTTCTTTCATTCTTCTTATTTGTTTCTACTCTCGGTGTCGCACAGGAAAATGAAATTGGAACATCTGTTTCGGTGAGATCAGGATGGAATCCTTATGATATTTTTATCGGTCTCGAGTACCAAAAGCAGATTCATCAGCATTTATTCTTTTCGGCAGTAGAACTAGGCGCAAGAAGGTCATTTTATCAATCTGAGATGTATCCAAGAATCTCATTGGGTTGGAATTATCTTTTATTGAAACGGGATATGTTTCAATTGGGACCTGGGATTCAATACATGTACTCGAATCTTAACGTTGGAAGTGAATATGAATCACTTCATCAATGGCACGAGTTTGATCTTAATCTTAGGTTTCAGACCAATGGAAGTATCAAATTCTATGTTTTCCCATATGTAGGATGGAGTTCAGAGAACTATCGTGATGCCATTGCGGAGGCAAAGATTAGTCACGGAACAATCGGTTATGGATGTGTAATGGGAGTTGGGTATGGGTTTTAAAAGATATTCGTTTATCGTCCTTTTGATGCTGGTATCCTGTAAGAAAAAGAGTTACCCGGATGTATCAGTTGTGGGACACGGGTGTATGGGACTGGAAATTCTGAATAGTGTCTATCATGATAATACGAAGGAAGCATTTGATCTCGCGACCGGGATGGCGGGTGTTGACGGGGTGGAGATTGATGTTCAATTATCTTTAGATGGCAGTATTTGGTTGTTTCATGATGAAGAAATTTCGATAGAAACAAATGGAAATGGCTGTATTGGGACAAAATATGATCAGGAAATAAAGACGTTAAGCTACAAATCCTTGCACAAGGAGAAACTTGTTAAGTTATCCGAATTGGATCTGACCAGACTAAAGGGAAAAAAACTTTTCCTCGACCTACGTCATTACAATAAATGTGAAGGTGCATTTTATGATCCTGTCGAATGGATAGAAGCGATCAATTCGATCGAGTTTCCAACCGACATAGAATTATATATTGTTTTATCTATTCCTGAATGGAGTCAGGATTTTATCGATGAGGGTTACAAGGTGCTACTCTCAGCTTTTGAGGAAGAAGAGTTAAGTGATCTATTGTCTCAAGATTTTGTAACGGATGGATTCATGGTGAAAAATGCCGTAATTAATGAGACTGATGTACAGGCAATACGTGCTTTAGGGAAAAAAGTATTTATTTTTGAAATGAGAGCACCGAAATCAATCAGAAAGGCATTGCAAAAAGGATCTGATGGGGTTGTGTCAGATGATCTCAGGGCTGCATTAATAGAAAGGAACTAATGGCGAAACAGAAGAAAGAAAAGATCAATATTGTCTATTCGACTAATCCGAATTACAATTACGAATATGACGAGGAAGAAGAAGTTGAAACGCTGCCTCCCAATCAACAGAAATTATATGTTTCAATCGATAAAAAGCAACGAGCTGGTAAGGAGGTTACACTGATCGAGGGGTTCGTTGGCGCAGAAGAAGATTTGAAGGAGCTTGGAAAACTCCTCAAAAGTAAATGCGGTGTCGGTGGAACTGTTAAAGATGGAGAGATATTGATTCAGGGGAATTTCAGGGACAAGATAATGTTAATCCTGGAGAAAGAAGGTTATCAAGTAAAGAGAAAAGGGGGATAAAAGAGAACGACCTTGCTGTACGCGATCATAAAACTACAGCAAGGCCGAACTAACTAAACCAAAAACAAATAAAAAACGACGATAAACTGTGAGCGCCTGTATTTCTAGTTTTAATTTACGCACTTTAACTTTTTCATTTCCTGAAAAGACTTGAACGGATACTTTAATTGATTAAACGGAGTCCTGTCCGACGTGAGTTGAAAGTATGTTGAAAAAAGATCATACTTTTTAATAAAGTTGACATGCGGACCGGGGTTTTCATTATATATTTGTCTTGATGGAAAAACAAGTCATTCTAAATTCAAGACATTTTGAACTGACAATCAAAAGACTTTGCCATCAACTCATTGAATCTCACAACGATTTTTCTGAATCTGTCCTAATTGGCCTTCAGCCAAGAGGTGTTAATGTTGTTTCCAGATTAAAAAAAGAACTTGAACAGGTTCTTGATCATGATGTGATCTGTGGTAATCTTGACATTACTTTTTATCGTGACGACTTCAGAAGAAGAGAGAAACCTTTGATCCCCAGTGCAACGAATATTGATTTTGTGATCGAAGGTAAAAAGGTAATCTTGGTTGACGATGTTCTTTATACAGGAAGAACGATTAGGTCAGGTTTAGATGCTTTGCTTGCTTTCGGACGGCCGCAGAAAGTAGAGTTATTGACGCTAATCGACAGAAGATTCAGGAGAGATCTTCCAATTCAGGCAGATTACGTCGGAAAGAGTGTTGATACATTGATTTCTGAAAGAGTCCTTGTGGAATGGAAAGAGATCGACGGAGAAGACAAAGTGGTACTTTATACACCTGATACCAATGAATAACCTAAGTGTCGAACATCTAACCGGGATCAATGACCTCACTCGTGAGGATATAGAGCTGATCTTCAAAACAGCAGATAGCTTTAAAGAGGTCATTAACAGACCAATCAAAAAGGTTCCATCACTCAGGGATATTACAATTGCTAATTTATTTTTCGAGAACTCAACAAGAACCAGACTTTCATTCGAATTGGCAGAGAAACGACTTTCGGCTGATGTTGTGAACTTCAGTGCCGCAAGTAGTTCGGTGAAAAAGGGGGAAACGCTTATTGATACAGTAAACAATATCTTGTCAATGAAAGTGGATATGGTTGTTATGAGACACCCAAACCCTGGAGCTGCAAAGTTTTTATCGGAAAGGATCAACGCTAAGGTGGTGAATGCCGGAGATGGTACTCATGAACATCCAACTCAAGCTTTGCTTGATGCATATTCGATCAGAGAACGTCTAGGCTCAGTCGAAGGTAAAAAAGTTGTGATCGTAGGTGACATTCTTCATTCAAGAGTAGCATTGTCCAACATTTATTGTCTTCAGAAACTGGGAGCCGAAGTGATGGTTTGCGGACCTACAACCTTGATTCCAAAATACATTGAAGAATTAGGGGTTAAAGTTGAACACAATCTGATCAGAGCACTTGAATGGTGTGATGTGGCAAATATGCTGCGTATCCAGTTGGAGCGTCAAGATATCAAGTATTTCCCGTCACTTAGAGAGTATTCCATGCAGTTCGGATTGAACAAAGAAATCCTTGACGCTTTACCGAAGGAAATTATTGTAATGCACCCAGGTCCAATAAACCGTGGTGTAGAAATCACAAGTGACGTTGCAGACTCTAAACAATCAATCATTCTTCAGCAGGTTGAGAATGGAGTGGCAGTGAGAATGGCTGTAATTTATTTACTTGCGGCGAAAATAGAACGTCAATAAAAAATTATTAAATTTGGACAAACACGACACAATGAACTTTGAGACTTCCAAGACACAAAATGAGGCTGTAGTCAGAACAAATGTTGAAAAGCTTGATGCTTCCAATGCTCCTGAATTAAAAGCTGAATTGGTTCTTTTGAATAAAAGCGGGGTAAACAATATTGTGATCGATCTTTCCAAAACGAAGTATTGTGATTCTTCAGGTCTAAGCGCTGTGTTAACTGCAAATAGATTATGTAAGGACACAAGTGGTAACTTCGTGTTGTGTGGTCTTCAGGAAGGAGTTAAAAAATTGATTGAGATCGCTCAATTGGATAAAGTTTTAGTTATCACCGAAAATGAAGAAGCAGCTCTAAATGAGTTGCATAAGTGAGTTTTGAGATAATTATCCTGGGCAGCGGTGCTGCAATTCCTACTTCAAGAAGAAATCCTACTTCGCAGTATATCGTTTGTAATGAGCGTCATATTCTGATCGATTGCGGGGAAGGTACTCAAATGCAGATCCGAAAATATGGAGTGCGTTTCCAGCGAATCAATTATATTTTGATTTCACATCTTCATGGTGATCATTTCTTCGGATTAGTTGGATTGATAAGTACAATGCGATTAATGGGAAGAGATAAAAATCTAGTGATATACGGGCCGGTTGGTTTGGAAATGATTATCAGGACTCAATTGGAAATTGGAGATTCAAAACTTGATTTCGAAATAGATTTTGTAGAACTTGATGGAAAAACTGCTAGAATGATCTATGAAGATAATCTCATCGAAATTCATACTTTTCCCTTGAAGCATAGAATTCCCACCAACGGATTTTTGATCAAGGAAAAGATCAAGGAGCGTAAGCTGAATAGTTCCAAGATCAAAGGATCTGGATTGTTATTTGAACATTTTCACCGATTGAAATCAGGAGAGGATATTTTTACTGATGATGGGAAAATGTATAAAAACGAAGATTATACCTTGCCACCTAATCCTTCTAAATCATATGCTTTTTGTTCTGATACATCATATTTTGAGGATTTGATACCTCACATTCAAGGAGTGGATCTTTTGTACCACGAGGCTACATTTATTGAGAAGGAAAAATCAAGGGCAAAGGCTACCTTTCATTCTACTGCGAAACAGGCAGCAACAATTGCGATAAAATCCGGTGTTAAAAAGCTTTTGCTTGGTCATATTAGTGCGCGTTACTCAAATGATCTTGATCATCTGAAGGAGGCGGCAGAGATCTTTGAAAATGTTCTGGTAGCCGAAGATGGTTCACATCACATTTTGTAATCGGGTTATCAACGTAATTTCGTTTAAAAGTCCTCGTAAAATCGAGTGAAACAGGGGCCTGCTCTTATTATTTTTGTTAGTTACCCGAATAAGCAATTCAAAATGGCAGAAAATCAATATACAGAGGAGAATATCAGGTCGCTGGACTGGAAAGAGCACATTCGCCTGAGGCCAGGTATGTACATTGGTAAACTTGGAGATGGTTCCGCTGCAGATGACGGGATCTATATCCTTGTCAAGGAAGTGGTGGATAATTGCATCGACGAGTTTGTCATGGGCAATGGGAAAAAGGTGGAGATTATGGTTAAGGAAGGGATGGTTTCTATAAGGGATTATGGTCGCGGCATTCCTTTGGGTAAAGTAATAGATTGTGTTTCTCAAATCAATACTGGCGGCAAATACGATTCTAAGGCGTTTAAAAAATCAGTTGGATTAAATGGTGTTGGTACTAAAGCGGTAAATGCACTTTCTTCTCACTTCATGGTTTATTCTGTGAGAGACGGTGAGAAAAAGCAGGCTGAATTTGTAAAAGGTGAGCTTGTAGAGGATCACAAACTTACGAAAACCGATGAGCCAAATGGTACTTATGTAGAGTTTACTCCCGATGATACGATCTTCAAGAAGTACGCATTTAAAACTGCTTATCTTGAAAAGATGATCTGGAATTATTGTTATCTCAACAGGGGACTATCAATTCATTTCAATGGAGAACGTTTCCAGTCAAAGGATGGTTTAAAGGATCTATTGGAAAATAATATGGATGGGGATCCATTATATCCAATCATCCATTTGGAGGGCGAAGATATCGAAGTGGCATTCACGCACGGAAAAACGTATGGTGAAGATTATTATTCTTTTGTCAATGGACAGCATACTACTCAGGGAGGTACTCATCAAAGTGCATTTAGAGAGTCTGTAGCGAAAGTTATCCGCGATTTTTATAACAAGAACTACGAAGCATCAGATATCCGCCAGTCGATCGTAGCTGCGATTTCCGTGAAGGTTATAGAGCCTGTTTTTGAATCACAGACTAAAACTAAACTTGGATCTCAGGAAATTGAACCGGGTGGAAAGTCGATCAGAGCATTCGTAAATGACTTCCTTAAAGAAAAGTTAGATAATTATCTGCACAGAAATCAAGATGTCGCGGATATCATTGAGCGAAAGATTAAGCAGTCAGAGCGAGAAAGAAAAGAGTTGTCCGGTATTCGAAAGCTGGCAAGAGAAAGAGCGAAGAAATCAAGTCTACACAATAAGAAGCTTAGAGATTGCAAGGTTCATCTTGTCGATCTAAAAGATGAACGTAGAGAAAATTCAACGCTTTTCATTACCGAAGGGGACTCTGCGAGTGGGTCGATCACAAAGTCAAGAGATGTTGCAACTCAGGCGGTGTTCTCCTTGCGTGGAAAGCCTTTAAATTGCTATGGGCTCACAAAGAAAGTAGTGTATGAAAACGAGGAGTTCAATTTGATACAGGCTGCACTCGATATCGAGGAGGATATGGATAACCTTCGTTACAACAAAATCGTTATTGCAACTGATGCTGATGTGGATGGAATGCATATCCGAATGTTATTATTAACCTTCTTTTTACAGTTCTTTCCTGATCTGGTCAAAAGAAATCACGTTTATGTTCTTCAGACCCCGTTGTTTCGGGTTAGAAATAAAAAGAAAACAATCTATTGTTATTCTGAGGAAGAGCGAAGATCTGCAATCGAAGAGTTAGGAAAAAATCCTGAGATTACAAGATTCAAGGGGTTAGGTGAGATCTCTCCGGATGAGTTTAAAAATTTTATTGGAGAAGATATAAGACTTGAACCTGTCGTTTTAACAAAAGACGCTTCTATTGAAACGATCCTTTCCTATTTTATGGGAAAGAATACACAGGATAGACAAGATTTTATCATTGATAATCTGAGGGTAGAAAAAGATCTGGCAGAAGAACTTGCTACCGAAGGATCAGAAGGATTTGAAATTGCATCATAATCATGGCGGAAGAAGAAAACGAAGAACTGGACGGAATCCAGGGTGAACATTCTAAACCTCAGGATACAGCAGGTAGTGATTCGATTATCCCTGTAGGGGGGTTGTATGAGAACTGGTTCCTGGATTATGCAAGTTATGTGATCCTTGAGAGAGCTGTCCCTTCATTATATGATGGTTTAAAGCCTGTTCAGAGAAGGATCCTTCATTCCATGAAAGAAATGGAAGATGGTCGTTACAATAAGGTAGCGAATATCATCGGAAATACAATGAAATATCACCCTCATGGTGATGCTTCTATTGGTGATGCTTTGGTGCAGCTGGGCCAAAAAGATCTTCTAATTGATTGCCAGGGAAACTGGGGAAATACCCTTACAGGTGACGGAGCTGCAGCACCACGTTACATAGAAGCAAGATTATCAAAGTTTGCATTACACGTTGTTTTCAATCCGAAAACGACAGACTGGTTGTCGAGTTATGATGGCCGTAATAAAGAACCGGAACAACTGCCGGTGAAATTCCCATTGTTGCTTGCGCAAGGAGCAGAGGGTATTGCTGTCGGAATGGCGTGTAAATTCTTGCCGCATAACTTTATCGAACTTATCGATCAATCGATCAACCACCTTAGGGGGAAAAAGGTAGAGATCCTGCCTGATTTTCCGAATGGAGGAATGGCCGACTTCAGTAATTACAACGACGGGTTAAGAGGTGGTAAGGTAAGAGTTCGGGCCAAGATCAAGAAGTTTGACAACAAAACACTTGTGATTAACGAAGTTCCCTTTGGAACCACGACTGGATCATTGATCGATTCAGTGATTAAGGCTAATGACAAGGGAAAGATCAAGATCAAAAAGATCGAAGACAATACAGCATCGGAAGCAGAGATCATCATTCACCTTGCTCCGGGAGTCTCTCCTGATAAAACAATTGATGCACTCTATGCATTCACGGATTGTGAAGTCTCGATCTCTCCAAACTCTTCAATCATCGATAAAGATCGTCCACGTTTCATGGGCGTTAGCGAGATCCTCAAAGTGAATACGGATAATACTGTTCGACTTTTGAAGAAGGAACTTGAGATCCGACTGGACGAACTTGAAAGACAATGGCATTTCTCAACTTTGGAGAAGATCTTCATTAATGAGGAGATGTACATAGATTTCAAATTGTACGACAACCGAGAATCATTGTATGAGTACTTGTATAAGCAATTTTCCAAGTTCAAGAAACAGTTGATTCGTGAGATTGTGGATGAGGATCTGCAAAAACTTACACAGATCCCAATGATCCGTATTACAAGATTTGATGCTTCAAAAGCTGATGAGGCTTTGCTTAAAATCGAGGAGGAGATGGTTGTAGTGAAGAATCATCTTGCAAATTTGATCGAATATGCGATCGATTATTACAAAGATCTTAAGAAACGCTTTGGTGAAGGACGTGAAAGAAAGACGGAGATAAAAGTCTTTGATAACATTTCTGCGACAAAAGTGATTATTGCGAATCGAAAGCTATATGTTGATACTGAGGAAGGATTTATTGGGTATGGACTGAAAAAGAATGACCCTGTAAATGACTGTTCAGAAATTGATGATGTGATCATTTTCTTTAATACGGGGAAAATGATGGTGACGAAGGTGGCAGACAAGAAATTCGTCGGTAAAGGAATTATTCATGCGGATGTCTGGAAGAAAGGAGATAAGAGAACGATCTATCATTTGATCTATCAGGATGGTTCTTCCGGAGCTGCCATGATGAAAAGATTCTATGTTAATTCGATTACAAGAGACACTGAATACGATCTTACAAGAGGTACCAAAGGCTCTAAAGTATTGTACTTTTCGGTTCATCAAAACGGTGAAAGAGAAGTGGTGAGTGTATTGTTGAGACCGCGTCCACATTTAAAACGATTGAGGTTTGATGTAGATATGGGAATTCTTCTTATCAAAGGGCGTCAATCCGCTGGAAATAGAGTTACAAAGGAGATCGTTCAGAAGGTTGTACAGAAAGAAGTTGGGGGCTCAACACTGGCAGCAAGAAAGATCTGGTTCGATACCGTGGTCGGTCGTTTAAACGATGAGGGACGAGGGAAATTCCTAGGTTCTTTCAAAGGTGAAGACAAGCTTCTTACATTATATAAAACAGGAGAATATCGACTAAGTAATTTTGATCTTTCCAATCACTTTGATGAAGACATGGTCCACATTGAAAAGTGGCATCCTGATCGACCTGTTTCTGCAGTATATTACGACCCTGAGAAAGACTTGCACTTTGTGAAGCGATTCCTTTGTGAGGTTACATCAGATAAAAAAGTAAGCTTCATCAGTGAAGTCGAAGGAGCTCATCTTGATGTAGTGTCAACTGCTTTTCGACCTGTGATAAAGATCGTTTACAACAAGCTTCTCAAGGAAACTAAGAATCTACCTGATAATGAGATTCAAGTTGCAGATTTTATTGATGTTAAAGGATTGAAGGCTCAAGGAAATCAGTTGACGAAACTGAAAGTGAAGGAGATCGTTCTTACGCATATTATCGAAGGTGATGAGCCATGGCCAGATGATCAAGTTTCAGAAGATTCGGAAATTGACGAAGTAGAAGAAGGAGATGTAGATTTAGATTCTGATTCTGAGGGAGAAGCTTCAGAAGGTGAATCAACAATGGAGTGGGACTTTACCAAAAAGGATGAGGACGATCAAATGACGTTGTTCTAGGAATCATCGTTTTAGCTTTTCATTCTGTCATTTTCACAAATTGAACGTCTTCCATCTGAATGTCGGTTTTTTTTCTGAAGATCATTAATTATCTTTGCCATAGGATGATTTCTCTCCTGGTTCAATGAGGAAAGGATGGTTGCTCTCCGTGACGAGTGACTTTGAATTCAAACGCTATTATAATGCAAGAAACAATGGAAAAATCGAAGTCAGCAGAATTGATGCAGATTGAAGACAAGTATGGAGCTCATAATTATCATCCTCTTCCTGTTGTCCTTTCGAAAGGCGATGGTGTTTATGTGTGGGACGTTGAAGGGAAAAGATATTTCGATTTCCTGTCTGCTTATTCTGCCGTGAACCAAGGACATTGTCATCCAAAGATCATCAAAGCCTTAACAGAGCAGGCGAGAAATCTAACACTGACATCCAGGGCATTTTATAATGATTCGCTGGGGGTTTATGAGAAATTCATTACATCCTATTTTGGATTTGATAAAGTCTTGCCTATGAATACTGGTGCTGAGGCTGTTGAAACAGCCATCAAGCTTTGCAGAAAATGGGCATATGAACAGAAAGGTATTCACGAAAATGATGCAAAGATCATCGTTTGTGAAGGCAACTTTCATGGAAGAACAACGACTATTATCTCCTTCTCAAATGACCCGGATGCGAACAAAAATTTTGGACCTTATACTCCGGGTTTTGTGCGCATTCCATACAATGACCTAGCGGCACTTGAGACTGCACTAAAAGAAGATAATATTGCTGGATTCCTGGTTGAACCAATCCAAGGTGAGGCAGGTGTTTATGTTCCTGATGAGGATTACTTGACTAAAGCACATGCTTTGTGTAAAAAGAATGGAGTTTTATTTATCGCAGACGAAGTGCAAACAGGAATTGCTCGCACAGGAAGTATTTTGGCCATGTGCGGAAATTGCAATTGTGAGAATAAATGCGAAAAACAAGAGAGCTACAAACAACCAGATATATTAATTCTTGGTAAGGCACTTTCTGGAGGTGTTTATCCAGTTTCTGCTGTGCTGGCAAATGATGATGTCATGATGGTAATCAAACCAGGGCAGCACGGTTCAACTTTTGGAGGAAATCCGCTTGCTTCAAAAGTTGCCATGGCAGCATTGACCGTCGTAGACGATGAAAGACTTATGCAGAATGCTCGAAGGCTGGGTCAAATTTTTAGAACAGAGATGCAACGAATTATTGACAATTCCGATCTTGTTTTGAAGGTTCGAGGAAAAGGGCTTTTAAATGCGATCATTGTCAATGATACCCCAGATAGCTCAACAGCGTGGGATCTGTGTATGCAATTAAAAGAAAATGGATTGTTGGCAAAACCAACACATGGTAACATTATTCGCTTTGCTCCACCACTAGTGATGAATGAAGAGCAATTGATGGAATGTGTTGCAATTATTGAAAAAACGATCAACTCTTTTGTTAAATAAGTCGCGGAGGGTTCATAAAGAAAACATCAAATTATAATCATCTCTCATTGATTTATTGTCGTTTTACCCAAAAATTGGTTGAATCAGTATATTTGTGACCTAAATAAAATAGTTTGGCAACAAAGATCAAATTTGGAACAGATGGCTGGAGAGCCATTATAGCGGAAGATTTCACAGTGGATAATGTCGCAAGAGTAACTTATGCTACAGCATTATGGTTGAAAAGCAATTACGATAAACCAAGTGTGGTTTTGGGTCATGATTGTCGTTTTGCAGGTGAATTATTTATGGAAACAGCAGCCAGAATATTTGTCTCTCAGGGCATTCATGTTCGTATGTCTCGCGGTTTCGTTTCAACGCCAATGATCTCATTGGCTGCCAATCAATTCAATTGTGAGATTGGAGTGATCCTGACAGCAAGCCATAACCCGCCGAGCTATAATGGGTTTAAACTAAAAGCTTATTTTGGAGGACCCCTAGCACCTTGGCATGTTCAGGAAGTAGAAGACCTCATTCCGGATAATTGTCCGATCGATTTTAAAGGGATCGATATTGATGGAGCAATTGCGGCTGGTCAAATTGAAATAGTTGACTTTGAGACAAGATACGTTGATCATGTAAAAGCGAATTTCGATATCGAAGCTATTAAAGCTTCAGGTTTGAAATTGACGTATGATGCCATGTATGGAGCTGGACAAAATGTACTGAAAAGAATACTTCCTGAGACTACATTTTTACATTGTGATTATAATCCATCATTTAATGGTCAGGCACCTGAACCAATTGCTAAAAACTTACAAGAGCTTGAACACTTCCTTAAGCAGAATGGTTCGATGGATTGTGCTTTGGCAACAGATGGTGATGCCGACCGTATCGGTTTATACAATGGGAAGGGAGAATTCATTGATTCACATCACATCATTCTTTTACTGATCCATTATTTGGTAAAGTATAAAAAGATGACTGGGAAAGTCGTGATTGCATTTTCAGTTACTCCCCGCGTTGAAAAAATGTGTGCGCATTATGGTTTAGAGATCCAAACCACAAAGATCGGTTTCAAGGAAATCGCTTCCATCATGGTTGAAGATGACGTGCTTCTTGGAGGAGAAGAGTCAGGAGGAATTGCTGTTAAAGGACACATTCCGGAAAGAGATGGAATTTGGATGGGATTGATCATCTGGGAATTCATGGCAAAGTCTGGAAAGACGCTGGATGAATTGATCGAAGAGGTCTATGAGATCGTCGGTGAATTCAAGTTCGAAAGAAATGACCTTCATATTACAGAAGAACTGAAACAGAAGATCATTGCGAATTGTAAAGAAGACAAGTATAAATCTTTTGGAGATTACAACGTGAGAGAAGTGAAGACCATTGATGGTTTTAAATACTTTTTCGATGACGAAAGATGGGTTATGATCAGACCTTCCGGAACTGAACCTGTTTTGAGAACCTACGCTGAAGCACCTACATTGGAAGAGGTTCGAAAAATTCTAAAACAAACAGAATTAACGATTTGTCAATAATAAGTCCCTCCTCGGAGGGATTTTTTATTAAATTTCAAATAAAAACCATGAAAAAGATATTTGTGTATCTCCTTGTTGGAGGATTCAGTTTTTCTATTGCTTCGTGTGGAGGGAAAGAAGAAAGTGAATTCGAAACAAAAGTAGAGGAATCAGCTGGAGAGGTTGAAGATATGGAAGAGGAAGAAGTAGCTACTATTTTTGGAACGTATGAAATGACCGATATGGTTCCTGATGCTGGAGACAAGAAATTGACGGCTCAGGATGAGAAATACATCAAGGAATCTAAAGAAAGGACTATTGGGAAAACAACTTTGATCCTGAATGAAGACGGGACTTTTTCCAGAGAATTCCCGCATCCGTCAGGAGATGGTAGTATGTCAAAATGGACGGGAACGTTTGAACTTGATGAGGCTGCCGGTAAGTTGATATTGAATGCTGAAATGAATGGGAAGAATATGCCAATGAATTTTACAATTGAAGAAAATACAAGTGAAAAACTGAGTATGAAGACTGATTTTGGTCAGATCTTTATGGTTTATGTGTACACTAAAAAATAATAATTCAATCTGTAGGGAAAGGGGAAGAGTGGTCTTTCCCTTTTTTTATTTCAGATCAAAGGCGGGGTAATATTTAGTCAGTATCTTTGTGATATGGCAGGATCTTCATTTGGTTCAATATTTCGATTGACTTCATTTGGTGAATCTCATGGCTTTGCCATTGGGGGTGTTGTTGATGGAGTCCCCGCAGGTGTCAGAATTGATCTTGAAAAGATTCAGATCGATCTTGATAAGAGAAAACCGGGACAGTCGAGACTCGTTACACAGCGAAAAGAATCCGATACGGTTCAACTTTTATCAGGTTTGCTTGATGGAGTTACGACCGGTACACCCATAGGATTTATCATCAAAAATGAAGATCAGCATTCATCTGATTATGATCATTTGAAAGATGCCTATAGACCATCCCATGCCGATTATACTTATCAGCAGAAATATGGGATCCGAGATCATAGAGGTGGAGGAAGGTCGAGCGCCAGAGAAACAGCATGTAGGGTTGTAGCCGGTTCAATTGCAAAACAGATCCTTGAAAGTTTAGGAATTGAGTTTTCGACGTATGTAGATCAGATCGGTTCGGTTAAACTGGAAGACAATTCTTTTTTTCTATCGGATGCGATTGAGACGAATGAAGTTCGCTGCCCGGATAATCGCATTGCTGAGAAAATGATCGAGCTTGTTGAGCAAGTTCGGGCTGAAGGAGACACGATTGGTGGATGTGTAAAATGTATGATCGTAAATGTTCCGGTTGGATTAGGGGAACCTGTTTTTGACAAATTACACGCTGATCTTGGCAAAGCAATGTTTTCGATCAACGCAGTGAAGGGAGTTGAATTTGGAAGTGGATTTTCTTCGGTATCAAAAAAAGGTTCAGAGAATAATGACCAATTCCTTCCGAATAGAGAAACCTCGACAAACAACAGTGGAGGAATTCAAGGAGGAATCTCAAATGGAATGCCTATTGAATTCCGTGTAGCTTTCAAGCCCGTAGCGACCATAATGAAAGACCAAAATTCGATCAATGATCAGGGAGAAGAGATCTTGATCAAAGGAAAAGGAAGACATGATCCTTGTGTCGTTCCGCGCGCCGTGGCAATTGTTGAAGCAATGGCTGCAATGGTAATTCTCGACCATTATTTAAGAAATAAAGCAACGAAAATATGATACAAAGAATTCAGACTGTTTATCTTATATTGGCGATGATCTTGTTAGGGGTTGTAAGTTTTGGGATGACCTTCATTTCATTCGTTCAAGATGAATTGAGCCATGATCTGACAGCCTTTGGTATTCTTACGCGCGACCAATCAGGAAGCATCGTCGAAAAAGTAGCATATCCTTTTTATATCTCAAGTTTTATGCTGATCATTCTATGTTTCGTTGGAATGATGGCATACAAAAACCTGACAAGACAACTCCGCATCGTACGTTTAACGTTTTACATTTATCTTATTTTATTGATCAGCCTTTTTATCTACTCTGTGATTGGAGATTCTATCCTGGAGTTGAGCTCTTCAAAACGTGAGCTCGGATTCGCTTATTTTCTATTTGTTTGTGGATTGCCACTGGTTTTTTTAGCTAATCTGGGAGTTAAAAGAGACAAAAACCTTCTTGATTCACTCAATCGATTAAGATAAATGAATTACCTATCTGTTGAAGGTTTAACCAAAACCTATGGTGAACGCGTTATTTTCAGGGATCTAACTTTTGGTATAGATCAAGGACAAAAAGTAGCGATAGTCGCCAAAAATGGTACAGGTAAAACAACACTGCTAAAGTGTTTGATGGATCTTGAACCGTATGATGAAGGACGAGTTGTCTATCGAAATGATGTCTCTCTTGCTTTCATGGAACAGACGGAGAATCTTGATGACAATCACACGATACTTGAAGAAGTGTTCTCACATGATCTACCTGAATTAAAGGTTGTGAAAGCCTATAACCAGGCAATGAAATCTGGTGATCAACAAAAAGTCGAAGCGATCTTCCAGGAGCTTACAGAGTTAAATGCATGGGATTTTGAAGTGCGGGTCAATCAGATACTTTCGGTGCTTAAGCTGGATGATAGTGACAAGAAAATAGGTTTACTTTCAGGAGGAGAAAAGAAAAGAGTGGCTCTTGCCAAGGTCCTTGTTTCAAATGCTGATTTTTTAATTCTGGATGAGCCTACGAATCACCTTGATCTGGATATGATCGAATGGCTGGAAGAATATTTGTCTAAATCCAAATCAACCTTGTTGATGGTAACTCATGACAGGTATTTTCTTGAGGTCGTTTGCGATACGATCCTGGAAATGGATGATGAGACGATCTACAAGTACAAAGGGAATTTCTCCTATTATCTGGAGAAGAAAGCTGAGCGTCAGGATCAACTTCAATCGACAGTTGAAAAAGCAAAAAACCTTTTTAAAAAAGAACTGGATTGGGTGAGAAGACAACCCAAAGCTCGTGGAACAAAACAGAAGGCCCGACTAGACTCGTTTCAGGAAATAAAAAAGGTTGCCAGTCAGCGTTTGGATGAAGATGAAATGGAGCTTCCTGTTAAAATGGAACGCTTAGGGACTAAGATCGTTGAACTCCATCATATTTCAAAAAGCTTTGGAGAAAAGGTCATTCTAAATGATCTGACATACAATTTCCAAAGGAAAGAACGATTGGGAGTTGTTGGAAATAATGGAACCGGTAAGTCTACGTTTCTGAATATCATTCAAGGTCTCCATCCTGCTGACAAAGGGAAAGTAGTTGTTGGTGATACGGTTCGGTTTGGTTATTACAATCAGGAGCTGATCAAGATTGATGAAGATAAAAAGGTGATTGATGTAATTCGTGACATTGCCGAATTTATTCCTTTGGAAAAGGGAAGACAATTGTCTGCCGCACAATTTCTGGAGCGATTTCTTTTTCCGCGCAGTATGCATTATAATTTCGTGCACAAGCTAAGTGGGGGAGAACGACGTCGACTGAAGTTGATGACAGTACTGATGTCCAATCCAAATTTCCTGATCCTCGATGAGCCAACGAACGATCTTGATATTTTCGTAATGTCAGTTCTCGAGGAATACCTAAGGTCTTTTGAAGGATGTCTGATTGTAGTTTCTCACGACAGATATTTCATGGATAAAATGGTAGATCATCTGTTCGTTTTTGAGGGCCAAGGTAAGGTCGTTGACATTTTAGGTAACTATACCGAATACAGGAAACTGAAGTCTGAAAAGAAGAAAGAAGCAAAGCCGATTCAAGAAGAAAAACCAGTGGCTGTAGCTCCAAAGGTTGATAATAAAACCAAAAAGAAGCTAAGTTTTAAAGAACGTTCCGAATTTGACCAGATCGAAAAAGAAATGGAGCAATTGGAAATAGAAAAAGAAGAACTTACCAATCAATTGTCTGATGGTAGTTTATCAGGAGACGAAATCATGAAGGTAGGTAATCGTCTGGCAGAAGTAGTGTCATTGATCGAGTCTAAGACTGATCGATGGTTAGAGCTTTCAGAGTATATGTAGTGAAGAGCTACAGTTCTTAATATTTACAGCAAATTTCCAATTTTAAGATCTCCATTGAAAGGGTTGAGTTTCAATGTAAATCTGATTTTTTCAGCATATCTGGAATTGCCGAAAGAATCATTTAATTCTTTACTCATCCAAACCGGCAAATACAATCCAAATACTTTCCCAAATCGCACGCCGATTCCAGTGTTAACAGCAGAGTTCACACTAACTCCATTGCTGAATACCCCAAGGTCACAAAATGCACCAAATACTCCAATTTTTGGAATAGGGAGTTGCCAATAAATATTGGATGTTGCCATCCAGTCAGCAGTGCTACCATACCAGGCTGAACTTTTGAATCCGCCCATATTTTCAGCACGCTGCTGAGACCAAATTCCACTTAATACACCTCTTCCAAAATAATAGTCCTCATAGAAAAGGTCTTGTGCTCCATCGGTACCACTTAATGACATCGCATAAGGATAAGTTGCCGTTCCTGGTGAAGCAAAAACATCTGAGAAACCAAAGAAACCGCGGATTTCCACCCATCTTTGCATTGAATTTTTCAAGTATCTGAATTTGTAGGTAGCTTCCGAAGTAAATCGAACCATGTTGGTTGTCGGACCATCGACATAATCCTCTCTTAACTGATAGTTGAATTGATGGTCAGGGAAATTCAAATCTCCAGAATATTTAACGAATCCACCGCTGTAGTCCATCTCCATTCCGTTATTCACATTGTATTTTAGTATTCCCTGAACTCTAATGCTATGAGAGAAAGGACCGGCCTTTTTACGTTGTCCAAGTTTCGCCGTCCAATATGGACTCAATGCTACATATGCACCGTTGAACTTATCTGCGTAGCCATCACTGTCTTTGAATGACTTTACAGAAAGTCCAAATTGAGACGTTTTGAATGTCGTTTTAGGTAATGAAGTGTAGGACAATTCAGCAATTCCAGAGGCCATGCCTCTACCAAACGAATACATTGGCGCTATAAGATACTGGAAGCGGTTAAAAGGAATTCCATTGTTATGGAAAACTGCGCCGATCATGAATTTATCGTAGTAATTCGCCGCAATGATCGGAGACCAGAACAAATTGGTTTTATCAGGTTCGTTATCGCCGATCAGGAATTCCATTTTGATAGATTCTATCTTTCCGAAAAGGCCTTTTTTGTGCCACCCGTTGTTATTTCTGTACATTTCCGGGATATCTTTTGAGGCGTCAATTCTGGCTGCATCGGGATCTGAAGTCGAAAATTCAAGTGTTCTTTTATTTTTCCCTGGTTCAGCCCATTTTGTTTCGACGATTTGATCTCCTTTGTACAAATTCACTTCGATAGGCCCATTCACTTGTCCTTTGTTTCGAACAGTAACCAAGGTTCCGGTTTTCGACCTTTTTACGGAGGAGATCTTGTAATCAACATGATTGGTTGTCTGAATCAGGTCTTCGAACAGCCAGCTAAGGTCTTTGCCGGATGTCTTTTCCAATACAGATCTCATATCTTCAGGTTGTGGGTGCTTGAATTTCCATTCCTCAAAATAGGCATGCATACATTGATCAAACAGTTCTTCACCCAGATAATCCTTCAAGTAATAGAATACCAGTCCCGTTTTCTGATACATGACAATCCCATAATTTGCCGAGCTGAATTCTGCTGAGTGTGTTTCTATCGGCTGGTCTTCTCCCAAAAGAATATTACTTTATGCGTTACTACTATAAGCGGACTCCAGCCACGCACAAGACCTATGATCTGCTG
>JALRFI010000063.1 GCA_023253775.1 Crocinitomicaceae bacterium
TTAATGTTGAGTTTGAAAATGCCTACACCGAAGACCAAGTAAGAGAGATTTTTAAATCATAATTTTTAGCTATTAGTAATAGAAAAACGACTGAAAATTCTGATTTTTTTTGGGACGAAATAAAACGGCCAATAATTAAGAGACAAGCCAAAGCTCTTCAAATGCTGAGCAATTGAAGGAAACTTTTACCTCATTTAAATTATCAATTGTCGACAAATGGCTTGCCTTAATCGATTCAGTTGAGAGTGTCGTTTTATGTGCTATTACTTTCGGAAATGAGCTTATCCTGGGAAGACCAAAAGATTCCAGGAAGCAATCAATGCCCATGAAATAGCATTGAAAATAGACCCAAATTATGCCTGTGCTTCTTTATTTCTAGTGGTAACATATGATCAAATTGGCAAAAAATAACTTTCTTTAATCAATCGTAAAAAAGCATTCGAACTTGATCCAAGAATATGTTAGTAAACCAATAAATTTTTAAATCAATTATTCAATCAAACCCATTTCTTTAATCTATGAAAGTATACTCCACCTTATTAGTTTCTCTGCTCACTTTGAGCATAGGATATGCTCAAAAGAAACCGAAAACAGAAGACAAACCAGCACCATTATTTGACGCATCTACTTTAGGAAGCATTCAATTCCGTTCTATTGGTCCGGCACTTACGTCAGGAAGGGTTGCTGATATTGTCGTTCATCCCGACAACAATGACAAATGGTATGTCGCTGCGGCGTCTGGCGGGATTTGGTCCACGGAGAACCATGGAACAACCTTCAACCCGATTTTTGATGGATATGGGTCGTTTTCGATCGCATGTGTAAAGTTGGCTCCGTCTAATCCAAATACCTTGTGGGTTGGGACAGGAGAAAACAACAACCAGCGATCTGTAGCTTACGGCGACGGGGTGTACAAATCAGTGGATGGAGGAAAGAGTTTTACAAATATGGGATTGAAGAACTCTGAGCACATCGGCAATATTATTATTCATCCAACAGATGAAAATACGCTTTGGGTTGCCGCATATGGACCAGTATGGAGCTCAGGTGGTGAGCGTGGGGTTTACAAAAGTGCAGACGGTGGAAAGACCTGGAAAAGAACACTGTTCGTTAGTGATGAGACTGGTATTTCAGAAATAGCATCAGACCCCAAGGATCCGAATATCCTGTATGCAGCGGCTCATCAAAGAAGAAGGCACGAATGGACCTATATTGGTGGTGGACCAGAATCAACGATCTACAAATCGACTGATGGAGGAGAAACATGGAGAGAGATCAATAGTGGACTTCCTAAAGGAGAAATGGGGAGAATTGGACTTGCTGTTTCGCCAGTGGACAACAACTTTGTGTATGCCATTGTAGAGGGAAGAAACGGAAAAGGTGGTTTCTTCAGATCTACCAATAAAGGTGAATCATGGTCTAAAATGTCATCTTATAATACCAGCGGAAATTATTACCAAGAGATCTTCTGTGATCCGGTGGACAAGAATAAGGTCTTTGCAATGGATACCTATATGCACCACAGCACAGATGGTGGCAAAACATTTGTCGCAACTGGTGAGAAATATAAGCACGTCGACAATCACGTTATCTGGATCGATCCAAAAAACACTGACCATTGGTTAGTCGGATGTGATGGTGGAGTTTATGAAACGTTCACTCATGCAAGGGAATGGCGCTATTACGATAATCTACCGATCATCCAATATTATAAAGTGGCCACGGATAACGCATTGCCCTTTTACAATATTTACGGAGGTACGCAAGACAACAACTCAATGGGGGGACCATCTGCAACAATGAATTCCACAGGGATCCTAAATTTTGACTGGTACATCACGAATGGTGGTGATGGCTTCGAATCAGCAATAGACCCAATAGATGAAAATGTGGTATACGCTCAAGCTCAATACGGTTGGATCGTAAGATACGACAAGGCATCAGGAGAAAAAGTACCTATCCAACCTCTGCCTGGAAAAGGTGAAGATCCTTACCGTTGGAATTGGGATGCTCCTCTATTGGTTTCTCCACACGACCATAAAACATTATACTTTGCAGCCAATAAAGTATTTAAAAGCACCAACAGAGGTGATGACTGGGAGGTGATCTCCCCTGACCTTTCTCAAGGAATTGATCGCAATAAACTGAAAGTGATGGGACAAGTATGGTCGATGGATGCTGTGATGAAAAATGCATCTACAACGATCTACGGAAACATAGTAGCACTTGATGAATCACCAGTAAGAAAAGGTCTTCTGTATGCTGGAACAGATGATGGAGCGATTCAGGTTTCGGAAAATGATGGAAAAACATGGACAAAGTATAATTCGTTTACTGGAATTCCATCTAATACTCGTGTAAACATGATCTGTGCTTCTCAACATGATGAGAATGTAGTTTTTGCGGTCTTTAACAACCATCGATCAGGAGATTTCAAACCTTACATTATGAAAAGTTCAGACAAAGGAAAAACCTGGACTTCTATCTCTTCTAATCTTCCGGAAAGAGGATCAGTTTACTGTATCAGACAAGATTTCGTAAAGAAGGATCTTTTATTTGCGGGAACTGAATTCGGAGCCTATTTCTCAACTGATGGTGGGAAATCATGGACAAAGCTTGGAGGTTTACCAACCATTGCAATTTATGATCTTGACATTCAAAAAAGAGAAAATGACCTTGTAGCAGCATCGTTTGGTCGCGGATTTTATGTGTTGGATAATTATTCTCCATTAAGAGATCTTACAAAAGAAAATCTCGATAAAAAAGCGCATATGTTCCCTATTAAAGATGCAAAATTATACGTGCCTGCTGATCCTCTTGGACTTGACGGAACAGGTTTCCAGGGAACCAATCTGTACGCTGGAAAAAATCCGGAATTCGGAGCTACGTTTACATTCTACTTCAAGGATGAACTAAAATCTCTTAAAGACAAAAGGCAGGAGGAAGAAAAGAAACTTGAAAAAGACAAAAAAGATGTCTTCTATCCATCTTTTGAGGATATAAAGAAAGAAGAACAGGAAGAAGAAATGAATTTCATCTTCATCATCAAAAATGATGAAGGAAAGGAGATCAAGAGACTTGTTCAAAAAGCAGGAAAGGGCATCCATAGGGTAACATGGAATTTGAGAACTGAATCTACTTCACCTTCAAAAAGTAGTCGAAACAATGACAATAATGGATTTCTTGTAATCGAAGGAACTTACACAGTCGAAGTATGGTTAACTGGAAATGGCAATAGCGAACAGCTGACATCAGCAGAGAAGTTCAAGGTAGTACCAATGAATTTCCAGACTCTTAAAGCTGCGAATGTTGCTGAGTTGAATAAATTCAGAAACGAAGTTGCTGAAATGAGCCGACGAATTGGGGGCACAAATGTTCTTTTGAGAGAAACAAAAGAAAAGATCAGTTTATACCAAAGTGTGATTACCACATATCCCGGATTGGATCTGACACTTCTGGAAGAAATCAGAGCTTTAGATTTACAATTTGGGGTTTGCCAAACTGCCATGTATGGAGACAAAACAAGAACTTCCAGAGAGTTCGAAGCTTATCCTGGCATTGCAGAGCGAATGGGACTTGTTGAATATCAATTGTGGGAAAATACTGTTGGAGTGAGCTCTTCGAGAAAACGCAATCTTGAAATCGTTACGATGGAATACGATGAAATGAGAAATTCATTGAATAATATAATCAAAAGACTGAACGATATTGAAAAGAAACTCGATGAAAAAGGCATTCCTTACACTGGAAACAAAGGTGAGAATTGGAAAGAGGAATAAACTGAAAAATCATGACTAAAAAAAAGCATTTGTGACTTTTGCAAATGCTTTTTTTTTGAAACATTGGCTTTAATTCCTCATTCACAAAGTCAAAAGTTCAAACATATCATGAAGTCACTTTTTGTTTAAGCTCTAGTCTATCTTAACAGGATCCTTAACCTTATCGCTTGTCAGAGCCACGTCAAGAACTTGCTTCATGGTCTGTACGTAGTGAAATGTGAGTCCCTCTAAATAAGATGCATTGATCTCTTCAATATCATTTCGATTCTTTTCTGAAAGAATGATATCTTTGATTCTTGCTCTTTTTGCGGCCAATACTTTTTCTTTGATCCCACCAACAGGCAATACTTCTCCCCTAAGCGTAATTTCTCCTGTCATTGCCAGCTTATTTTTAACCTTTCGTTGAGTAAATAAAGAAGCCAGTGAAGTGAGCATTGTTATTCCAGCACTCGGACCATCTTTAGGGGTGGCGCCTTCAGGAACGTGAATATGTACATTGTATCGATCAAAAACCTCTTGGTCAAGTTCCAACCATTCACTGTGCGCTTTCAGAAATTCCAAAGCAATGACAGCTGACTCTTTCATTACCTCGCCCAGATTTCCAGTCAAGGTTAATTTTCCCTTTCCCTTCGTGATCGAAGACTCAATAAAAAGAATATCTCCTCCTACACTCGTCCATGCCAGACCAGTTACGACTCCCGCAACAGAATTATCCGCATATTTTGTTCTTTCTCTACCGGGACCAAGAACTTTCGTGATTTCATCCATCGAAACTTTCACGTCAAATGCCTCGTCCATTGCGATCTGTCGGGCTCTGTTTCTGACAATCTTGGCGATCATTTTATCAAGACCTCTGACGCCAGATTCGTTGGTATACTCTTCCACAACCTTTTCGATCACTTTTTTATCAAGCGAAATATTTTTCTTCGATAATCCGTGCTCATTGATCTGTTTCGGTAAAAGATGTTTTCGGGCAATTTCTAGTTTTTCTTCGATGGTATATCCGTTGACTTCAATGATCTCCATTCGGTCTCGTAATGGACCTTGAATAGTTGAAAGCGAGTTCGCCGTTGCAATGAACATCACTCGAGACAGATCAAATTCTGTTTCTACATAATTATCGTAAAAAGAATTATTCTGTTCTGGATCAAGTACCTCAAGTAAGGCTGATGAAGGGTCTCCGTGATTGCTTCGTCCAAGCTTATCGATCTCATCCAATACAAATACCGGATTTGAACTCTCTGCTTTTTTCAAACTTTGAACGATCCTTCCCGGCATTGCTCCGATATAGGTTTTTCGATGTCCTCTGATCTCAGATTCATCATGAAGACCACCAAGTGACATGCGAACGTATTTACGACCTAATGCCTCAGCTATTGATTTACCGAGTGACGTCTTCCCAACTCCCGGAGGTCCGTAAAAACAAAGGATCGGAGATTTCATGTTACCTTTCAGCTTTAGAACCGCCAGGTATTCCAGGATCCTTTCTTTCACTTTCTCGAGACCAAAATGATCGCGATCTAATATTTTTCTAGCCTTCACGAGATCCAGATCATCCTTTGTGTAATCTCCCCATGGCAGATCAAGTATCAGATCAAGATAGTTCAACTGGACTGTATATTCTGCTCCCTGCGGATTCATTCGCTGAAGCTTTTCAAGTTCCTTATTGAACAGCTTTTCAACTTTCTTATCCCAGTTCTTTTTGTCAGCTCTCTTTTCCAATTCCCGCACATCCTGTTCTTGCGGGCTATATCCAAGCTCATCCTGAATAGTTCTCATCTGCTGATGCAAGAAATATTCTCTTTGTTGACGATCAATGTCTCTCTTTACTTTTGATTGGATCTCATTGCGCATCTCAAGCATTTGTACTTCTAATGTCAAATGTTCGAGAACTTTCATGATTCTTTGCTTGGTATTCAGTTCTTCAAGCATTTCCTGCTTCTTCGCAACATCCGCATTCATATTTGAAGAAATAAAATTCACCAGGAATGTAGGACTGTCAATGTTTCCAATTGCAAAAGATGCCTCTGTTGGAATGTTCGGACTTTCTTTAATGATCTGCAAAGCGAGCTCTTTTACAGTATTGATCATCACTTCTGTTTCCTTATCCTTTTTGTTAAAAGGGGTCTCGTTGAGATGTTTTACAGACGCCTTCATGTAAGGTTCTGCTTGCTCGGGCGAAATCATTTCAAATCTCTTTTTACCTTGAATGATCACTGTTGTGCTTCCATCGGGCATCCTTAACGTTCTGATGATCTGAGCCACTGTTCCTACATTGTGCAAGTCCTCAAATTCAGGATTTTCTTCTTCCTGATCCTTTTGAGACACGACACCTATGATCTTGTTCCCTTTGTTCGAATCAGAGATCAATTTGATGGATTTATCCCTACCAACTGTGATCGGAATTACTACTCCCGGAAATAAAACATTATTTCTCAAAGGGAGAATCGGAAGAACATCAGGAAAGCTTTGCTTATTCATATTTTCTTCCTCTTCTGCGGTGATCAGAGGAATAAATTCTGAATCGGCTTCAATGTTATCTGAAAATTGTAAAATACTATTATTGAAAAATTCGCTCATGTTCTAATTATGTAGGTCAAACTGTCAGTGTGTTCGTCAAAATAAATGAATAAACATAAAGACTAGGACTTATTTTTGGTCGAACACAGTAGTTTCAAACCCTGTGCCACGCAAAAAAGACTGAAATTTTGTCCGTTATTGTTCTGAAATGACTCTCAGAATTTCAACTTCATCTGAAGATAGTTGCTGACCTCTTCTTTCCATCATTTTATTAGAATACTCTATCGCCTTGTCAAATTGAAAAGTAGTTGTCCCTTCTGCATCTCCCCATGAAAAGGATGGAACGTACTTTGCTGGGAATCCGGCGCCGTAAATATTTACTGAAACACCTACTACTGTGGCCGTATTGAACATGGTATTGATCCCGCATTTTGAATGATCGCCCATTGTCAACCCCATAAACTGTATATTGGTTTCGACTTCCTTACCTTCAGCATAGCAATAAGTGCGAACATTGCCGTAATTATTTTTAAGGTTTGAGGTATTGGTATCAGCACCAAGATTACACCACTCACCTATTAAAGAATTCCCTAAAAATCCGTCATGCCCTTTATTTGAATAGGCCTGAAAGATCACATTATTCACCTCTCCTCCAACTTTACAATGCGGTCCAAGTGTCGTCGCACCGTATACCTTTGTGCCAAGTTTCAGAGCAGCCCCCTCACACATTGCCAATCCACCTCTCACAAGAGAACCTTCCATAATCTCAGCTCCTCTCCCAACATACACAGGGCCAGACTTTGTATTGATGATGGCACCGTCAATCACAGCACCTTCCTCAATAAACAATTGTGATTCTTCTCCAATTAATAGATTCGTTTCAGATAGCTCCTGACTTGTTCTTCCCTCCGTTATCAGATTAAAATCATGCTTTAGAACAAGATCATTCTTTTGATAAAGATCCCAACGTTCATTCAAAATGACAGGAAAATCGCCCTTGTATTCAACTCTTTCACCATTCAGATCGGTATATCCAAGAAGATGCTCACCGACATATAGTACTTGACCAGATTCAAGGTTTTTTAACGCTGCTACCAAATCTTCATTAGCAATCACATTGGCACAAACAGTCAGATCCACCTCATCACTTGGATATTTCCCTTCTAAATAATTCTCCGTTACATAACTGAACTCATCCTCAGGACAATATTTTTTCCATCGTTCAGTATTGGAAAGAATCCCCATTCTGAGTTCTGCAACCGGCTTGGTTAAAGTGAGTGGTGCAAAATTCAAATGTTTTCGGTTATCTGACAGTGCGATCTTCATACTGTTTTCTTAATTGATATGAGCATTAATCCTGTAAATGTTAAAAGGCCATTCAAGATAAGTAATTCATAGCCAAATTGGTAATTCCCAAAAATAACCTTGGAATAACTATCGAGAAGGTAACACAAGACAGGCACAATAACGCAAATTAAAGGCACAAGCTTGTCTTTCACTTTCTTTTTCGTAAATATTCCGAAAGCGAACAGCCCTAACAACGGACCATAAGTATACGAAGCCACCTTCAGTATCAATCCAATCAATGAATCAGCTTTTAATGCATAAACCACCAGAATGATCACAAGGAAAAGTACACTAAAGCCAATATGGGTATAAAGCTTTAACCGTTGCTTCTCTTTTTCATCGGTTCGTTCGTTAAAATTTAAGAAGTCAATACAAAAACCAGTGGTGAGTGCAGCAAGAGCAGAATCTGAGCTGGCATATGAAGATGCCGTAATACCGAGAAGAAAAAAGACCCCTGCAACGGTTCCAAATTCTCCCAAAGCGAGTGTAGGAAAAACGCGATCTGTCATCACCTGACCCTCAGCATTCAATGGTAACTCTACCCCAGACTGCGCTGCATAAACATACATTGCTCCTCCCAACAATAGAAAAAGAAAATTAACCACAACAAGAATGATTGTGAAGGAATACATGTTCTTTTGTGCATCCTTCAAGTTCTTACAAGTCAGATTTTTCTGCATAAGATCCTGATCCAGTCCGGTCATTGCGATTGCAAGAAACATCCCACCAAAGAATTGTTTAGGAAAGAAAAACTTGCTGTTTGGATCATCAAAATGAAAGATTCTTACCAACTCATTTTTATCACCATAAGATGAAACCGCGTCGTACAAACCCGTAAATCCGACTCCAATATTCTCACCAATTATGATTGCACAAATGACAACGGCACTTACCAGAAAAAAGGTCTGAAAGGTGTCCGTATAAACAATCGTTTTTATTCCTCCTTTGAACGTGTAGATCCATATCAGTAAAACAGTTACAACAGCGGTCAACCAATACGGAACCCCAAGATCTTCGAACAAGAAAAGCTGAAGAACAAGAGTTGCCAGATACAGACGCATTGCCGATCCGAGTGTTCGTGATAGGATAAAGAATGCTGCACCTGTTTTGTAACTAACAATGCCAAGTCGTTCACCAAGATATTGATAGATCGAAATAACATTCATCCTGTAATAGATGGGCATAAGAATCTTCGCAATCACCAAATAACCCAGCACATAACCAAGGACGATCTGAAAGTAAGCCATTCCTTCATTTAGAACTGCTCCTGGTACCGAAATGAAAGTAACCCCAGAGAGCGAAGCACCGATCATTCCGAAAGCCACAAGATACCATGGGCTTTGACGATTTCCTGTAAAAAAGGTGGTAGAGTCAGCATTCCTTGATGTCAGAAAGGAGATCAGCATTAGAACAGCGAAATAGCTGATAAGTACAAGTACAATTAGTGAAGTGCTCATTTGGTCGTTGAAATTACAATTAATTGATGAAAAAAGAGGTTTACGACAGTCCGTTACTTTTATCCCGAATTGAATTTTATCTTTGCCTTAAATTGAAAAGCCATGGATATTTTGTTTCAAATCGCATTAATACTTATTCCTTCAGGGGCCGTATTACTCACGACGATATTTTTTCTGAGAAGAGAAACCTCAAAAGAAATTCAAACTTTAAGGGCTGAAATGAAAAAAGAACGTCAGGCTTATTTCCTGCCTCATCGTGTTGAAGCATATCAAAGAGCGATTCTTTTAATGGAACGAATTCATCCAAACAGTCTTGTCATGCGCCTTCACAACGCGGGTTTACCTGCAAGAGGACTTCAAACTGAATTCCTTAAGGCAATCAGAGAGGAATATGACCATAATGTAGCACAACAAATGTTCGTTTCACCTCAAGCTTGGCAAATGGTGAAGAATTCAAAGGAAGAAACAATCAAGATTATCAATATTGCCGGAAATCTGATGGGGCCTACCTCTACCGGAATGGACCTGTCAGCAAAGATTTTTGAATTGGTAGCTGAAATTGGTCAATTACCAACTGAGATCACTGTTGAATATTTAAAGAAAGAAGTTCAGGAGTTATTCTGATACTAGAAAGATCTGAATTCCTTCAAGCTCAATTCGATCTCCAGCCACAAGCTTTGCTCTTTTTCTGAGTTCAACTTCTCCGTTTCGGAAAACTTCACCTTCATCAACGATGAATTTCGCATGACCGCCTGTTTGCGCAACCCCTATAACCTTCAGTAATTGAATTAATTCAATATACTCGCCTTCAATTGTAAAATTAATTTGTTCCACGTGATTTCGAATTGAATGCTTTGAAAAGAAATTCAGCCGCTTGAAAGGAAGATATTTCATCGTTGAACACCTGTTCTTCTTTCAATCGCAATTGTTCCACAAGCTCAGTGTTTTCGAAAAATTCATCAAGGATCATTTCCTTGAGGGTTTCACGTAACCAGTATTTGTCTTGTATATGTCTGTGTTCTTTGAACCAACCGTTGATCTTCGTCTGATTTTCAAAGGATTCAATTGTGGCCCAAACTTTATCGATGTTTTTCTTTTCCTGACTACTACATGTAAACGACAAAGGCACCCATTCACTCTTTTTAGGCGGAAATAAATGCATGGCGTTAGCATATTCACGGGAAGCCATTTCGGCCTTCTTTTCATTCTCCCCGTCGGCCTTCGTGATTACCAGAGCATCAGCCATTTCCATGATACCTCTCTTAATACCCTGAAGCTCGTCCCCAGCTCCTGAAAGCATTAACAATAAGAAAAAGTCAACCATAGAATGAACCATGGTTTCAGACTGGCCAACTCCAACTGTTTCTATTATGATGACATCAAACCCAGCCACTTCACAAAGAAAGATACTTTCACGAGTGGCCCTTGCTACACCACCAAGAGTGGTTCCGGCAGCTGTAGGTCGAATAAATACCTTTGGATGCTTCGAAAGCTCTTTCATTCGTGTCTTATCTCCTAAAATACTTCCACCACTTTCTCCTGAGGAGGGATCGATAGCGAGAACTGCAACTTTATGACCTATCTCTGTCAACATCAAACCGAATTCTTCTATGAATGAGCTCTTTCCTACTCCCGGAACTCCAGTTATTCCAATACGCACTGATTTTCCCGAATGAGGCAAAAGTTGCTGGATCATTTGATCGGATTCACTTTTATCTTCAGATAAGGTACTTTCGAGAAGTGTTATCGCTGTGCTTAATGCTTCAATATTCCCCTCAAGGATTTTAGGAACTAAATGATCCGCCGTCATCAACGATTTTCGTTTTTTACGACTATCCAACCAATCATTCAGCTTTTTCTGGTCCATATAACAAATGTAATTAAAACTGAATAGTAATTTTAACACATGAAGCGTATTGGCATTCTATCGGATACTCACGGCGACCTTGATCCAAGGATAAAAGAACACTTCAAAGATGTAGATGAAATCTGGCATGCAGGAGATGTTGGATCGATCGATGTGGTCGATCAACTTAGAGCGTTTAAACCGACCAGAGGTGTATATGGTAATATTGATGATCCGACCCTTCGCAGAGAATGGCCCGAATTCAATCGCTTTTTTGTTGAAGAAGTGGAAGTATTGATCACCCATATAGGAGGAAAACCAGGAAAATATTCCAAGCCGGCATTTGACGAAATTGAAAAAAGACCACCCAAAATTTTTGTCTGCGGACATTCGCATATTCTTCTTGTTAAAATGGATCAGAGATATAACATGTTATGGATGAATCCCGGCGCATGCGGTTATAAGGGGTTTCATCAGGTAAGAACACTTTTACGATTTTGCATTACCGGGGACAGAATTCATGATCTGGAAGTGATTGAGCTTGGTAAAAGATCATCACATAATTAAATCCTTATTTTTGCGTTAAGGTAATCGCATGAGAAATTTACTTTTCATTTTTCTGATTTTTTCTTCATTCATTTCACGATCACAAACGGGCGGTGAACATGTTTTTGCACTTTTGGATCTGAACTTCAATGCTCGATCAGCAGCCTTGGGTGGCGATTTTATTTCTGTTCGAGATCAAGACGTCAATCTGGCAGTATTAAACCCTTCCATGATCAATAACAAAATGAAAACCGGTCTTGGCTTAAATCAGGCCTTGCTACCATCAGGAATTAACTATGGAATGGTTGCTTATGGTCAACAAACAAAGTTTGGTTTGATCGTGCCACACATCAGATACGTGAGTTACGGTGAATTCAGAAGAACCGATATTACAGGAGCAGACATGGGTTCCTTTACTCCTTTTGAATGTATTGCAGGAGTTGGCTATGGAAAAAGTCTGAATCCACGAATTTCGGTTGGTGCAAACGTGAATCTGATCTATTCTCAGCTTGAAGCCTACTCTTCATTTGGAACAGGAGTGGATCTTTCGGGGACCTATACTCATGAAAATGAAAACCTTTACGTTACTGCCCTTGTGAAAAATGCAGGAATTCAATGGAAAGGGTACATTAAAGACCAGCGAGCATCTTTACCGACAGAATTTCAAATGGCTGTTTCCTACAAACTGAATCATGCACCATTCCGATTCTCATTGCTGGCACACCACCTGAATAAATGGGATATTACTTATAATGATCCAAATTTGAAACCTACATTGGACCCATTGACAGGTGACACCATTCCTGTTCCGGTCGCAGGTTTTGGAGAAAAGCTTGCAAGACATTTTACCTATCAAATGGAAATTTTGGTTTCAAAAAATATTCATCTAAGAATGGGATTTGATTACCATAAAAGACAGGAAATGAAACTGGAAAGCAGACCAGGAATCTCAGGCTTCTCCTTCGGAACTGGTTTATACTTCAAGCGTATATCTGTTGATTATGGTTTCGTTATCAATTCAAGAGCAGGATTCACCAACTTATTGACATTATCGACACAATTGTCGAAATGGAGGAAATAATTTATACCAATTCTTAATTGTTCGTTAAACCTCTTTACCAAACGTTTTCACGAATATTTTAGTTTATCAACATTTAAAAGTTAATTTTTTTTTGTAACCTTTTCTTTACGACTTCAGTAAATTAGCCCAAACCATAACAAATTAAGTTATATGAAAAAGTTAGCTATTTTAGTAGGAGCAATTGCATTGACAGGTTCAACATTTGCTCAGAAAGCAACAACGGACAACCCATTTTCACTTGAGGGAGCGTTAAATTATTCAAACGGATCTGGAATTGACTGGAGTGCTCCAACAATCAGAATGCGTTATTTTATGAACGACAACATCGTTGGACGTCTTCAAATTGGATTGGGTGATGGTCAAGGAACACCTGCTTCTGAATCTTACACTTTTTACGAAAATGGCGATGGTACAGGTGCGTCTGGAACATCAGATATTAAAAGATCTCAGTGGATGGCACAACTAGGTGCTGAATACCACCTTGCGGGAACAGATAGAATGTCACCGTACTTTGCTTTAGGTCTAAACTTTGGTGGTGGAAGCTACAATGAATCATGGGCTAATTCTGATGGAGCTTCTTATGTTGATGGACTTTCTGCAGAGGTTGCTGCAAAGTATTCAATGTTTGGAGTTGGATTAGGTGCAGGTATGGATTTCTATGTTTTCGAAAATGTTTATCTAGGAGTTGAGCTTGGATTGAACTATGGAAGCTACAACTACTCCGATGCAACAGTTGATGTTACAACTCCGGCAGGAACAGTTAATTCTGTTGAGCCAGGGTATAAAGAAACGTATACTGGAACTGGAGCAGCGAACGCAGCGTTCCGTCTTGGATGGAGATTCTAATTTCCAAAAGGATAATGTTTAAAGGGGGTTTCGACCCCCTTTTTTATTTTTGTAAATTTAGATTGTGAAACAAAAGAGACTTGTTATAGCTATTGATGGATACTCTTCATGTGGAAAGAGTACTATGGCGAAGGCACTTGCCAAGGAATTGAACTATACTTTCATTGACTCAGGAGCTATGTACCGCGGTGTTGCTTTGTTTGCACTGGAAAATGGAATGATCCTAAACGGGAATCCGGATAAAGAAAGTATCATAGACAGTTTAGACGAGATTACCTTAACATTTGAAACAATTGAAGGGAAACAGCACCTAATGCTAAATTCAAGGGATGTGGAGAATGAAATTCGAACACCTGCTGTCGCAGAAGTTGTATCTGAGATAGCCTCAATTTCTGAGGTTCGCCAAAAACTAGTTCGAGAACAGCGAAAAATGGGTGATTTGGGCGGGATCGTCATGGACGGCAGAGATATTGGATCAGTTGTTTTTCCAAATGCAGATCTGAAATTTTTTGTGACAGCAAAACCAGAAATAAGGGCCCAACGAAGATTCTTAGAATTAGAGAATAAAGGCATTCAAACAAATCTAAAAGAAGTGCTTCACAATCTTGAAACCAGAGACAGGCTAGATTCTTCTCGAAGCGATAGCCCTTTAATTCGGACCAAAGACGCAATTTTGATCGACACTTCATTCCTCACACCTCATCAACAATTGAACAAAGTTCTTGAATTTGTTCACCAAAACGCCACAATTGATAATTAAAAGACATAAAAATGTTAATTTTTTAAATATTTATACATTTTATAACAATTGAATTCTATAATTTTGTCCTACCATTTACACTGTGCATGAATTCAATTGGAAAGATTACTGAAGAACTGATCAATAAAAGTCCTTTCCTCAGAGAGGCAATGACAGACGACCTAATCAATATCTCCGCTTTGGCAAGAAAGCTAAAACCAGAGATCGAGTCTTCTATGGGAAAAGAAGTGAAAGAGGGAGCTATTGTTATGGCCATAAAAAGAATGACTCCCGGTTTGTATCATCGCCTTAATATCAAGATCACAAACATCATGGGCGATCTGGGTGATTTTCTGGTTCGTTCAAACTTGAGTGATTTTACTTTTGAAAATACAGACTCACTAAAGACCAAACAAGAGGAGTTTTGTCAGCAAATAAACAAAGAGGCTGATTCATTTTTCACGATTTCGAGAGGTATTTCTGAAACTACCTTTATTTTAAGTTCTAATCACAATGAAATTATAGATCGCAACTTTAAAAATGAAAAACTAAAATCACATACTTCGGATCTTGCTTCGGTAACCGTAAAACTGCCAACAATCAATACAGAGATTTATGGAATCTACTACTATATTTTGAAACATTTAGCGTGGGAAGGAATCAACATTGTTGAACTGGTTTCAACGTCTAACGAATTCACGGTTGTTGTTAAACAAGAAGATGTAGATAAGGCATTCAAGATCCTTATGCAATTAAAACGGGGTGTTTAGTCTTCGTTTTTACATTGCTCAGAGGGCATAGCACCACAAAAGCTACATGGTTGACCTTCTTCATTAAACAATGGATTTTTTGAAGCACAGGTCCCACCGAATTCTCCACCTTTCTTAGCCCATATCTTTATTGCAATGCCAGCAAATCCAAGGGCTAAAAGAAGAACTGTAATTAGAATTAGTTTCATTGAATTCGAATTTCTCTTACAAAGTTAACTAATTCTTATCGATCAATTTTCCTGATCCGTACTTAAGTAACTTAGGTTCCCCAAATGGAATACCGATATACCAAATATCTCCTCCATTATCGATCTCTGCTTTAAATTTAGCTTGATCCACATTCACCTTACACAACCCCATCGTATTGGAAATTACAGTAATAGAGTCAATAATATTTAATCCATAAGTATCACAGAAACCGTTACTTTTCACTAGTAAATTGGCATATTTGGTTTTACCCGAGAGCGTAAAATCCCCATATCCATGAGTCACATTGAAATAAATTACCTCAGCATCAATATTTAAATCAACAGGACCTGCCCCGTCTCGTATTAACAAAGTGAACCAATTCAATTTTAATTGGCCTTCGTTTTTAAGGAACTCAGTACCTTCATAATGAATGTTGATCAGACTTGTAAAATGAATTTCAACCTTTACTTTCTCCTTTTGATTCCTTAGAAAAGAACATTTATTATTATTTCTAATGCTTACTTTCTGACCTTCTTGAACTACTTCGACAAAATTCAACAAGTTTTTACCTCCCTTCAAAACAACTTTATCACTCGAATCCTGAACTAAAACATATTCCAAATGCTCAGCAAGAAATAACTCATCAAAATGATTTGAAATGAATAGTTCCATTGAATCTTTTTCGCCAACTGGTTTCCAGCAAGCTCTATCCTCAGGTTTCCGGCAAGAAAAGATCAAAAAGGTCAATATTATTGGAACTATTTGTCGCATCCTTTTAGTTTAAAATTGTAACCTACACCCCATTCCACATAATCGGCTCTTGCCCAATGAGACTTCAGCCCCAGGTTAAAATTTACTCCATTCTTCAAATGATAACGCATGGAAACTCGATGATACATCGCATCCTCAGGTTGATATTTATCTTTTACATACCATCCCATCCCTAGGGCAAAGTGAAATTGATCAAGCGGCAATAGGTACGCGGCGTATACGCCTGCCTGAAAAATATCCCATTGAGATTTTTGAATTTCTGGTTTATAATCCAGCACCGCCTGTTTCGAAATTAAATCTAATCCAAACTCTACGCCTACTTTCGGTTTAGAAAACCATCTTAAGCTTGAGTTTACAGCATAAACAGGGTATTTTCTTCCTCCAGTTGGAAAGATCTCCTTAAAGGACATTATTCCCGTAACGTTCACATGCCATTTTTGGAAGGAAACAATATTGGGTTTCGGTATAGAATCGATTTTTTTCGATTTTATATCTCTCGCATACCCCAAGGATAAATAAGGCAAATTTAACCCCAGATTGGGCACTTTGCTTGCGCCATTACTGAAATGGGTCATGTCTAAACCTAACGTAATAGCATCTTTTCCAAATGAGAACCTGCTTTTCAGTGCCAAACAGATCATTGCATCAAGATGAGAACTCATGGCTACATTTTTAGGATTATCAATTGGATCAAATACCTTGGTCCCATATCCCAATCCTGCACCTAATTTTCCATATAATTCATAAAAACCAGCCTTTACAAAAGGGAATTCTATAAAACCATATGAACCATAGTAAGTTCCAAGAACATCCAAATTACCCACTGTGCCGCCAAATAAGGTCACGCCTACTGTAGGAAAACCTGCGGACTTATGCCATTGTTTTTCTCCTTTTGTATTAACGTAATATGTCAGTTCACCAGCAAAAGCATGTTCCTCAGGTAGATGCCCCATTACTCCGCGATGAGCAGCCAGAAAACCAGCTTTAAACCTTGCCTCCAGCCCCCAAGCTCTCGTAGACTGAGAAAATATATTTCCAATCAGAAATAAAAAGCCAAGAATTAAACTGATCTTAAGCATAGCCAGACAAAAATACTCATTGGAGGTAAGAATTTAAAATAAAGTAACTTTGACCTTCATTTATTTCACATGGACGAACGACTTGTAGCTTTTGAGCGACTTTTAAACATCATGGATGACCTTAGGGAAAAATGCCCCTGGGATAAAAAACAAACACTTGAAAGCCTTCGACATCTTACTATAGAAGAAACCTATGAACTGGCAGATTCGATCATTGAAAATGATTTGAAATCGCTCGAGGGAGAAATTGGTGATTTGTTACTTCACATGGTTTTTTATGCAAAGATTGGTTCTGAATTGAACGCATTCGATATTGAGTCAGTTCTTAATCGCATTTGTGATAAGCTAGTCCATCGACATCCGCATATTTATGGTGATACAATTGTTCAGGATGAAGAAGAAGTAAAAGCCAACTGGGAAAAGATCAAGTTGCAGGAAGGCAAAAAATCGGTACTTGAAGGAGTCCCTAATTCTTTACCCTCGTTAGTAAAAGCTTCTCGAATTCAGGAAAAAGTACGTGGAATTGGATTTGACTGGGACAACAGGGATCAGGTTTGGGAAAAAGTTCAGGAAGAAATGAATGAATTTCTTGAAGTGTTGGATAAGGATCAAAACAAAGCTGAAGAGGAGTTTGGTGACCTGATGTTTTCTCTCGTAAATTATGCCCGTTTCGTTAATATTAACCCTGAAAATGCGCTTGCCAAAACAAATAAAAAGTTTGTAGATCGATTCAAATTAATGGAAGAAATGGTCCAAAATGATCATCTATCTCTTTCTGATATGAATTTGAAGGAAATGGATAAATATTGGGAAAAAGCAAAAGTTATTCTTCTGAACTCGAGACGGGAAAATCAATAAAAGATACACATTACAACCTTTTGTATTCTGAGGGTAAGATTTATCATACGAAACACTTATCTTCGGTGCTTTAAAACTGAACTGTTAAACATGCGAACTATACTTCTCTCTCTCCTATTAGTTCTTCTGGGGTCATTGTCATACGTTGTAGCTCAAGACTACACGATCAGAGGTTTTATCTACGATAAATCCAACGGTGAACCAATGGCTTTCGAAAAAGTAAGATTATTAAGTGCTTCTGACAGCGCTACTGTTACAGGTGCCCTTACTGATGTCAATGGATTTTTCTCTATCGCTGGTATCAATAAAGGAAAATACATCCTGAAGAT
>JALRFI010000074.1 GCA_023253775.1 Crocinitomicaceae bacterium
CAATAGCAAAATCAATTGAATGTTGCATGGAACTTAAGGTGCCAACTATCGCAATAATTATAGGTGAAGGTGGCTCAGGTGGTGCGATTGCATTAGCATCATCTAACAAAGTTATTATGCTAGAAAATGCTATTTATTCAGTTAGATCTCCTGAAGGCTGTGCAACTATATTATGGAGAGATCCAAAAAAAATGCTTGATGCAGCAAAAGCAATGAAACTTTCTGCAAAAGATTTGCTTGAGCTCGAAATTATCGATGAAATTATAAAAGAGCCATATGGAGGAGCACATAGAGATAAGAATTTCATTCTTGAAAAGGCATGTTGAAACCAACACAAAGGAAACGCTCATTACGAATACCTCCATCTACTAATTTGATCATTATTTCAGAAACATCCCTGGCATCGACAAACCCATTCTGACCGGGAGAATAAAACTTCATCCCTTTGTGTGCTGTTTTGAAAATAGCCATTGAGCTTTCTTGCCAGCTTCCTGCGCCAAAAATTACAGATGGGTTGACGATCACACAATCCAGACCTTCTTCAGATCCTCTCCAAACCTCTTTTTCTCCTGAATATTTTGAAATAGAGTACCCGCTTGTTCTTGGAGAAATCTTCCATTTCGTTTTTTCAGAAGTTACTGTATTGGAAACACCCCCAATTGCCGCAGTTGAACTAACGTAACATAGCGTCTTAACACCATGCACCAAACAAGAATTCACCACATTATAAGTCCCTTCCCGATTGTTCTTCATTAGTTTTTCAAAGTCCCTTTTCGCGAAAGAAACCAATGCGGCGCAATGATACACTGTAGTAACAGATTCCATTGCTTGATCGAGAGAAGGGATATCAAGAATGTCTCCCTTTACCCATTCGATCTTGTCAAATGAATTTAAGTAATCGTCGTTTCCGTAATACTTGAAAAGTTTTTTTACGTTTTCTATGCGCTTAATATCTCTGTATATCGCTCTTACAGGTTCATCACACTTTTGAACCAGATCATAGATCAGATGCGAGCCCAATAACCCTGTAGCGCCTGTGACAAGAATCATATTGCTAAGTTACAATGAAATACTGTATCGATCAGTCAATGTGCAATTCGATTGATGGATCCCAGAAAGAATCCTTGAATTTTATGATCTGATCATTTTGTATGGTATGGCCCTCTTTTTCCAACAATCGTTGCATTTCATTTGGATCAATAAAATGCATTTTACCTGTAAGTAAACCATTTCGATTGACTACTCGATGAGCCGGGAAATCAGGCATTCGATGTGATGCGTTCATTGCCCAACCAACCATTCTTGACGATTTGGCGGCTCCTAAATATTTCGCAATAGCTCCATATGAAGTAACTCGACCTTCAGGGATGAGTTTAACCACCTCATAAACGAGATCGAAGAAATCTTTATTTTTTTCGCCTAGTGGTTTATAGCTCATCTTTTTCTGTCGAGTTCGAATCTAGTATTAATAAACAAAAAAGCCGCATTAAGCGGCTTTCAATTATTCAACAGTAACTGATTTTGCCAAGTTTCGCGGTTGATCCACGTTGCACCCTCTCATTACAGCAATATGATAACTCAATAATTGCAACGGAATCGTTGCCAAAAGAGGAACTAGGTGTTCATCTGTGTCAGGAATTTCGATCACATGATCTGCCATTTCTTTAACTTGAACATCTCCCTCTGTAACAATGGCGATGATCTTTCCTTTTCTGGCTTTCACCTCCTGTATATTACTCACTACTTTTTCATAAGAAGTTCCTTGAGTGGCGATCACAAACACAGGCATGTTATCGTCGATCAAAGCAATCGGTCCGTGCTTCATCTCCGCAGCAGGGTATCCTTCAGCATGAATGTAGGAGATCTCCTTTAATTTTAATGCTCCCTCAAGTGCTACAGGGAACGAACTTCCTCTTCCCAAATAAAGAGCGTTTTGTGAGGCTTTATAAATTGATGAGATTTTCTCAATGAGGTCATTCTTGTCCAATACTCGTTGTACTTTTTCAGGAATCGATTCGAGTTCAGCCAGCATGGTATGGAACTTTGTCTCACTAAGTGTCCCCTTCTTGTGTGCAAGAGACAGTGCCATTAATGAAAGCACAGTCACCTGAGCCGTGAATGCCTTAGTTGAAGCAACTCCTATTTCTGGTCCTGCGTGTGTATAAGATCCAGCATCGGTGATCCTTGAAATGGAAGAACCTACAACGTTACAGATTCCTAAAATTGTAGCCCCTTTCGATTTTGCCAATTCTAAAGCAGCAAGCGTATCTGCAGTTTCACCGGATTGAGAGACAGCAATTACGATATCATTCTCATTGATGATCGGATTTCTATATCTGAACTCACTAGCGTACTCAACCTCTACATTGATCCTAGCAAGGTCTTCAAAAAGGTATTCTCCTACCAGACCTGCATGCCAAGAGGTTCCACAGGCAACCATGATGATCCGTTGAGCATTGACCATTTTCTGCTCATAGTCCTTGATACCTCCAAGAGATACCCAGCCTTCCTGAGCATTGAGTCTTCCTCTGAAACAATCTTTGATGGAACGGGGTTGTTCATGGATTTCTTTTAACATGAAATGCTCGTACCCACCTTTTTCCAGTGCTTCGAGTTCCATTTCTAATTGCTGAAAGAAGGGTGTTCTCTCCTGGTCCGCAATATTGTATAGTTTTAATCCATCTTCAAGGTCAATAATCGCAATCTCTTCATCTTCAAGATAAACTACGCGCTTTGTATATTCTACGATCGGCGTTGCATCCGAAGCCATGAAGAAATCACCTTCAGTTCCTATTCCAACCACCAAAGGGCTACTTTTTCTAGCAGCAACCAATCGATTTGGATATTTCTTTGACATCGCAACAATGGCGTAAGCACCTACGACATGAGATAGTGCTATTCTAAGTGCTTCACCAAACCAAACATTTTCATGCTTTGAGATATGATCGATCAAATGGACTAATACCTCTGTGTCTGTCTCACTTTGAAAGACATATCCTTTTTTAATGAGCTCCTTTTTTAGAACATCATAGTTTTCAATAATTCCGTTATGAACCAATGTAAGATCACCATCCATTGACAAGTGCGGGTGTGCATTCACATCGTTCGGAGCCCCGTGAGTGGCCCAGCGAGTGTGACCAATCCCCGCGTTACCATCTAAGTTATGAGCAGAAGCGTATTCTTCCAAATTGGATACTTTTCCCTGACGCTTGTATAGATTGATTTCGCCTTTGTTTAAAAGTGCAATTCCTGCACTATCGTAACCTCTGTATTCGAGTCTTTTTAATCCCTTAAGAACAATTGGCCATGCTTCGTTCTTTCCAATGTATGCTACAATACCACACATATTAATATTCGGTATAAGTAATTATTAGTTGAGGTTGTTTTTTGTTATCAGTCCCTTGACCATTGAAGATGATCCTGTCAGCAGATGTGACAAAATATCGAGGTGAGAAAATCAATTCAGTATTTGGTGTTAAACCTGAAATAACACTTTGCATATATGCACTTAAGTCCACTGAAAAATGTTTTTTTGTGGCATCAAAAGCTCCAAAAACCCCAATACTACTTAGAGAATATGGATCATTTTCAGGTCTGATTACGACTGAAACTTCAAAACCAGGCGAATATTTTGTTCCGGTCTGATATTGTACAGGCAAATTAAGATCAGCCCTATGAATAACAGCGTTCTTCGGTAAATTCGAAATTCCTGGAATACTCACAACAGCTCTGCTGACGAATGATTGCGCATAAAATACATCAGTTCCTTCTGAAGGATTGGAGATCACTTGTTGAATGTCTTTACCTGAATAATCGACTTCAACATGATTGAAATCAATGCACTCTGAATTAATTACAAAATCATATTCCTTGGATTCACCATCCTGCTTGTAATAGATAGTCATTTTTGATAGCGCATCATTTAAATTAAAATAGAAGATAGCTCCTGTTCCAGATGCTTGAGCTGAGTTATTCACTCTAACATAAAGACCCTTAAAGAATTCAAGGAAATTGTCGTTGGAAGCGAAATTTGTTCCTCCGCTTGTGGCTTCGTCAATGAAAGATTGTGCTAATGAGTTCTTCAAGCGAATTCTGAGCTGGGTATCAACAGTATCCTCTCCAATTACTGTAGTTCCTCCTGGATCCGGAGAAAAAGTTTCAAAACCTGGCTCTACGAGATTTGTTGAATTATATGATAAAGTGCTGAAAGCATAATATACACTGTCTTTACTGATAGACTCTGTCAATTCAAAAACTTCTAGTGTCTGATCACTAAGGTCACCATAATAACCCGAGTATTCTAAACCAAGAATCAATGAATCGATGACAATAGTCAAAGGATCTCCGAAATTTGGATTCACACCTGATAAACGTAATTGAGTATAAAATCCAGCATTCATTGGCCCGAACTTAGGATCATTATAAGATCCCAGGACCGAATATACCGGGTCTTTTGTGATTACAGAATCATCCAGAATGGTGTAAGTAACTAACGAGAAGGTATCCATTTGAACAGAATTCAATAAGGCATTGTTGTCCAACGTATTCAAGCCCAAACCACTCTCTTTTTTCTTACAGGATACGATAAGAAAAAGCCCTAATAAAAACGTAGCGGAAAGTCTGATAACCTTCCGCCACGAATAATTTCCTTGTATATTCATTCTATATGAGAACACTTTCTTCAATTACTTTATCAAAAAACTCTGAGAAAGCCTTGTTCTGAAGCTCCTCCTGAACATAATCCATTTTAAGACAGCTTGCATCATCAAAAATACGTCTCAATTCAGAGTTAAGGTTTTCACTACCAACGGTCAAGCCATCAACATATTTTGTGATCACCCTTGTAATATTTTCAAAGCTCGAGTCCTTTAACGCATCAACGATCTCAGCATCGAATCCATCAAATTTAAGTTTGTCAGCGAATCGGCTGTCCCAATTTTTGTTAAACCCTTCGTTGTACATATGATATACAACTTTGGTATCACCAAAATGAGGATCCTTGCTGTACATTTTCTTTATGTACAGTGCCATCAATGCCGTCATCCATCCGTGACAATGGATCACATCAGGTTGCCAACCAAGTTTCTTTACAGTTTCAAGTGTTCCTCGACAAAAGAACATTGATCGTTCATCGTTATCTTCAAAATAATTTCCTTGCTCGTCTGAAAGTGCACTCTTTCGCTTAAAAAATTCTTCATTGTCTATAAAGTATACTTGCATTCTAGCAGCTGAGATGGATGCAACCTTAATGATTAAAGGATGATCAGTGTCATCAATGATGAGGTTCATCCCAGAAAGACGTATCACTTCATGAAGTTGGTGTCTCCTTTCATTGATACAACCATAGCGTGGAGTAAATACTCTGATTTCTTTTCCTGCCTCCTGTACGCCTTGTGATAAGTTTCTCGCGGTTGATGCAATTTCAGACTTTGGTAAAAAGGGATAAATTTCCTGAGAAACAAATAGAATTCTTTTCTTCTCCATGCAGTTATATTCGTAAAAACTCTACAAAAATATAGAAAAAAAAGCGGAACTTCAACAAAAAGGCATAGTTTTGTCGCCCTTACTTTACAAGAGGAATGAATCTTCCGTTAACTTTTTCATGTGCATCGGATCTCCATAAAAAATTGGAAGCAGAAAGGATTTCTGGAAATAGGATTGGATTTGTTCCAACTATGGGGGCTCTGCACAGAGGTCACCTTGATCTAGTGCTCAGAGCAATAGAGGAAAATGACCGAGTTGTTATAAGTATTTTCGTAAATCCAACACAGTTCAACAATAGCATAGACCTCGAAAAATACCCCAGAACACTCGATAAAGATCTACAACTATTGGCTGATCTCCCTAAGGTGGTTGTTTTTCATCCAGTAAAAGATGAGGTATACCCTGAAGAGGATAAATTTCAACCGATCGATCTGAATGGTCTGGATGAGGTAATGGAAGGCACCTATAGGCCAGGACATTTTCAGGGTGTTGTGCACGTGGTTCATAATCTCTTTCAAATTGTAAAGCCAGATAATGCTTATTTTGGTTTAAAGGATTATCAGCAATTGGCAATCATTAAATGGATGGTTAAGAAACTCGATTTACGCGTTTCAATTGTTGAATGTGAAACAAGAAGAGAATCATCTGGACTTGCGCTTAGCAGTAGGAATCTTCGTTTGAGTGATAAGGAAAAGGAAGATTCGACAATTCTCTATTCTACGCTGAAACATATACAAACGGTATGTAAAAATCTATCACCTTCCGAGGCAAAGCTCGAGGCTATATCCTTTTTCAATAGAGGAAAATTGGAATTAGAGTACTTGGAAATTGTAGATCCGGTAACACTAAAAGAGTTAGATTCATGGAAGGACGGCGCTGTTTGTTGTATTGCTGCCTATTGTGGTGAAGTTCGGCTGATCGACAATATGATCATTTGTTAGCACCTTTTAAATGTTTCTTTACAGAAAAGTCTTATTACCTTTGCTCTGAAATTTTCAGAAATGATCATACAAGTAGTTAAATCAAAGATCCATAGAGTAAAGGTAACACAAGCTGATCTGAACTATATCGGGAGCATCACTATTGATGAAGATCTGATGGAAGCTGCAAATCTAATCGAAGGCGAGCGTGTCCAGATCGTTAACATCAATAATGGAGAAAGATTTGAAACCTATGTGATTAAAGGCGATAGAAAAACAGGTACGATTTGTTTGAATGGCCCAGCGGCGAGAAGAGTTGCTGTTGGAGACGTTATCATTATCATCGGATATGGCTTTCTGGAATTTGAAGAGGCTAAAGCATTCAAACCTTCTTTGGTGTTTCCGAATGAGGAAACCAATCTTATCGATTAATGTTCAGTAAAAAGAACATACTTACATTTTCAAAAACTGTATTACCACTATTTTTAGGAGTATACCTGATCTGGTTCTTCTTCAGTAGTATGTCCAAAGAAAGTCTAGATTTATTTTACAAGGCGATCAAGGAAGCCAATTATTTCTGGATTGTTATCTCCATGCTATTGGGTGTAGTGGCATATCTCTCACGAGCTTACAGATGGGATTATGTTCTTAAACCTCTGGGATATGAGACCAAATTCTGGAATCGATATCATGCGATAATGATCGGTTATCTTGTGAATTTAACCATCCCCCGAGCAGGGGAGGCAAGTCGATCCGCAATGTTGTATCGTTCAGACGGAGTTCCTTTCTCTAGTTCTTTTGGGACAATCATTGCCGAGAGAGCGGTGGATTTCGCCATGCTGGTTGGAATTGGGTTTTTAACGGCATTTTTAGGAATGGATGATTTCTGGGAGATCAAATCGCGTATTGAAACCGAATTCGGTCGATCAACTGCAGAAGGTGGAAGCTCAATATTCAAGTATATCATTTATGCGGTTATTCTGATTCTTTTTCTTGGAGCTGGTTATTTTATTCTTTTCAAGAAAGAGTTCCGAAAAAAGCTCATGGCTTTTGCCTTGGATGTGTGGAAAGGATTGTTTTCCATTTTCAGATCAAAGAACCCATTGGGATACGTATTACAAACCTTGATCATTTGGGGATGTTATATCGTCATGTTTGCACTACCATTCCAGGCACTCGCTGAAACTCAAGAAATTCATTTCGGTGGAATCCTTTTAGGTTTCTGCGCAGGTGCTCTAGGAATTGCGTTTACGAATGGTGGGGTCGGTACTTACCCTCTTCTTGTTGGATTGGTGGTTGCTTTTTATTTGGGAGATGAAAATAAAAGTGATGCTCAAGCTATTGGAAATGCTTTGGGAATGATCATCTGGATCTCTCAAACATTATTATTGATCCTGTTGGGACTTTTATCATTAGTTTTATTACCAAAGAACTTTTCCAAGGAAAATAAGGATGAGCAGACTGAGTTACGTTGAAGATAAGATCGTCGATCTTGACACATTAATTCTCAGAAGAGAAATATGGAGGTTGAAAGGGGATCAAGTTGTTTTCACGAATGGCTGCTTTGACATTTTACACAAAGGTCATGTGACATATCTTGCCAAAGCCGCTGAAGAAGGCTCTCGATTGATCATTGGGTTAAATACAGATCAATCCGTAAGAGAACAAGGAAAAGGCTCAGAACGCCCAATCAATGATCAGGATGCAAGAGCATTGGTGTTGGCTTCTTTAGGTTTTGTGGATGCAGTTGTCTTTTTCAATCATCAAACCCCGCTCGACCTCATCAAATCAATCCAACCAGATATTCTAGTCAAAGGAGCAGACTATGATCCTGACGAAATGGACCCTAAGTCACCCAAATATATCGTTGGTTCGGATGTTGTAAAAAAATATGGCGGAAAAGTAAAAGCCATCCAACTGGTGGACGGCTTTTCGACTACTTCAATTTTGAAGAAGGCTAGGGATTAGATCCTTGATCTGAATCCACCTCCATCACCTGCATTAAATCTTAAAAAGATCTCAAATCCTCCTCTGGCTTTTGAAACATCAGAAAGGCTAGATAGGTTAATATCATATGCAAAACCAGTAGAGACCTGATCCCATTCGAAAATGAATTTCGCCACAATAGCATCTTTCCATCTGTTGAATACACCAAGATAAGCTGCCATAGGTCTGGTAAATCCTGTAAACTTAGATCCTTCGCTCAAGATATACTTATAGTTGAATCCCCAAAGGAATTCCTGTGCCGTGCCCTGACGATGATAATAGATCCCTGGAAGGAAAGATCCACGTGTATTGGCAATTCCAATGTTTGCGTTGGCAAAAGCAGAGTATCGAATGTACAACTTATCATCTGCAGCATTCACAAACGAATAATTAGGTCGATTCAAGTGGTATGCGGAAAATCCAATGTTAAAGAGGCGCTGAATATTCTGAGTCATATATCCTTCACCGGTCTTGTAGGTGTATACCATCCCTGCACCGGCATCAAGATATCCGAACGATTGGTTATTAAAAGTCTCTCCTGTTGCCAGCGACGGATCGTAGCTCATTCCGTCATATTGAGTACCCCATCTACCTGCACTTGGATCAATCGAACGTTGTCCATATCCCGTGTAGATACCCAATCCTAAAGTGCTGGATTGGTCAAGAATAAGGTGATAGGCTAGGTTTAGATTCACGCTGGTCGAGCTAACTTTCAAATCACCAGCTTTATCGTTATAGAAATTTAATCCCCCGGCAATAATTCCTTTTTTTGCCCTTTTGTTTTCGTTGAAGCGAGTGTCAAAAGACGCCGCTATCGTGGAATAGGGCGTAGCAATCGAATTCCATTGACTTCTGTAATTGACAATTCCCTGCATTGGAGAATTTGCACCTGCCAAAGCAGGGTTCAGCGTTAAAGGGGAGAATTCAGTGTGCGAGAAATGCACATCCTGAGCAAAGGAGGCTAAGCTCATTAACAAACTACCAAATATGAATACCTTTTTCATGAGTATTTTTCTTAATTCTAAAATTACCTAATTACAGTGAGATTTCCAGATTCTTCGATCACTGTTCCATCGAATAACCTTGCATTTAACTTGTATGCATATACTCCGGAATTAACCTCTTTTCCTTTGTATAAACCGTCCCAGCAAATTGTTTTATCAGAAGTCTCAAAGACTTTTTCTCCCCATCTGTTATAAACAGCATACGTCAATTCTGCAATACAACTACCCATAACACAAAGTGCATTGTTTGCTGCAGGTCCTGTTCCGTTCGGCGAGAAGACAGTCGGTACATACAAATCACCGCAAACTTGAGTAACCGTTATTATAGCTATTGCAGTTCCTGTACATCCTGATGCGTCAGTCCCTGTCACAGTGTAGGTAGTAGAAATTGATGGTGAGGCAATTGGGTTTTGACAATCTGAACAACTTAATCCGTTGGTTGGAGACCATGAATAGGTATCTGCTCCAGTTGCATTCAATTGAACAGATTCCCCGGCATTGATC
>JALRFI010000051.1 GCA_023253775.1 Crocinitomicaceae bacterium
TCCAAGTATCAAATGCTCCTTTCTTTAAATTCCCAAGATTGTTAGTACTGAGAACATAATTAAGTTTGTCTACAAGTTCTTGTTTTTCATAATTGGAAGATAAAAGAAATCCGTTCGTCTCATTAACAATTTCAGAATTCCCACCAACATTAGTTGCAATAACTGGTATTCCATAGCTCATCGCTTCCATGATTGAAACAGGTACACCTTCCGAAATACTCACGTTAATAAATACATCAGGACACTGTTCGCTGTACAATTTGAATACTTCCTCGTTCGGCAAACGTCCGGTGAGGCGAACTTCGGTCTTTTCGGAAATATTAGCCACGATTTGCTCGATTCTAGGTCGTGTCGGCCCATCGCCAATATGCACCCATCGCAAAGGCATTTGGCCGTCCAGCTCTTTCACTGCCTCGGCGATGAGGTGTACTCGCTTTACCTGGATTAAGTTCGAACAACTGACAAGGGTAAAGATGCCACCGGTTCGCTGAGGCAAGGGGTTCTGCGCTTCTATGCCCAGTCTGGATAATTTCAATTTTTCACCCGAGACATTCCATACATTTTTGGCATAATTGATCCCGTCTTCAGAGATGGAATAGATCGCTGATAATTGATTGTGTATATAGTGACGATAGGGTAGATATCCAAGGGCACTTCTATCAAAATAAACATCCCATCCATGTATGCGACACACCGTTTTGAATTCGTTTCTTTCTTCTGAAAGCAGTGCCAGTGCCAAGGCACTATCATCACACCAATAACTGTAAATAACGGTTTTGTGATCATTTTCGATATAAGGAAGAATTTGTTGTCGAATATCTTTTGCTCGCTGCAAGGATACTAATAGTGTTGAGAGAATTCCTTTGTTGAGTGAAATGCAATAAGTTTTTCGGATAATCCTAAGTTCCTCTCTTGTTCTGGGGTCTATGATCCCAGCTAGGGCTTTTATCTTTTGCGAAAAGCCCGATTTAGTATAAATCGAATTCACTGAACAATTTTCGGGAACGGACCTCAACGTCTCAGATTCCGGATCCACGGCCATGATCTGCACTTTGTCAAAGCTTTTACAGAGATACTTTATCTCGGTTTCTAGAAAGGTTTCGTGCCCACCAAAAGGAAAGCCGGAAGTGACTAAAATCAATTTTGTGCGCTTCAATGCGTGAGTTCTTTATATTTGCAAAGGTAATCATACCAAAAAACTCCTTTTGAAAAAAGTACTAATTCTAGCCTATGATTTTCCGCCTTATGTTTCGGTAGGTGGGTTGAGACCATACAATTGGTTCAAATATTTAAAGGAATTCGGAGTTGAACCGATCGTTGTCACTCGACAGTGGGAAAATCATCATGGTAACCATCTGGATTATGTTTCAGCAGGCTGGTCGGACATATTAGTGATTGAGGAAAATGAATATGGAACAATCTTACGGAGTCCATACAAACCGAATCTTAGCAACAATCTCTTGTTAAAGTATGGTGAGCGCAAGTTTCGACTGCTACGTATGGTAATTTCTGGATTTTACGAGTTCGCTCAATTTTTTTTACCAGTTGGACCCAAGATCGAGCTGTATAAAGCTGCTCGGGGTTATCTCGAAAATAATAAAGTGGATGCCATCGTTGCGACCGGTGACCCCTTCGTGCTTTTTCATTATTCGAACAAACTTTCAAAGGAATTCGGCATTCCTTGGCTTGCAGATTATCGTGATCCCTGGAGTCAAGATATTCCACTTCAAAAAAAGCGCTTGTTGCGCATATATAGTACTTATCAAGAAAAAAGGCTTTTGAAAAATGTGAAAACGGTAATAACTGTTTCTGAATTCGTTGCTCAAAAAATCAAAACAAATTATACAGAGGATATTCACATATTACTAAATGGCTATGATCCTGAATTGATTGAACAGGCCGCTGCTATTCCTCAACAAAGCGAGGTGCTTTCAATCGGCTATGCAGGAACACTCTATAATTGGCACCCTATTGAGTCTTTTTTTAAAAGTCTTAATGAATGGCTTTCAGAGAAACCAAATTATTCCATTCGACTCAATTTTTACGGGGTTAATAATCAATCAGAGATCGAACAACTTGTTAAAACAAAATTTGCTAGCCTAGCCCCATTTGTCAACTATTTCAAGCGTATGCCTAACAAGGATTTATTATATAAATTAGGGACAGAGAACATCCTTCTGTTATTTAATTATTACTCGTTCATGGGCACCAAAATATATGATTATTTAGGTATGAATCGAAAGATCCTGTTTTGTTTTACGGATGATCAAGAAGCCTTAGTCTTAAAAGAGAAGTTTTATGATATTGATGAAAGCTCAAGTCCTAATTACCGGCTTCAAGCGGATTTGATAGAAAAAACAGAGTCAGGTATTTTGGTAAAGAATAACATTCATTTAAAAGAAGTGCTAACTACACTCGCGGAAGAATTTTACAGCACTGGAAGAATAACGAGCAACTCGAAAAACTTTGAACAGTTTTCGCGTAAATTACGGGCAAAACAATTAAGTGAAATCGTATCACAATCAATAAAGAAGAAATGACCATCTCCATCCTCGACTATCAGGCAGGAAACATTCGATCTGTGCAACGTGCAATCACACGCGTTGGGGGTAAATCAATAATCATTAGTTCGGCTGATGAGGTATTAAATGCAGAAAAGCTTATTCTTCCTGGCGTAGGACATTTCGGTAAAACGATGACCTATTTGAAAGAATTCGGTCTGATGGAAGCACTGAACGAGAAGGTGTTGGTTCAAAAAACTCCTGTTTTGGGTATTTGTCTAGGAATGCAATTGATGTGTAATCATAGTGATGAAGGGAGCTTGGGGAGTCCAACAGGTTTAGGATGGTTTGATGCAAAGGTAACGCGCATGGAGGTGCTTGATACCTTGCGCTATAAAATTCCGCATACAGGTTGGAACGGCATTGAGTTCGAAGATGAGCATCCTGTTTTGAATGGGTTGAAGCATGGGAGTGAATTCTATTTCGTGCATGCTTTCCATGTTGAAGATGCTCCTGAAGAAGAGATTCTCACGCTCACAAAACATGAAAGACCATTTGTTTCCGGGTTGCAAAAGGATCACATTATTGGCGTACAATTCCACCCAGAGAAAAGTCATGGCGCCGGTGAACAACTCATTCGTAATTTTATAGCAATGTAATGGCCAGACCTCGAATTATACCTGTATTGCTGCTGCAAGGTCATCGTCTTGTAAAGACAGAAGCATTTTCAAAACCAACATATATAGGTGATCCGATCAATGCGGTGCGCATTTTTAATGAACTTCAGGCGGACGAACTT
>JALRFI010000105.1 GCA_023253775.1 Crocinitomicaceae bacterium
GTCATGTCCATCACTTTTAATCCTCTGTTATACGCATCATCGAAAGAGATCACATCGAATTTTGTAGCATTAGGATCCTTTTCAGGGTCAGCCGTGTAGATGCCATCAACGCGCGTACCTTTCAATATCACATCAGCATTAATCTCAATTGCTCGCAATGAAGCAGCTGAATCAGTTGTGAAAAAAGGATTTCCTGTACCTGCTCCAAAGATCACGATCCTGCCCTTTTCCAAATGACGGACCGCTCTTCTGCGCACGTATGGTTCAGCTATTTCCTTCATTTCGATAGCAGATTGTAGTCTCGTTTTGAGTCCGGCAGTTTCAAGTGAGGACTGTAAAGCCATTGAATTGATCATCGTAGCCAGCATCCCCATGTAATCACCATGGGTTCTGTCCATGCCGCCTTCTTCGGCTTGAACTCCTCTGAAAATATTTCCTCCACCAATAACAATCGCAATCTCGATACCCATTTCATGGATCTCTTTAATTTGCTTTGCATACGCTGCTAATCGAAGATTGTCAATTCCGAATTGCTTTTCTCCCATCAAGGATTCACCACTCAGTTTTAAAAGAATTCTTTTGTATTTCATAATCAATGCTCTTGGCCGGTCAAATATAGTAAATCAATTTTTGTCTTTAAACTCAATACAAATAGCTCAAAAAAAAGGCTACCGAATTTCGATAGCCTTTTTTTGAATGATTATTTCTTAACTAAGTGAGAATCGTTTGAAATCGATAATAGTCAATCCTTTTTCAGTTGAACCAAGAAATTGCTCTACTGTCATTTTATTGTCACGTATGAATGCCTGACTCAATAATGTATTTTCCTGGAAGAATTTGTTCAGACGACCCATTGCAATCTTCTCAGCCATTTCAGCAGGCTTTCCTTCCTGAATAGCTAGATCTTTACCAATCTCGATCTCACGCTCTATCGTTCTGGCATCAACACCATCTTTGTTCAAAGCAAGTGGATTCATTGCAGCAACTTGCATCGCAACCTGACGCCCTGCATCTTCAGCAACCGAAGAGTCACTGTTCAATCCAACAAGTGTAGCCAACTGGTTACCTGGGTGATTGTAAGCAACTACTTTATCAGCAGTGATTGTAGTGTAGCCTGAAAGATCAAGTTTTTCTCCAATAACACCAATCTGCTCAGTGATCTTTTCATCAACAGTCAGCCTGTCATCATACTTTAGCGACTTTAACTCATCAATTGAGTTAGGTCGATTCTTAAGAGCTTGGTCTACGAGTGATTGAACCAATGAACGGTATCCGTCGTTCTTTGCAACGAAATCAGTTTCACAGTTCAATGTAACCATAACACCAAACTTAGCATCGCTAGAAGCTTCAGCGATAACTAAGCCTTCTTTAGCATCGTTTTCACCACGTTTTGCTGCGATCTTCTGTCCTTTTTTACGAAGGATGTCGATTGCCGCTTCAAAATCACCGTTTGCTTCAACTAATGCGTTCTTGCAATCCATCATACCAGCACCCGTTTGCTGGCGTAATTTGTTTACTTCTGCAGCTGTAATTGCCATCGAAATAGAAATTAATGTTGTTTATTAATCGTTTTTTTCTTCTTCTGCTGTAGCCTCAACAGAAACTTCTTCTTCTGCCACTACTTCAGCTTTTGCAGCCTTTTTTTCTTTCACTGCTACTGGTGCTGCTGCCTCTACTTCCACTTCTTCATCCTTATCAGCTCCTTTTGTGTTTTTCCTTTCTTCAAGACCTTCCTTGATAGAACCACAAATTGCATCCAGGATAATTGAGATCGATTTTGTAGCATCATCATTTGCCGGGATAGGGAAGTCAACCGATTTAGGGTTTGAATTCGTATCTACCATAGCAAATGTTGGGATGTTCAGACGTCTCGCTTCTGCAAGAGCGATGTGCTCCTTAAGAATATCTACGATGAAGATCGCCGCAGGCTGACGTGTCATGTCAGCAATAGAACCAAAGTTCTTTTCCAATTTTTCACGCTGACGAGTTTTAAAAAGACGCTCACGCTTGTTCAAAGTAGCCCATGTACCGTCTGTCTGCATCTTGTCGATGGTAGCCATCTTACGGATAGACTTTCGTGTAGTCTGGAAGTTTGTTAACATACCACCAGTCCAACGCTCAGTAACGAAAGGCATATTTACTTCGGTTACTTTCTGAGCTACGATATCTTTGGCTTGCTTTTTAGTCGCAACGAAAAGAACTTTTTTACCCGACTTGGCAATTTGTTTCATTGCCGCACATGCTTGATCAAGGTGTGCTATTGTCTTATTAAGATCGATAATGTGGATACCTTTCTTCTCCTCGAAGATGTACGGGGCCATTGCCGGGTTCCATTTTCTTTTCATGTGTCCGAAATGAACACCTGCTTCTAATAGATTTTCGAATGTTACTTTTGACATTTTATTCTTTTTTAAATTGTTTACGTTCCTTTAGTAGATCAGCAACCGAAGGGATTCTCAAGGAGAACAGGTACTTCGAAGCTTGGATACTAAACAACCGCCAAATACAAATATTAACGTTTAGAGAACTGGAATTTCTTACGAGCCTTAGGCTGACCTGGCTTCTTACGTTCTACCATTCTCGGGTCTCTTGTCATAAGGCCTTCTGCTTTAAGTAAAGGCTTATTGTCTTCTGACACTTCTACAAGAGCTCTGGAGATTCCTAAACGGATAGCTTCTGCCTGACCATTGATTCCACCTCCTATCACATTTACTTTTACGTCGTACTGACCTACAGTGTTAGTGATTTCAAATGGCTGCTGGATCTTAGACTGAAGAACCGCTACAGGAAAAGCCTCCTTATAGTCCTTGCTATTTACGATCACCTTACCAGAACCCTTTGAAAGGTATACTCTGGCTACAGATGTCTTTCTTCTTCCTAATGTGTTAATTATTTCCATGCTGATTATTTCATTGAATCAAGGTTAAAAACTTCTGGTTTCTGTGCCTCATGCTTGTGCTCAGTCCCTGTATACACCTTAAGGTTTGTAAAGAGATTTCTTCCAAGACGATTTTTCGGCAACATTCCTTTAACAGCTTTCTCTATCACACGCTCAGGATGTTTTTTCAACATCTCTTCAGCAGTAGTGATACGCTGTCCACCAGGGTAACCTGTGTAACGAACGTACTCTTTATCTCCCAGCTTTGTACCGGAGAAAGAGACCTTCTCTGCGTTGATAACGATCACGTTGTCACCGCAGTCAGCATGTGGGGTGAAGTTCGGCTTATGTTTGCCGCGGATGATCTTCGCCACCTTGCTTGCCAAGCGACCTACAGTCTGGCCCTCAGCATCCACAACAAGCCACTTTTTGTCAGCGGTCTCCTTGTTGCCGGAAACGGTTTTGTAACTTAATGTATCCACTATTATTACTAATTAAAATAAGACAATATCCCTAATTTGGGGGTGCAAAGATATGATTTCTAATTTTATTAACAAATGAATTTTAAAAAAGAATGCGGTTTCACCGAAGATTCTTCAGGTTCAACCGCAATCGTTTGTGGAACTCTTAGGACTTAGAGTTTATTTTGTTTTGAATGCGTTGATCGCATTCACCGTAAATTCACTTAAAACAAGTGTTCCGCTCATTTCTGCTCTTTCCGCTAAAAGAGTGTCCCAATGCTCAGTTCCTTGCCAAAAAACTTCCTTCAACATCCTCATCGCTTCAGGATTTGATTTTGCCAAACGCAAAGCCAGTCGATCTATTTCTGAATCCATGTCTTCTGCTGTATCGAAAACGTCTGTGTAAAGTCCTTTTTTCTTAGCCCAGTCTGCAGATCTCCATTCCGTAGCGTTGATCGCCAATTCACTCATGGCAGACAAGCCAATTTTTCGCTCAACTGCCGGACCAACGACAAAAGGACCAATGCCAACCGCAAGCTCAGAAAGTTTTACATCAGCATACCTTGTCGCCAAACAATAATCCACAGCTGAAGCTACGCCAACTCCGCCACCAACAGCTTTTCCTTGAACTCTACCAATGATAAATTTTGGTGCTTTTCGACACGCATTAATTACCCCTGCAAATCCTGAAAAGAAAACCTTCCCTGTTTCAAGATCTTTGATCGAGATCAATTCGTCAAAACTCGCTCCGGCACAAAATGCTTTTTCACCCTTGGAACGAAGAACAATTACCTTCACTTTATCATCATTTCCCAATAAGGTGATCGTGTCAGCAAGTTTTCTTAGAATCTTACCCGGAAGAGAGTTACTCATTGGGTGTCCAAACTCAATAGTACCTATTCCATTTTCATTGATCGTATATTCTACCGACCCCAGATTAATAGCGTCTGACATTATTATCTTTTGTTATTGAACTTTTTATGTCCATGAGAATGATCGGATTTCGATTTCTCTTGCTTGACTGGTCTATTTTCTTTTGGAGAAGCAATCTTCACATCCAGTTTTCTACCATTGATTTCTAGTCCGTTTAGTGCTTGAATAGCATTTATCGCTTGGTCAGTGCTTGACATTTCGACGTATCCATAACCTTTTGACTTTTTTGTTTCTCGGTCATATACAACGTGCGCATATGTTACTTCTCCAAACGAAGAAAAGGTTGCTTTTAAATCTTCAGAAGTAATTTCCCAATCAAGATTAGCAATAAAAATATTCGTCATTTACCTAATTTGTTATTCTACTATTTCAATGTGAAGCTGTCCGTACCGATGAGATTGCCTTCACAATAGATTTTCACTTTATAATTTCCTTTGTTTGCTTCTTCTCCCTTAAGATCATAGAAGATCGTCACGTCAATACTCTGATTATTGTAATTGATCTCCTTGGCATCAGAATAAGCAACACTACTACCTCCCACTTGGGTCACATTACTAGACTTTGTCTGCATTATCTTGCCATCCGGACCAATGATCTGCATGTAAACTACTTTATTTCCTGCTTTCGTAATTGGATTTTCACCAATCGTAAAGCTTGCTCTGATCATGACTGTATTTCTTGCTCTATTCGTAACTTCTGTAGTGTTATTCAATCTCATTTTCAACCCTTCACTGCTAAATCCGTAAGCACTTAGCTTCGATCCTTTTCTAACTTGTTCTGCGCTCTGCTCTGCATCCTGCTTGTATTGGTCTCTTTCTCCTTTCGTCGATTGAAGCTCTGAAGATGTTCTATCCAAATCTGAAGATAATTTTACATTTAACGTATAAAGAGAGTCTATTTGACGAACATAACCTTTCATGATATTACGCAGGGTCTCATTCTCTTTTTTCATTTTGTAAAGTTGAGAAGCAGAGATCTTCTTATTCGTATTCAATTCGTCAATTAAGTTTTGGATCTTCTCTTTTTGCGCATTCAGACTATCTGCTTTTGACTTGTCCTTTTTAATCAATT